>JAZDMK010000154.1:0-10273 GCA_043800975.1 Bacteroidota bacterium | reverse complement strand
ATTGTATCAGAAAAATTACGATGCTGCTTTGTCGATGAATAAAAACCACAACGACAGCCTGATGGTTGTGCAGCTGCGTGAATTTGAAATCAAGGCAAAAGCCAACATGGATCAGTATGTGAAGTCGAGAGCCGAAATGGTAAAGCTGATTCCGCGCAACGGTGGAAGTCCCGATTTCCTGAAAGCAATGGCCTGGGATAAAGAATCCGATTCATTGTATTCATTGGCTGCTAACGCACAGGCAAATGCGAAAAACGAAACCGATCCCGAGAAAAAGAAGAAGCTTTTGAGTGATGCCATGGAACTGAGTTTCCTTTCTCTTGACAGAATAAACAAAGCCATCGAGGCATATAAGGCTGCAGGTATGGTAGCTAATAATGCGAACAACAATAACAATAACAATAACGCAAATAACAATAACAATTCAGCGCAGAATCTGAATCAGATGAATGAAAGTCAGCTCAGGATGATTGAAGTAAAAAGTCTGCGTAATGAAGCGAAGTTAATCCGGAACAATGCAAAGACAATCACCGATCCCGGAATGAAGAATGTTGAGCTGGATAAGGCCAAATCGATGGAAGCGGAAGCTGCCGCGAAAGAAAACGAAGCGCATTTTGCGGGTTACAATGAAATGAAAGCAACGTATGACGCAAAGGATAAATTGATTTCACAGACACCCGCAGTTACAAATACAGTCGACCGCAACGGCATTAATCTTCTGAAACGAAGAATCGACAATGAACTCGGACAGGCGCTCGAACTGGAAGTAAAAGCAAAGAAAGAAAAAGATCCTGCCAAGTCGAATGAATACCTGAGAAAAGCGCAGCAGTTGCTGGCGCAGGCAATGGCACGTCAGGATGAAATCGTTCGCATTGCATCCAAAGAACAACCCGGAATCGCAGATGCAAACAGTAAAATCACAGGTAACAGAACACCCATGATTGCTTCCACGCAGCAGGATAACAACAATGTGGTTGCGAATAATAATAATAATAACAACAACGCAAATAACAATAACGCGAACAACAACAATACAAATGTTGTGAAGGTGAACCCGGGAAATTACGAAGCAGAATATGGTTCGCTTAATGCATCAGGCCTTGTGTATCGCGTGCAGATCGCATCGGTGAAGGAATTGGTTTCTTCTTCAAGATTTAATAACGCCACTCCCCTCTCCTACGAAAGAATGAACAACGGCTGGATTACGATTATTTCCGGATTGTTTACATCACCCGATCAGGCAGCCGAATCACGCACACAGCTTCGCACCAAAGGCTATGGCGATTGCTTCGTGGTAGCATACCTCGACGGAAAGCGAATTTCGATGGCAGAGGCGAAAGTAATTTATCAGAAGAATAATCCAACTTACGCAAACAACAATAATAACAACGCAAATAATAACAACGCGAACAACAACAATAACAACGCAAACAACAACAATAATAATGTTGTCAATAAGGATT
The DNA here is from genome assembly GCA_043800975.1 of Bacteroidota bacterium. Lineage (GTDB taxonomy): Bacteria > Bacteroidota > Bacteroidia > Bacteroidales > JAHJDW01 > JAZDMK01. The sequence continues at coordinate 8,810 of JAZDMK010000154.1, read as the reverse complement.
CGAATACAGTTGTGAATCCGAACAACAATGTTGTCGACAACAATGCGCCGCTGAAAGCTGTGGAAGGCTTATATTACACAGTTCAGGTAGGTGTGTTTTCGAAAGAAGTGACCAGCGAACAGCTGATGGGAATTGCACCGCTTGAGTTTGACATCAACACAAAGGGCTATTACCGCTACATGTCGGGCAAATACAACTTCATCATGGAAGCGGATAAATACCGTAAAGAAGTTGTTACAAAAGGAATTCCCGATGCGTTTGTTGTAGCGTATTACAATGGAAAACGAATCACACTGTTTGAAGCACGTGATATGATTGCCGCCGCCAACAACGGAAGAACAACACAGCCGGTTGTTGTGGACAGTGCACTGACCGCAATTAAAAATAATGCGAACAACAATAACAACGCAAATAATAACAACGCAAACGTAAACGCTAACAATTCGACCATGCCTGTAAGCGGCCTCTATTACAGCGTTCAGGTGGGTGTGTATAAGAAAAGATTAGAACCTGCACAACTGTTTAATCTGAATCCGCTGAATTACGATGAAATGAAAAACGGTCTGGTTCGTCACATTTACGGCATGTATGGCTCAACAGCAGAAGCAGAAACAGCCAGAAAATATTGTGTGAATGCAGGCGTGAAAGATGCATACATTGTTGCATATTATAACGGGAAACAAATTTCTGTTGGTGAAGCAAAAAAGCTGAAGCCCTGATCAGAGGCACTTGCCCAGATAATTCTTCATTCTGAAAACAAAAACATTTCGCACACAACTTCCGTTGCGAATGATTTGAATGGTATCTGCCACTTCAATTTTTTCAAAACAGCCGGGGAAACATTGGTAGGGATCACGGTATTGAGTGCTGGGTGAAAGATACCACGCATCCATTCCCAATTGTATATTACCACGCTCCCGATTGATCCAATTGTACTGGCGAATATGCTTCACAGTTCCGATTGCAAATAGCTTCAGCTGAAAAGGAGTCGCCACATAATAATCCAGATGTGCCGCCGGAAACCATTTGTTTGAAACCAGACAATTACTTTTCGGATTGATATTTCCCGACTTCAGATCACGCTGCATGATCGGATAAAACTTCTGACGAAGTTGCTTCCATCCATACATATCAAGCGATACATGATTTTGTCCCAAACGCCAGGGCTCTTTTTCTTTTATTACATATTTGTCAAAGATGCCGTTTCGCACCTGCAAAAAACCGATAACTGTAATGGCAAGTGTAAGAATAACCGCAGCACGAATGGGATACGGCATGATGAAACGGTGCAAACGATAGGGCTTGTCTTCCGTATTATCATAAATAAAAATGGCAGCAAAGAAAATCAGACTGAGATATGCAGGGCAAGACCAGTGCGGAAGCGTTCTTCTGAAAAAAGAGAAAAACAAAAAAGTGAGAATTAAAGGAAGACTTGTCAGCAAAAGAAAGCGTGCATGTTCCTTCTTCATCGAAAGTTTCCCGCGCCAGAGGCTGATCAGCGCAAGTATTATAAAAATAAAATTGATGGGATTGTTATACACAATTTCGCCGACCACTTCTGAAAGTAGATATTCGTACTGAATTCCCGCACCTAGCAAGCCCACGCGCTCGCTGTGAAAACCCAGACTCACAAAATCGTGCTGCATGTTCCAGATGATCACAGGCGAAAATATTACGAGCGTGATAATTACCGACAAGTAGAGCATGCGGTATCTCAGCCATAGCCGGTTGTAGATAAGAATGTACAAACCCGCTCCCAGCCACAAAAAAGCAGCGTAGTATTTTGAAAGCATCGCGAGACCTATCCACAGACCTGCTGCAAGCAAGGCATAGCCAGCTCTTTTGGTAATCGTTTTTTCGGTGATCGGACGCAGCAATACAAAAATGGCAAGCAACCAGAAGAATGTGAGCGGGGTGTCGGGTAAAATAAAAACACCGGTGATGAGAAAACCATAGAGAGAACTGTTATAAAGAAAAGCAGCGTATAGCCCGACCAGATTGTTCTTCAGCCGGTTTCCGATAATAAAAACAAGCCACGTGTTCACAACGCCCAGCAATATCGAAGGCATGCGCAAAGCCAGTTCGGAATCAAACGTAAGATCAAAAGTGAAAATACGTATGAAAACGCCTACCATGGCAGGATGATCGAAGTAGCTCCAGTCGTTATAAAGCGAATAGGTCCAGTAATACACTTCGTCGACGCCCAGTTCGGTAAACGCAGCAACAAACAACCTGATCAGAAATGAGATTGCGATCAGCACGATCAGCGTGCGTTTTATGACAATGTGTTTTATCATGTGTTCAGATGGCTAAATTATGTAATTTTACTAAACCAAATCTTTTGATTATGAAATTCAATCTCCCGAAAATTATTGTTTGTTTATTACTATTTGTATTTATTACACCCGCTCTTGCACAGCAGAAGCCTGTTGCAGGAAAGTGGGAAGGGATGCTGGATGTAACCACAACAAAACTAAAAATCGTTTTCCGTGTATTTCAGGAACCCGATCAAAGCTATACAGCGCTTATGGATTCGCCCGATCAGGGTGCCGAAAACATTGGCGTGAAAGCGGTGTTTTCCAGAAACGACAGTTTGATTTTATGGGTGACTGATTCTAAAACAGCCTATCTCGGCAAATTTGATACAAAGCATGATACGCTATACGGGCAATGGATTCAGGGCGGGCAAAAGTTTCCCTGCAAATTATTCTATGCCGGATCATGCGAAAAACCAAAACGTCCGCAAACCCCTTCTCCCCTTTATCCATACACAATACATGAAGTAACGGTGAAGAATGAAAAAGCAGGAAACACACTTTCGGGTACGCTGACAATACCGCAGGGCAGTGGCCCCTTTCCGGCAGTGGTGCTAGTTTCAGGTTCCGGTGCGCAGGACAGGGATGAAGAACTGATGGGACACAAACCTTTCTGGATCATCGCGGATTACCTTACCCGCAAAGGGATTGCAGTGCTGCGTTATGATGACCGGGGCGTGGGAAAATCAACCGGAAGTTTTATGACGGCTACTACTTATGACTTTACAGACGATGCATTGGCCGCATTGCATTATATATGTTCACAACCCGAAATCGATTCCACACGCTGCGGTATTATCGGCCACAGTGAAGGTGGTATTGTTGCACCCATTGCTGCGACCATGTCGCCCAAAGTAAAATTCATTGTGATGCTGGCTGGCACCGGCATAACCGGAAAGGAAATCATACTGCATCAGTCCGAAATCATTGCCAGGGCGTCGGGTGAGAAGGAAAAAGATATTAAAGCCGCATTGAAAAGTAACAAGGTGCTGTTTGGCTACATTGATAAATACAAAGACACAAAAGTGCTTTCTGAAAAGATCGCTTCCTATTTAAGAAAGAAAAAAACGCCCGAGCAAGCCATTATGCAGACTACCTTTCAGATGATCAGTCCCTGGTTCCGCACCTTTCTGGTGCTTGATCCCAAAGTGTACCTGAGTCAGGTGAAATGCCCGGTGCTGGCGCTGAACGGAAGCCTCGACCTGCAGGTGGATCCGAAACAAAATCTGGAACCCATTCGCAAAGCATTGGCTGAAGCCGGAAATAAAAACGTGACCATCACCGAATATCCGGGATTGAATCATTTGTTTCAGCATTGCACAACAGGATCGCCCAGCGAATATGGGAAGATTGAAGAAACCTTTAGCCCGGAAGTGCTGAAGGCTATTTCAGAATGGATCGTTTCCCTGAAGGGGAAATGAAGTTATAAGTTATGAGTTATGAGTTATAAGTTATTGAGAATTGGATGAGAATAATATTAAAAATATTTCTCCTGATTATCATTGCATCCTGCTCGTTGAATGTGCATGCGCAAATGCCTGTGAATACAGATAAGGACAACTGTTCCTCTGCGCGGCGCGATTCAATTGTTGCGTATGCAAAATCATATCTGGGTACGAAGTACGTCTGGAAAGGCTCTTCTCCCAAGGGATTCGACTGCTCGGGATTTGTGAGCTATGTGTTTGCACATTTCAACATGAGTCTGCCGCATGGTTCCAAATCATATGCTACGGTAGGGAAAAAAATATCTTTGGAAGAATGCTGCAAAGGCGATGTGATGGTGTTTCGCGGAACGCATGCAAATGATAAATCACCGGGGCACGTTGGCATTGTGATCAGCGAAAAAGGCGAGCCGGTACGTTTCAGTCACTCCTCCTCTTCCAAGGCCCACTGGGGCGTGGTGATGACAGACTATGAGAAGAGTTCGTATCCGAAGCGGTTTATTAAAGTGGTCAGAGTTCTTTAACGAAGAGGGTCGGAAGACCGGAGACCGAAGACGGGAATGGAAACCTTGCGCACGGGCTTCGCTTTATTGTTTTGGTTAGAGTTCTTTAATTAAAATGGGCTGGAAGACCGAAGTCCGAAGACCGGAATGGAAAGCCAGCACACAAGCTTCGCATTTTGTTGGATGACTGATGCTGGATGCCGGAAATGGAATCCTTGCGCGCGAGCTTCGCCTTATTTTATTGGTTAGAGTTCTAAATTAATTGGGCTGGATGACCGATGCTGGAAGCTGGAAATGGAATCCTTGCGCACGGGCTTCGCATTTTGTTGGATGCCCCCGCCTGCAGACGCAGTCGGGCAGGGATGCCGGATGCCCGAAATTGCACAATTCAGTCCCGCTAGGGACGGAATGTTTGTAGAAAAAAAAAACAATGATTAAAAAGAGTGCCATCGGCACGGCATATTGGTAAAAACGAAAAGCAAAAAAAAAAGAGTGCCTTTAGGTACGACCTATTGAAGAGACCGAAGTCGGATGCTGGAAGTCGGGAATGGAAAGCCAGCGCACAGGCTTCTCATATTGGAAGTGTCAAAAGTTTTATTTAATTTTGAAATGCATAGTGCCTGTGGCATGAAGTATAGAGTACAAAAATAAAAACCACCGATTATGAAAAACATTCTTCTTCCCCTGATGATCCTTGCCATGATGGCTTCCTGCTCCGATAAAAAAGCAAAGAGCAATGCCGATGAATCAGCCATTCAGCAGACGATTGTGAAAATGCAGCTCGAGAACATTGAAAAAGATGTGATGCAGAACCCGGGGCTGAAAGCTCCCTTCGACAAAATAAAAATGTTTAACAAAGAAATGAAAGACATTCTAAGCAGCGATATCAATGAAAGCACGCTGAACGATGTGAAACAGAAATTTGAAAAAGCAGTAAATGATTTATGTGATGATGATACCCGCTTCCTTTCACGCACAGTAAAAAAGATGATGGATGATTTAAGGGCAGACAATGCCAAGGCCGATATCTCTTCGCTTGAGTCGTATGTGCTTTCGGTATACTGGAATGTAAAAAGCAATCTGATGGCTGTTACGGATACGATTGTGCCAGTGGTGATTCAAACCCGCGACAACAGCTATGCAGTGGTACCTTCCACCTATGGAAAGATTTTTAAGCCCAAAGTATATCTTGAAATTGATTCGATTGTTCCCACCGAAATACCTTTTAAAGACGGAATGGCCGTAATACCTAAAGCCATGCTGGGAAAGAACAAAACGATGAAAGGCTATATAAGCTATATCACCCGGCAGGGGGGCTTTGCGAGGTATGGGTTTGTGCTGGGCGGGAAGTGAATGGCGGAAAGCCTTGGTAAAAGCTGTAGGGATCGCGCTCAATGATCTAGGACTCCATCTCAATGACCTAGAACCCCGGCTCGATGACTTAGGAGTCGATCTCAATGGACTAGAACCCCGGCTCAATGACTCAGGAGTCCGTCTCAAGGGACTAGAACCCCGTCTCAATGACTCAGGAGTCCGTCTCGATGACTTAGGACTCGATCTCAATGGACTGCGACCCCATCTCTTTGAGTTGCGAACCCGTCTCTGTGAGGTGCGACTCCATCTCTATGAGGTGCGAACCGATCTCGAAGGTAAACAGAACTTTTATTACAAAGCGTGGAACAGCCGCCTGCGGCGGCGACTTGTCCCTTTCTTTTTCGCAAAAAAGAAAGGAACCAAAGAAAAGTGCTTTTCCCCGAATATGCGGCCATTGCACACAAGCTACTACGGAAAACTTCCACAGGCCGGGCATGGCAGGCTCCCAGTTACAAACAAAATTTATGATGATTCATGCAGACAGGAAGCCTGAATATGCCCTTTGCGCACAAGCCTGCACGGAAGCTTTTCCGCAGTTCCGCATGTCGGGGAGGTCTTCGCTCCGAAGGAGCGATTAGGTTTGCTTTTGACGCACTAACAAGAATGTGCGTCCTTTCATATTGTGCTGCTACGCAGCGTTTGTTTGAGCTCCGAAGGAGCGACTAGGTTAGATTTGAGCCACTAATAAATTAGCGTTTTTAACTGTGCCCCCTCGGTTCGCCTATAAATAGTGGGATGCGAAAGTTTTTTCAGAAAAAACCTAACATTTTTTTCGAGTTAGCGGATAAAGGGTATAAGGAGGCAGGGTTGTTTATTAAGTGTTAAAAAAACGTATTGGAAATGAGATGGATAAAACGTATTTTTGGGGTTAGTTCTTTGAAGGAAACAATCATCGAAGTACGAATAGGTACGAACATACGAATTACGAAATTTTGACAGGCGACGTGAACAGTTTACAAGTGATCTAAACTGTTACTCGTACTTATTAAAAAAAGATGAGGATTTTTGGAACCTTTGGGATGTTCGGGGCATTAATGATAAATAGAGAGGAGTTCTTTACATTTAATTTGAGGAGAAAGCACGCGTTAACACGTCTCTTCGAACCGGACAGGCAAACGCGCGCGAACATAGGAATTTTTACTTAAATTTAAAAGATGATGACAGAAAAGACCTTACAAAAATCAAACGTTATTTATCAAGAATTGGCAAAGTTAAAATGTACTAATCCCGAATGCGGCAAAAAAGAAATACGCGTTAATAAAATGTGTGTGTTTACCATTAAGGGTAACGAAGAAATTTTTGATGACCTTAAATTTACAGATAAAATCTGTTGTAATAATTTCAAAAAGACAATTGAAGAAAAGTACAATCATCTCAGACAATACTTGACTGTGAATTGACAACAACAATGAAAGTAAGCACTGGCTATAACTTTGTGCTGCTATCTGCGGGGAGGGAGATTGCAAGTGAATAACAATAAATAAATTTAATGACAGAGAAACTGACATACTTATTAAAACTTCGCTATTAGCAAGCATCGATCGTTATATGTAACTCTAAAAAAACAATATGGCATTAAAGATAAAACAAATAAAAAAAGGTAAGCATGAGACTGAAATCCACGTTTCGGATGACACAAAACCGGATTCAAAAAGACTTGTATACCTTATAGACCTTTCTCGTTCGACAATAATTTTCTATCCAGAGAGTAGCGAATTCTTCTTGAGTGAAATTACAATTGAAGGGTTTAAAAAGTTACCACCAGAATTTGCCGAGAAAGGCTATATAAAAGGAAATGCTTTATATTATCTTGACAAAAAATTAGCTAATAGAAAGATTCAAAAAGTTACAATCTCAAAGCCTAGAGAAACAAGTTATAGCCTAAAAGAGGTTGTAATAAACTATGAAGACTTTGAAAAATTCAAAATGCGATTGAGCAGAATAACTTATGAATCTAAGATTGAAAAGAGTAAATACGCAGACGAGTTTTTTTATGACACTTTTCCTAAAGAGTATATTGCAGATAATGAAAGTTCAAGAAGTAGGTATCTCAAAATAATCAACAATATTGACTCTGACATAATACAGCATTTTGACAAACAGGCTTTAACAAAATTCGAGGACTTTTATGAGGAATTAATTTCAACAAAATATTCAACAGCTAACAAAAAAGTAAAACTCGTATCGAGAACCAAAATCAAAATCGACAAGTTAGCCGTTGATAATGTTATAGCTGAATTTGAAAAATTATTAAAAGCAGCAACATCAGAAGCTGACTGGGGTAAGTTTTTACAAAAGAATTTATTTTTAATAGACTCCAAATACATTAAGTCTATTCCTCAATTAAATGTCGTGCTTGCCGGTTCAAGACTTGTGGACTTTGGGTTGGTAGATTATCAAGGGCATCTGGACATATTTGAAATAAAAAAACCAACTACAAACTTATTAGCAGCAACGCAAGACAGAGGAAATTTTTATTGGCACACTGACATGGTTAAAACACTTACTCAAGCTGAAAAATATCTTTATCAAGCAGAAGGCAAGAGGGATACATTAGAAAAAGATATTCTTAGGGAAAAGGAAATAAGTGTTAAAGTAATAAAGCCAAGAGCATTTGTTTTAATAGGACAAACTTCACAACTTAAGACAAGTAAGCAGCAAGAAGACTTTCGAATTTTACGCAACTCTTTGAGAAATGTTGAAATTGTTCTATTTGACGAATTACTTGACAGACTTAAAAACCTAAAAGGGAAAGTGTATGAATGACATAATATGGGCTAAATTTAACAGCATCTTTGCTGCATGCAGCGCAGCATATAGACAAATAAATATTAACCTAGAACATGCGCAGCAATGCTGTTAACTAATGGAAACCTTCTTACAACATTACATTAAAAACCTCAAAAACTGCACAGAGCATTCTTTTTTTGAAAAACCAAATGTTAACAATAATGAAGAAAAATCAAACTACAATACAGGCAATTCCATCTAAAAGACTTTACCAATCAATAATTGCTGATTATAGTCAAGAATTAGCAATATGTGAACTAATCGACAATTCTATAGATTTATGGATAAAAGAAGGGAAGATTAATAATTTACATATTCAAATAGATATTGATACCTCACAACAAACAATTTGTGTTAAAGATAATGCTGGTGGAATTAAAGAATCA
>JAZDMK010000151.1:0-6045 GCA_043800975.1 Bacteroidota bacterium | reverse complement strand
AAATCCCGGATCAGAAAAAAAAATATGTTACTGTCTGCCCCGTATCACAGCCTTCATTACCAAAGTGCCAGATAAACAGGCAATTCGTGTCGCTTTGATGATAGGACTGATCATTTTGAGGAAATGTCGCAGTTCCACTGAACTGAATTAAAGTGCTGGTACAAATCCTGATGTGACCGCTGTCATCCGGTTGTGGCATGGTTTGTAACTCATTGATCCCTGCAAAAATATGCTGGCAGGTTACCGTATCCCGTTCATATCGCAATGATTTTAACTTGATGTCGGATGTCTGAGCCTTTCCTGCCATTAATGATATTATGGTTAGAAAAGCCAGAGTGAGTTTAAAAAACCGGATCATAGTACAGGGTGTCTAATTGAGATTTGTTACCTGAAATAAATCCCGAAGAACAAGCCACAAATATAAACAGAAAATTCGTAAATATCAAGAATACAACACAAAATGATTTTCCGTGACAAAAAAGGACAACCAGATTACTCTTGGAACAGTACGGTAAACAGGGTCAGAATATTCGAAATGCTCTGTAGATTGATAGTCAAAGGGAAATATGAAAAATACTTGATTCGCCGAAACCAATGGCTCAGCTTTTCTTTGTCAGCAGCGAGTATCCGGCTTTTTTCCCGTTTTTCATGTAGGTTTCTGACTTAACTGTTCCGATACCTTTTGCAATCCATTCAATGCCGCTGGTTTGGGTGGTAGAAGGGAGTCCCATTGTTTTAGCTACCATTTCCACGTCAAAGGTAATTTTCAGGCACTCGAATGTGCCGGCGGGAGTAGTGATGGTTTCAGTTGCAGCTACCTTGCGGTTCAATACTTTTGAGGTCATGGTTGAAAATACCGTTCCGTTCTGTGAGATTGTCATAACCATTTCACCATCCGGAAGTGCGGTACCTACCGTCATATTGGCAGGGTAGGTGAGGTACGAAGCCTGAGCCTCTATCTGCATATCCTTAAAACCTTCCATGGCTGAGGCAGTAAAACTTTTCATATCAAAGAAGAATTCGTTGCCTTTACAGCGCATCAGGTATTCCGATTTAGCAGCTTCCTTCATTTTGTCATCCTTGCTGGTAAATGCTACTTTGGCATCGGTATAACCGGCGGTGTTTGAAATTTCCTGTACGATCATAGTGTGTGTTCCGGATTCTTTGTCTTTGCCGTCATAATCAGTATATTCCAGCCGGGCTCCTTTGGTAAATGGGAAATAAGTCTGACAATCCTGTGCCATGGCGGAGCTAAATACAAAAAAGAGTACGGGGAGAATAATCAATTGTGTTTTCATAGTTTTAAAATTATTGAAGCACAAAAATAAGCCACTTAATGACATAATGTGCTATTGCTGCGAAATCTTTTCATTAAGTTTTCCTACCCGGGTTGAAATGGTCCTGAAGAATCTGTTCCTGTGTTTTTCGGACACCCCGCTGATAAGCGTGGATTTTATTAACAGGCCTTCGAGCCATTGTTCCGTTTCGCTGCAAAAAACAGGATTTGAGGTTACCAACGTGTTAAATGTACTGTGCCTGATAAACACAAATCGTGACTTTCCGGCTTTGGCAAGAATGCAAATGTTACCGATATCAACATCGCTATTATATAAGGTGAAATTCCGGGCGACCCCTTCTTTCCCTGATTTTGAAGAAGTTTCTGCCATTTTTTGTATATGTCCGAGCAATGAAAGCAGATCTTCGCAAACCTGCATTGCTTCCCCTGTAGTATTAAAAAGACCGGATTCGTGGTAGAATTCAATCTGCTTCAGCAAGCTGCTGATTGTGGTATCGTTCCATATCTCCACAGAGGGTACCCCCATATACAAATCAAGAATTTCCTTACCGAGATCACCAATCAAATCGCTGGCAAATTCCGGCTTATATTTCATGTTTTCCAGTTCAGGTACATTGAGTACTGATTTCATCCAGTAGAAGAACTTGAAATGGGCCAGGCCCGGAACTAAGAAAAGATAAAACAGCGGAATATCCTCGGCTGCATAAATCACGTTACGTTCCCTTGCATCATGGATATGTCTGAGGTCGTTGCGGATACTTTCAAGATATTTTCGCAGGCTTTCAGGTTTTTGGTCAAGGAGGTTATAGCGAAAGTGCACAGTTCCTGTTTCTGCAGCGCACAATCCATCAAAAGAAATGTGAAAATGGCCCGATAGTTTGACAATTTCACTGAGGGTGAACTCGGTTTCACAGCGTATCCGGCGATAGGAGCTATCGGTACTGATATCCAGCAAATCGGACAATTCGTTAACCAGCGAATGGTTCGGCGGGAGGGCGGTACGAAGCATTTCAATAAATGCCTCCTGCATAAGATTGGAGTTAGTTTCGCTCATTTTTTTGTGGCATTTTTTACTACAACAGAACTAAAATGGTTGCAATTTACGCAAATAACCAACACGAATTTGCAAAAAATGCAAATATTAGAATTGCGTATTGAGAAAAGTGATGCGTTTTGCGCAGAATGCTTAATAGCAAAGGAGCGTAGCGGTTTTCCGTTTTGTTTCCGTCCTGGGTGGGTGTAGTTTTGTTTCATCAATCATTTATTATCAACCCTAAAAACCAAAAGCCATGAAAACAAATCATCACAACACCGCGAATAATGTAATACGCTGCTTCTCATTAGCTGCTATTATGATTACATTATTTTATTCAAATGTATTTGCTCAGAGAAAACTGGGCGTACTGAATGTTTACACCAATGTAACTAACTACAACAGTGAAACCATGGGCAATCTGGTGCGCATGGAAATCGAAAAATTAGATACGTTTGCTGTAATTGACAAATTTGACATGCAGTATTTCATCACTTCAAAGAACATCAATCCAAATTGCAACAGTAAGCTTTGTTTGCTGGAAATCGGAAAAACCATCGGAGCTGACCTTATGGTGTATGGAACGGTCGAATCTATGGGAGGAAAAATATATGTTACCATGAAGATTCTTGACGTGAAGAAAGAAGAAACGCTGAAATCACATTCTGTTGAATTCCTTCCAATTTCTTCTGAAGTTGGCAGTATGGTGAATATTACCCTCAACGAACTCGTTGACCGCAAGGTAGATCAGAATCTCCGCACTAAGCTTACCAAGCAGTTTGATTATGATAATGCTATAAACAACCCGCATGCAGAAGTGCTTAATGCCACAGGTCCCCGTACTGGTGTAACCATGCTTACAGGCAAAACCGCGGAATATATGTCCAGCCCGAAGTCACAAGGCGGATTTGGTATTTATCCCGTGTTGTTCACTTTTGGATACCAATTTGAACAGCAGTATCTTAACGAGGGCAACTTTCAGGCCTTGTTTGAATTCATCCCGATGGTTTCCGGTCTTGACCAGGGTCTGTGCGTACCCAGTTTTACTTTCATGAATGGTTTAAGGAATAACCGGCATGGATGGGAGTTTGCCTTTGGCCCACAGATTACAGTGAGCAAGACAGCAAGCGGATGGTGGTCAGACGGGCATTGGCATCTTTCACAGGAGTGGACAGATAGCCTGCCAAACCCCAATACAATTATTACCCGTATAGACAGCCGCGGAACATATCACCTTGCAACGGCATTTGTATTTGCTGCCGGTAAAACCTTCAAGTCCGGCAACATGAATATTCCCGTAAACGTGTACTTTATTCCGTCCTGTAACGGGTTCCGGGTAGGCGCTTCGTTTGGGTACAATTCCCGGAAAAGATAATAAATCCTGCAAGTTCAGTGTGCAGCGGCCTGCGGCCGCCGCACACTTATTTCCACAATAACCCACTTAATCATTCCAAACCATGAAAACTACAACTCATATCCAAAAAAATCCCGGGGAGAAACGCCGGAATCAATACTCCGAACCCTGGCCTTCCGTGTTTTTTTCTCTGAGCTTCCTCGCACAGCAGGAAACGCCAAGATCAGATAAAACCAACTGCATTATTACCAAACCCGATACATGTACTCGGGAAAAACAGGTTGCACTAAGGAAAATCGGATTACTGCTTTTGATTTTCTTAGTAACCATCAGCCCACTCGTCAATTGCAGGGCGCAGGTAAAACTCCTTTCCAAACAACTTGAAGCTTCAATGTATGCGCCGGGTGGATATGAAATTGCCCGTAAAGGATTACTGAATCTCGGGGACAGTCTGGATTGCGTGCTGGTATCCCTGAGTGAAACAAAAAGCGGAACCGGTACTGCACAGATCATCTACGAAGTTATGGCGGATGAAAACGGTTTTAAAAGTTTTGACCGGCAATTAGCAAACCTGGGGCATATTTCAGCCAAAACAGTCAAGACAATTGATGCCAGCAAGGAAGTGGATACCGCCTCAATTACCACAGACCTGGTTTTTGCGCGGGATATATGCAGCGCTTACGAAAACAGGTTAAAGCTTCTGGCCCCGGACGATCCGGCATACATCGAAACTCTGGAAGGATTTAATAATGCACGCGCGGAAGTGCGCGATCTGGAAAGACGGTATCATTTTGCCGGTTCTTTACTACAGTATCCGCATAAGATTAAAATTACTCTTGGCAGCTAGGAAAGTACAATATTTAATTTAATTTTACTTTGAATATGGAAAACATTACACTTTTTCAAAAATATCTGAGAAAACGTACCCTGAGGTCGGTTTTCAGCGGAACTCCTTCTTTTCGTAAAATCAACGATGCAATACAGCTGTATAGAACTATTGCTGACAATGAAAAGAACAGAAAACGGCAACAAACAGCCAATCAGGTTGGAATTCCAGCGCTATGTATGTTTTCGGTGACCTGGAATTGCAATCTGGCATGCAAGGGATGCTATGCTATGAACTATAAAAATAAAAGCACCCTGACAATAGAAGAAATTGAAACAACCCTCCGTCAGATGGTGAACTATGGCACTTACGTTTTTATCATTGCCGGAGGTGAACCGCTGACGGTCAAAGGGCTTATTCCGGCATTAAGCCGGATACAGCGTGGAATTTTCTTTCTGTTTACAAACGGGACATTAGTCAATAGGGAAATAATTAATCAATTTAAAAAGAACAGAAAAATAATTCCTGTGATTTCCATCGAGGGAGAAGACATCCATACTGCCGACAGGAGGGGTGAAAGGGTGTCTGAAAAACTCAAGGCAGTGTTCGGATTATTGCGGTCCGAAAAAATCGTATTTGGCATTTCGACAATGGCAACCCGGCTAAATGTTTCCAGTATCACTTCGAGGGAATATGCAGCCTCAATAAGAACCCTCGGAGCTTCGTTTTTGTATCTAATAGATTATATTCCTTTCGAATTCAGTTTGAATACGGAATATATTCTTACCGCGAAGGATCATGAAATGAAGCGGATAGAATTAAATAAACGAAAACGGGAAAACGGATTAGCAACATTCAATTTTCCGTCAGACGAATATATCGATGGTATATGTGAGGCTGCAGGAAAAGGATTTCTGCATATCAATGCCAATGGCATGGCAGAGCCATGTCCTTTTAGTCATTACGCCAAGGATAATATACTGGAAAAGAATTATATTCAAGTACTGAAATCCGATTTTTTCCGTGAAATACGCGAAAATGTCGGTAATATGAATAATACTTCAGGATCGTGCCTGCTTTTCGAAAACAGAAAAATGCTGGAAGAAATTGCCGGAAGAACTGAAGCTTATTCAACCGAATGTATGTGATGGCAAATTATTTAACCCAACTTGTGCGTTTGTAGACCCGAATAATTATAATCTGTTTAGGGTCTAATTCCCAGCTGCTTGCGGCGTAATTTTCTCCTGTGCGTTGGGAGATTTGGATACCCCGCTGCTTGCGGCAGGGAGTTTCATTATTTCACAAAACCATATAGTCTCCCCGCAGGGGAGATGCAGGACGATTGACTGACCATTAGCTGGACCGAAAGACACGTCCGACTTTCAAACTATAAATGTTTCACAATCCGGTAGCGACCAACAGGAACGCCATCTCTGATCATTTCAAGAATGTAATTGCCACATGCAAGACGACTAGTATTCAGGTAGGTAATACCACCTGTAACAGATTGAAGTATTATCTCACGTCCATACAAA
>JAZDMK010000144.1:0-2213 GCA_043800975.1 Bacteroidota bacterium | reverse complement strand
ATTGTATTTATTTTTTCTATATAATTCATTTTTCTGTAACCTGATTATCTCTCGGCAAAGATACAATTTTTTTCATCTTAATTTCTAATCATGATAGTTGGAACGTTTTTAATTGCCTATAACGTCCTGATTAACCACACTAAAACTTTTTTAAAAGTCAAGCCCAAATGCTCTACTGTCCCCGGAAAACAGGCAACTACTTCTGTCAAAACGAACGATATTGCTCTGAAAACCCCAAGCTTAGCGGTTTTCATGCCTTACCGCTAACGCTTATACCAGTACCAAAGGTACGGTTATACAACTAACAGTTGGAGGTAAACCGTACTTTGGGGTTGGCTTTTCTCGGTGTATGATTTTCATGCAATAGTATTTGACTGTAAAGGTAGTAAAACAATTTCAACTCACAAATCATCAAACGGCGATTTTATTTTTTGCAGGCTTTTTTGTGTTACATGGGTATAGATCTCGGTGGTCTTTATACTCTTGTGCCCTAATAATTCCTGTATGTACTTCAGATCAACCCCCGATTCCAGCAAGTGTGTAGCATAGCTGTGACGCAACCAGTGCAAACTTACAGGCTTGGTGATTCCTACTGCTTGGATGCTGTTTTTCAGTACTTTGGCTAAACTTTCTTCCGAATACCGTTCTCCTGCCTGCTGACCTTCAAACAACCATATCCGGGGCTTGAACGTTTTGTAGTAATCCTTTAATATCTCAATAATCTTTTCCGATATCGGAGCTACCCTGTCTTTCCGCCCTTTGGCATTGCGTATGATCAGCAGCCTGCGGTTCTCGTCCACATCAACAGGTTTCAGGTTCAGTAATTCGCTCCGCCGCAATCCACAGGCGTATATCAGGCTAAGCATGGCACGGTGCTTCTGATTTTTGGGTGTTTGTAATATGATCTTTACCTCTTCTTTACTCAGTATATTGGGTAATTTATACTCGCGGCGGGGCCGTTCTAATTTTTCTATGTCAATCCTGCTCTTTATTACCTCCCGAAACAGCAACTTACATGCGTTAACAACCTGGTTCTGGTACGAATAACTCAATCCTCTGGCAAGAATATACTCATTTACAAAACGCACCATATCATCGTTGTTGGCTTCGCTTACAGGTTTAGGCTGCAAATACGCTATAAAACTCCGGGCGCCGTCAACATAAGTGTCAATAGTTGATGAACTGTATCTTTTATGCTGCATCCAATGCTTAAAAGTATCCAGAAATTTCTGGTTTTCAGCATTTAACACCGGTTTTGGTGGTAAGGGTTTTTCTGCTGTCGCATGGATGTTTGGTGGCGAAGGTGTGTTCACAATCTTGTTTTCTTGCAGCGCCGAATAATCAATATAGGCCAGCGTACGCATCTGGTTAAAGAAAGCCGGTAACTCAAACTGGTTTTCAGGAGTGTAAGCGCGAATCGCAGCCACATCCGCTAAACTGGTCCGACAGTTGGCGGGACCACCAGAGACACATTAAATCCACAAGATACCTGAATTTGTTTCCCCATCAAAGTCAGGAGCCAAAGCCTCCACCAGGATTCCCCGCCACACATAACCCCCTGACTATGACAATCATTCCGCCAGGCAAACCGCAACACTCAACTACTTCCATGCCCAATCCTTTCCTGTTTTAGATTATATCGCCGTTCGTAAAACCCGTCCTTCATGGCTTTGTCAGTACATAAGCCATTCCGGGTACGGTAACAGCCGGCATTTTATACCAGAAAATAAGCATTAATGTATTATTAATGAAAATTAAATAGTTCTAAATCAAAATATTTCCGTATCTTTGCGCCACCTTTGGAAAAAGTATATCTGAAATGGTAGCGTTCATGCGGGAATACGGCAAACCCTGATCCCGGCACATTACGATTTTGGCTTACCGGCTCCCGGGGGGGACATCTCAGAAAACCACATTACACCTTGAAATTTTTTGGTTAATGTCATTTTCTCAGGCATTAACCCAAAAAAATCTATGAAGAACTATCAACACCAAAGAAAATCACCTCCGAAGCCGGCAACATCTCAGTCCGGCAGGCAACATACATTCAACCGCAATAATAGCAAGCCTTCGCTCAAACGCCTAGACACCAATCTGTTCGTTAAAAAAGCAGATCCGGTTGAAGAAAATCGGTATTTCGCTCCCCGGCAGATCGGGGAACTATCAGTAGATCATGCTATTATAAGCAATCTTCTCAAAAAAGGATACCGCTC
>JAZDMK010000081.1:0-8800 GCA_043800975.1 Bacteroidota bacterium | reverse complement strand
GCAAATAACTCTCTCAAACTGCCTGCAGTGCTCAGAAATTTTTCTCGAATTCCCTTTCAAGCACATCCGAATGTTTAATACTGCAATGCAGCCATTCCAGAATAAGGGCTTCCTGTTCTTCAAAATTGATCGACCATTGCTTGACTTCAGACCTTATTTTCATTGTTAAAAAATGCAGGCAAATGGCAGCAGACACTGATATATTAAGGCTTTCGGTAAATCCATACATAGGAATTTTAATACAGGAATCAGCATTTTCAATGGCAAACGATGAAAGCCCGTCTTTTTCTGTTCCAAAAACCAGAGCAAAAGGCGTACTTACATCAAAATCCTGCAATACAATATCATTGGCATGGGGTGTAGTTGCTATGATTCGATAACCCTTTTTCCTTAAATTTTGAAAACAATCGTTTGTATTATTTTCTGATTTGTTATATGTATGAAGCGAAAGCCACTGCGCTGATCCAAGAGCAACATCCTGATTTACCTGGTACTGATTTTTATTTTCAATAATATGAACATCCTGCACACCAAAGCAGTCGCAGGATCGGAGAACAGCACTGGCATTATGGGGTTGAAACACATCTTCAATAACAACAGTAATATGGCGGGTGCGATATTGCACATGGTGTATGATTTTCTCAAGCCTTTCTTCAGTGATAAAGGGTTTCAGAAAATCAATTCTATCTTTTCTGTTGGGTGATTTCATAATTATTAAGCAGAAATGCAACAGAGTTTATAGAGGATTCGTGCACCGATATTGGCATCCAGTTCACTTTCCTTCCCCGGAGTTACTTCACATAAATCAAAACCGATGATATTTTTTTCTTTACCGGCCCGATCCAGAAGATACGTGGTCATTTCGTAGGAAAGCCCACCTGGAACAGGTGTACCGGTGTTAGGACAGCAGGATGGATTTAATACATCAATATCAAAACTGATATAAATATTTTCAGGAAGTGCATCTAAAATTTCATTGCAAATACTTGCCCATGAAGTGTTTTCGAAGATCAAGCGATGGATATTGCGTGCGTCGAATGCAATGATTTTATCATTGGAAGAATAAATCCTTTGTTGCTCTTCATTACAGTAATCACGGATTCCGACCTGTATAAGCTTTTTTACAGATGATATTGAAAGCATATTGAAAAGGGCAGATGCATGAGAAAAAGTAAAACCTTCAAAAGCATTCCTTAAATCGGCATGTGCATCAAAATGAAGAATTCCGAATGATGAATGCTGCTCAGCCAGTGCTTTTACCAATCCCAATGAAACACTGTGGTCACCGCCAACAACACCAACCATCTTTTTATTACTGATATGTTTTTTTGATTGTGAAAAAATATCCTGATTTAACCCAGAACAAGCGTTATTGATGTCATCCAGATTTTTTTTATTAAATTCGGAAAGTTCTTTGCCGGATTCAACAATAGAAATATGTTCTTCTGCCATTTGACGGAAGTATTTATTTTTCTCTGTGATATCAGCTGATAGCGGGATCATGTGAATTCCTTTTTTCCAAGCTTCAGGAAAGGAAGGATCGAAGAAATCGAGTTGTGGCGAGGCTTTCAGGATTGCATCCGGACCCGAAGAAGCACCAGAACTGTAAGATGAAGTAACATCCCAGGGTACTGGAATAAGAATGATACCGGCATTTTCGGCATCAAAAGGAAATCCGAAAATATTTCCGTTACGTAAACCAGGTGCATCAGGATTAAACATGATAGAAATTTTTGATAAAAGTAGGGGATAAAAAACAAAGTGCAAAAAAAAAGGCTCCGTCAGGAGCCCTTTTCTTTAAGAAGCTAAGCTTACTTAACTTTCGAAGCAAGGTCGCTACCAGCTTTGAATTTAACCACTTTCTTAGCAGCGATTTTGATTTCTTTGCCAGTCTGTGGGTTACGGCCTTTACGAGCCTGACGTTTTGCAATTCCGAATGTACCGAAACCAACGAGAGCTACTCTTTCGCCTTTTTTCAAAGATTTAGTTGTTGATGCGATGAAAGCGTCAAGTGCTTTGCGAGCATCAGCTTTTGTCATTTTGGCTTCACCAGCCATTGCTTCTATTAATTCAGCTTTGTTCATGTTGAAAAAATGTAATTAGTTAATAAATGGGTTAGTTAACGAAGCAAATTTACGCTTTATTTAGGAAATAGCAAGCTTTAGCACGAAAAAAATGCAGAATTGTTGAAAAATCATACAAATTGTTAATAACCACCCCTGCAAAGTGTCTGTTTATGCCCTTTCCCTCGGGCGTTGTTTTTCAATCCAAAAACAAAACTGCGGGTTAATCGATTAAAACAGGGGTTTAGACATACCATCCGTCAGAAATAGGAAAGCTGCATAGCAAAGCCGCAGCTGACAAGGCCTTGCGTGATGTAAGCTGTATACTTTCCAGTGAAAGAAAACCATCAATTAAGGCAATTTTCAGATGCTTTTTTCCATCACAAATTAATGCACCTGTTTTAAAGCTATGGATTGATATATCTGGTGATGCAGAAAGAATCTTAGCATAATGTTTTACACCTTCGGGAGAAACAAATTCTGTCCAAGCACCTGGATAAGGACTTAACCCGCGAACTAAATTATTAGCAGTTAATACATCAACGTCAGTATTGATACGGCAAAGCTCACGCGATAGTTTGGGGGCTGATTTAAGCGTACTACTATTATTATATAATGTAGTCTGATCAACCGTTGTGATTTTGCCTTCGGAGATGCCTGAAATGGTCTGTAATAACAATTCTGAACCTCTTATCATCATTCGGTCGTGAAGCGAACCTGCATTTTCAGAATCGCTTATGCTCATTTTTAACTGATGTATGATATTTCCTTTATCGATATGGTCGTTGATAAAAAATGTGGTCAGCCCACTTTCTTTTTCTCCATTTATTATCGCCCAGTTAATCGGCGCAGCACCCCGGTACTGGGGCAGGAGAGAAGCATGTAAATTTATGGTTCCGTATTTGGGCAATTTCCATACTGCTTCAGGCAACATGCGAAATGCGACGACAATAAACAGATCCGCATTAAATTCTTTTAACAGATTAATAAAATTCTCATCGCGTAACTTCTCAGGTTCTAATACTGGCAGAAGGTTGTCAACTGCATATTTTTTTACAGGCGATGATGTTAATTGTAGGCCTCTGCCACTTTTACGGTCGGGGACAGTAACAACCGCGCAAAGCTGATGACAACTTTTGTGAATTGCTTCCAGCGAAGGAACCGCAAAGTCCGGTGTACCCATAAAAACAATGCGGAGAGGTTCAGACATAATTTTATAAATTTTTTGAATGTCGCTGAGCGTGCCTGTCTTTGTTAGGTGGGGGGAAAGACGCCATGCGCAAGGCAGCAACCGCTGCTTCAACGCCTTTGTTGCCATGCTTTCCACCAGCTCTGTCTTTTGCCTGCTCTAAAGTGTCTGTTGTTAAAACACCAAACACAACGGGAATGTCAGTTGATAGTCCTACATTCATTATTCCTTGCGCAACAGCCTGAGAGATAAATTCAAAATGACGGGTTTCACCCTGAATAACGCAGCCAATGCAGATTACAGCATCTACTCGTTTCTTTTTAATAATTCTGGCAGCAGCAAAAGGGAGTTCAAAACTTCCCGGAACATGAAGAATTGAAATGTCATCTTCCAATACTTTATTCTCAATTAAAGTATTGAATGCGCCCATACACAAAGCGTCTGTAATTTCTTCATTCCATTCGGATACGAGAATTGCAAAGCGTAATCCATGCGCTGAACTCAGTTTTTCTGCATCATAGGCAGAAAGGTTTTTCAGGCTGGAAGCCATAGGTTAATTACTTATTGGTGATTGCTTTCAGGCGCGCCAGAAATTTTTCTGCTTCACGGCCTTCATATGTGCGGACAAATTCTGAACGTAACCGTTCGTAAATTTTAATCGCATCTTCAAATTTAGCCTGCGTTTCGTATGCCTGAGCCAATTTCAAAAGATAAATGGGAGTGGTGAAATTATTCACGCTTTTTTCAGATGCCTGAATATAATATTCGATTGCCTGATCAATATTGCCAAGCTCCAAGTTTGCATCCCCAATACCTCCAAGCGCAATGGGGCCGAGCATTTGATCATCAGAATCAAATTCACTCAGATAGTCAATTGCATTTTGAAACTGACCTAAACGGAGGTAACAGATGCCTGCATAATAATTAGCAAGATTGCCCGAAGGTGTCATTCCATAATTATCAACAATTTCAATAAAACCGGCATTTACTCCGTCGCCTTTGAGTGCAAGTTTTAATGAATCTTTAGCGAAATATTTTTCTGCCATAAACATGGCTTCTTGAGCTTCCTGAGACTTGGGTTCCAGATAAAATTTCTTGTATCCAAAATATCCGCCTATGACCAGAACAATCGCAGCTATAACAATTATAAATATTTTTTTGTTCTTTTCAACAAATTGTTCGGTTCTGCTAAGCGCTAGTTCAACATTTAGCGTGGTGTTTTTTTTATCGTTTTCTTTTTTTGCCATGGTAGCGTTCTTATTTTGAACCGCAAAAGTAATTTTTTTTTCAATCAGTTCGTATTTTTTTAATGTGGTTGTGGTAAATCTTTTCGATTTATCTTTACCGTACGATTTATCTAAATTCTAAATCTATGTTTTTTACATCCCTTACCCTTCAGAATTTTAAAAACTATTCTTCTGCATCTCTCTCCCTGTCGCCCCGTATCAATTGCTTTGTTGGGAACAATGGCAGCGGGAAGACGAATATCCTGGATGCTTTACATTACCTCTCTTTTTGCAAAAGCTATTTTAATTACATTGATACCCAAAACATTTTGCATGGAGAAGATTTTTTTGTTGTAAAGGCCGACGTTAACCGCGATGATGCACCAGATAACCTTTTGTGCAGCGTTAAAGTGGGGCATAAAAAAGTTTTTAAAAGAAACGGAAAAGAATACGACCGGCTTGCTGATCATATTGGTCTTTACCCGCTTGTAATAATTACGCCTGCTGACAGTGATATCATAAATCTGGGCAGTGATTCACGCAGAAGGCTCATGGACAGTGTTATTGCTCAATATGACAGGATTTATCTCGATAACCTGATTGCATACAACAAATTGCTGGTTCATCGCAACACGCTGCTAA
Organism: Bacteroidota bacterium; assembly: GCA_043800975.1. Classification (GTDB taxonomy): domain Bacteria; phylum Bacteroidota; class Bacteroidia; order Bacteroidales; family JAHJDW01; genus JAZDMK01. Next base: position 3,680 of record JAZDMK010000081.1, on the reverse strand, counting down.
AGCAGGATGTTACATCAAAAGTGAAGAATGAGGTTTTTGATGCCATCGATGCCGGAATGGCACCGCTTGCTTCAGCAATTTTTAAAGCCCGCCAGGATTTTGTGAACCGTTTCATTCCCCGCTTTAACAGATTGTACCAATCGGTATGTCCCGAATCCGAAATTGTCGAAACAATTTATCAGTCACAGCTTGCTAATGAGGATTTCTCTGTATTGCTGGCCACATCATTTGGTCGTGATAGAGCTGTTCAGTATACCACGCAAGGAATTCATAAAGATGATTTTGTTTTTCAAATTAACGGATATCCTGTAAAGCGTTTTGGATCACAGGGGCAACAGAAATCCTTTCTGGTGGCATTGAAACTCGCTCAATTTGAAATAATACGCGATCAAAAGCAGGTCAATCCTGTACTTCTGTTTGATGATATTTTTGATAAACTCGATAATGACAGAGTAAGCAAACTGATGAAGCTTGTATCAGAAAGCGATTTCGGGCAGATATTTGTCACGGATACTGATGAAGATCGTATGAAAAAAGTTTTTGGAAAACTGGATGCACAGTCATTTTTGTTTCGTGTAGAAAACCAAAATGTTGCCAGAATCTGATGAGCACCAATGAATATTCAATTGGGGAGGGAATTCGTGCGGCTATGCGTTTTTTTAAGCTGACCGATCGCTACCGTGAAACAAAAATTTTTTCCTCATGGGAAGAAGTCATGGGGAAAATGATTTCTTCCCATACTCTTTCTTTAAAACTTTATGGAACAACACTCAGGATAAGACTGGATAGTTCTGTTCTCAGAAAAGAACTCAGCATTTCTCATGATTCCGTTTGTAAAAAAATTAATGAAGCATTTGGGGAAAAGGTAGTTGACAAAATAATATTTGAGTGATTCTATTTTACTTTAACTTTGGTACTGAATTTGTTTCGCAAAACAACTTTTTAAAAATTTAACAAACCTTCCTATGAAAAAATTACTTTTATCAATATTGGCTGCAGTTATTTGTATCTCTGCATTCGCACAATCGAAAGCTGATTTGAAAATTTTATTACGTAATGGTGATATTATTTCGGGTTCTGCAAAAATGGACAATGTTGTTCTTACTACTGATTTCGGAAAGCTGGATATTCCGCTGGTCAACGTTACATCCGTTCAATTTGGTGTTACGGCAGACAAAGAAAATGAATCGAAAATTAAAGACAACCTGAACAAGCTTTCTGACCAGACAGAAACAATCCGGAAAGCAGCCTATGATGAATTATTAAAATGTTCAGTGGGTGCGATTCCTGTCATTCAAAGTTTTATTGACAGTCGTGCAGAAGATGCAGTAACCTTTACTGATTTTAATGCTGAAGGAGTTCTTTCAGAATTACAGTATGCTTATAGTATGACAAACATGCCGTCGCAGAAGGATCTTGTGATGATTAACGGTGAAAATGAAATGTCAGGCAGTACGAATATTTCAAAAATTAAATTAACAACATCATACGGAATTCTTGAAATTTCAAGAGACAAAATAGAGTCGATGGAAATTTTCTGTGCTTCCGCCGACAATGCTGAAAAAGTTTTTAAACTTCAGGCTTCAAAAAATATCAGTTCAAACGCAAATGGCGGATGGCTGAAAACGGGAATAATGCTGAAAGAAAATCAGTCATTCTCAATTTCTGCAAACGGTGAAGTTACCCTTGCTAGTTTATCAAATCAAAAATACAAACCCGATGGTGTTACTTCTTCTACGAATGTCAGTGATGATTATTCGGATGAATATTCAACAACAGGATCGCCAACATACGGATGTGTTGTTTATAAAATTGGTGAAACTGGTGTATCCATGAAGGCGGGTTCAAAATTTAACGGAAAAGCAAAAGGAAAAGGAATGCTTTACATTTCAATTTATGAAACTGTTTATAATGCGGCTAATTCCGGATCATACACAGTTAGAGTGAAAAATTAAAAGAAGAATATATGTTTTTATAGGCGCCATTGTGCGCCTTTTTTTATTTCACCCGGCAAGTGAACATTTTTTTTCCTTCCAGAAAACCTTCAAGAATATCTCCGTCTTTCACTGGGCCCACGCCAGCCGGAGTTCCCGTAAAAATCAAATCACCTTCCTTCAATGTAAAATACTTTGAAATATCAGCAATCAGATGATCAAAAGAAAAAAATAAATCGGATGAAATACCTTGCTGTACTGTATTTCCATTTAACTGCATGTAGAATGAAACCGGGTTGGGTAGTGTGTTTTTTTGAACAAATTTCCCGACAAATGCAGAGCCGTCAAACGATTTTGCTTTTTCCCAGGGAAGACCATTTTTGCTGTATTCCTGCTGCATGTCACGGGCAGTGAAATCGATTCCCAGTCCAATTTCATCATAGTATGTGTGAGCAAATTTTTCTGAAATATGTTTGCCTAGCTTGCAAATTTTTAAAACGAGTTCACATTCGTAATGTACATTATTTGAAAAGTCAGGAATGAAAAAAGGCAGTGAACCGCGAATGACAGAGCTTTCAGGCTTCATGAATAAAATGGGTTCGGTAGGAATATCGTTATTCAGTTCTTTTGCATGACATGCATAATTCCTGCCGACACAAATAATTTTCATGATTATTTTTTTGTTACTGTCGCTGTTGCGTTATTAAACCCGCGTAATTTAATTTCAGTAATTACTTTTTTTGTAGAAAGAGGAAAATCAGCTTTCATCATCCAGTCGTAGTATTGAGGTTCCATTTTAAACACTTCTTCCACAGGTCTGTTTTTGTGTTTCCCGAAATTAAAAACTTCTTTCTTCAGTTCATTATATACAACATGACCGACCAGATCAACATTTCTGGGGTTGCATGAAAAATCATGCAAGGCTTGCATATCATTAACAACCGGAATGCTTTTCACACCCTGCTTATCTGTGAATTCAACATTTTCATAACGAATTAACTGGCTTTTCAAAATTTCATATGTTACAAGAACATCTCCTTCTGCCGAATGGGCATCAGTATGTTCCTTTGCGCAGTAGAAGCGGTATGCAGCACTTAATGTGCGTTGCTCCATTTTATGAAAAATATTCTGTACATCCACAAGTTTCCGATTTTCAACTTTAAACTCAATGTCGGCACGAAGAAATTCTTCAACAAGCATTGGGATATCAAAGCGAATCGAGTTATATCCGGCTAGATCGCAGTTTTCGAGATATTGATTTAATGAATGTGCAACCTGAGCAAAAGCCGGGCAATCAGCAACATCAGCATCAGTTATCCCATGAATGGCCGTTGATTCAGGTGGAATTTTCATTCCGGGGTTAATACGTCTTGTTTTAATATCGGTAGTACCATCGGGCATTACTTTCAAAATGCAGATTTCAACAATGCGGTCAGCAACTACATTGGTTCCTGTTGTTTCAAGATCGACCACACACAGAGGCCGGGTAAGATTGAGTTGCATGGGTTCAGAGTTTTTCTGCCGGACTTATTTTATAATTTTTTGTAATGGTTGGTTTAAACTGATCCCGGTCAGGAATAATGATTGAAGATTCAAACTTTCTCATTTGTTCACCCTCTATTTCAATCATGTATTCGCCGGCAGGCAAAGCCATTATGAAATGTCCGTCTTGTGTATTGGGCAGAAAAATACCTGCAATTTTTTTTGATGATTTTTCAAAAACTGTAATTTTTGAATTGAACATTT
>JAZDMK010000049.1:0-13194 GCA_043800975.1 Bacteroidota bacterium | reverse complement strand
CTCACCCATGATTTGGTCACTTGCCCGAATGGAGACATAGTATGGGCTTCTGGTAAATGCAATGATAAAAAATTAATTGTATATCGCATTAAATATTAATAATTTGCAAAGGGTATAGCATTTTTTGAATACCTGAATAATTTGACAATTAATACATATTCTCTCTGTAGTAGGAATCTGGCATCTTGAATAAACATCTGTCTTTTGTTAATAAAGCATTTAAAAAGTTTTTCGTAAACAATATTTTTCTGCACGTTGCGTTTATAATTTAGCACTGTAAACATACACCCATGATTAAAAAAATTTTTGTTGCCAGCCTGGCGCTGTTTCTGTATTCGTCAACAGTACAAATTAAAGCGCAAACTTCACTCGCAGATTCACTGAAAAAGGACAGTATTCTTAAAAATTCACTCAAGGTTTTTATGGATATTGGTAACTGCTATGCATGCGGTTTCTCCTATATCAGAAAAGAAATTGATTATGTGAATTATGTTCGTGATCCGCGGGAGTCGCAGGTGCAGGTAATTATTGTAGGATCTTCTACCGGCTCGGGAGGCACCGAGTTTACTTTTATGTTCATTGGTAAAAATGAATTTAATGGAATGAATGACACCATCAAATCGGCAACGAGCGTGAATAATTCGGAGGATGAAAACAGAATCGAAATTGTCCGGATCCTGAAATTAGGCCTCACACGCTACATCATGAAAACACCCGGGAATAAACTGATTGAAATTAAATCCAACCTGCCGGAATCGGCCAACGAAAACGTACAGGATAAATGGAAAAGCTGGGTGTTCGATGTTAATCTTTCCGGATATGGCAACGGAGAAAAATCGTATTCATCATTGCAGTTATATTCTTCCTATTCCGGAAGAAAAATTACACCCGAATGGAAAATCCGCTTTAGCGCAAATTCAAATTACCGGGAATCAAAATACGTGATTGATGATACGACAACCTACCGCATGTATATTCGTTCCTATTATTTCAATTACAACACTGTGAAATCACTCAGCAAACATTGGTCAACAGGAGTATTTTACAATGGATATAATAGCTCATACAGCAATATGGATCTTGGGCATACGGTTTCAGCAGGGCTTGAATACGACGTGTTTCCATATGATAAGTCGGCGAGTAAACTGATTACTTTCCGTTATAAAATTGGCTGTGAAATTAACAAATACATTGACACAACGATTTACAATAAAATGAATGAAACCCTGTTGCAGCATTCGATTGGTATGGGAATGAATTACATTACCAAATGGGGTTCCACAACAACATCTCTTTCATACAGCAACTATCTGCATGATTTCACGATGAATAATTTATACATAAGCACCAGCTTAACAGCAAGACTTTTCAAAGGTTTTTCACTTTCCGGATATTTGTATTTTTCCATGATACATGATCAGGTAGCGTTGACAAAAGGGACTGCTTCACTGGAAGAAATTCTTTTGCAACAGCAGCAGCTAGCAACGCAGTTTTCCTATTATTTCAATATCGGAGTTACTTACACTTTTGGTTCTATCTATAACAATGTTGTAAATCCGAGGTTTGATTATTAATGCGGGAAAATCACCATTGTTTTAGGGTGATTATAAATCTGCATTAAAAAAATGATGTTCAATGGTACGATTATGTGGCTTTTTGCGAAAAATCCAGTAGAAGTAAATAATTAGAATTATTGCCCATGGGATAATCGTAAACCAAATCATTTTTTTAATTAATTTTTATTTTTCAGCAATCACCAGCATCTCGAAATCTTCTGTTGTCAGTTTGTCTTCGCGGCTGAATGCGCCCAGCTTTGCGCCATAGATATCAATCTTTTTAAAATGCAGAGATTTCAGCAGCCATGTGATTTCGGAAGGAACATAGTATCGTTCGTTGCAATCCAAATGCATCATATTTCCCTGATCATCTTCTATAGAAGTAATGTTATGATCACGGAAAGTCATTAGGTCAAACGTGTTTTTATCATAGGTAGCATTGCCTTCCTGAGATACCTGCACAAGAAAATCTTTGACAGAATGATACAAAGGGAACAATCCATTCAGCGTGGTGAAAATTAACTTTCCATTTTCTTTCAATGCTTTTGCTGCATTCTGCAATATCTGAAAGTTCATTTCGTCGGTTTCCATCAGCGGGAATGCGCCTTCACAAATCATAATCGCAAGGTCGAATTCATTGCTGAATGTGAGATTCCTTGCATCCTGTTTCTGAAAATTGATCGACAGATTTTCAAAAGTTGCTTTTTCTTTGGCTCTGTTTAAAAGCGATTCCGACAAATCAATTCCTGTTATTGTATAACCTCTTTTGCATAGTTCAATGGAATGACGGCCTGTGCCGCAGCCAATATCAAGTATTTTATTTTCTTTGTTGTATCCTGCTTCTTTTTCAATGAAGTCGCATTCGCCTATAGTGCCAGTAACGAAGCATTCTTCTTCGTATTTTAAAGCATAATTTTCAAATAGTTTTTCGTACCACTTTTTCATTGTGTTTTTTTTTTAAATTGATATTTAACCCGTTTTTTATTGACTTTCATAGTATAAACGTAAAACGTTTCGTTTGAAAATTTATAAATACAAAAATACTTTTTATCTGATTCTTTTCAATATGATTTCCCGATTTAAATTTTCATGAAAGAAATCAATTATGATTATTACGAATGATTTTTCTTCCACTCTTTTTTTTACATTTGCACAGATAATCTTGATTATGAAAAAAGCTTCTTACATATTACTGCTTCCCTTTATTTTATTCAGCTGTGCCCGCATCAACGTAGTGCACGTTACGCCTGCAAACCAGCCTTCCAAGAAACAGGGATTTTATTATAACCTTCCCGCCACTGCTTTAAAGATAAGTATGCAGGTCACGCGCACCGAATATACTGCCGGGCCTTATCGCCAGTTTGCTGAAAGTCTGCTCGGTCTTAAAGATGTAATTCTTTTTGATTCGGTTAACTATGAGATGGGAAAAGTGAGTATTGCTTCCGAAAGCATGCCTGATGCTGGCCAGTATTATTTTGTGGAAATTCCTTCCCGCCGGAAATGCCATCACAGGTCTGATATCGCAATGGATCTTTCTTCTCAGGGTGCCGTGATGTCGGTCAATCCGCCACGCATGCACAAACCCGTAGTTAAGAAAACGATGGTTTATAGAAATGGAAATTCAATGGGTGTTGATTTGAAAGATGCCGGCATCACACAAAATATGGTGGAACGTTTTGATACCATTTACGAAAATGTGTACATCGATTCGCTCTGGGCCCAAAAGCGTACTGTTCGCCGTTTTTACACACGCAAAACTTCAGAAGAACGTGCCAAGGAAGTTGCAGAAGCAATTACAGGGCTGCGTAAAATGCGTACAAACCTCATCGGAGGTGAAGGTGATACACCCTATGATGAAAAAACGATTCGTTTTATGCTCGATAAACTGGACAGTGAGTTGAATGAATACATGGCTCTTTTTGCCGGTCAGGTGCAGCAGAAAACCGAAACCTATACCTTTTCTTTCTATCCGGATTCTGCGGTAAATATGAAGAATGTGCCTGTCTGGACTTTTTCTTCTACGGAAGGAATTTCGGTGAACGGCGAGGGTGTACAGATCAGCCTGCGGCTTCAGTCAATGGCATCTGTACCGGTAATAGATTATGTAAGGAAAAAGAATAAAATATCTCCAAAGAAACGTGGATTACGATACCGTATGCCAGCGTACACAACGGTCAGCGTGTATCTCGGTAACACTCAGCTTTGCGAAAACGCCTTGATGATTCCGCAGTTGGGCGACGTGGCTGCACTGCCCCTGAAAAAGATGAAATCGCGCCTTACCTTTAACCCCGACGGTTCGCTGAAGAGGGTGGAAGTGAAGTAATGAAATTTTTAACAACCATAGTTTTCACACTTCTCTTAAATAGCCTTTCAGCGCAGGATTCAACCTACTATCGCTACAACAGTTTCATTAAAAAGGCCACGGATTATGCAAAGCAGGATGAACGGAAAAAGGCATTGAATTGCTATGATTCTGCATTTATGCTGATTGATTTTGTTTTTTATGATTATTACGAAACCTTTGAAATAGCTATAGATGATTCTGATTTTCCCCGTGCGAATGATTATGCAATAAATGGAACTTTAAAAGGATTGAAATTATCACATTATAATTCTCCAGAACTTACTTTTTATGAAAGAAGCAAATATGGAATTGAATTTAGGAGAATGAAAGATTCATTATCCACTGTTTATTTAAAATCAATTGACCAATCAAATTATGAGGCAATTGAAGAATTAAACCAATTAGATATGAGCAGGGGGGCTTTTGAGAGTGGGCAAATGAAAATGGATGACAGTTTGATTTTTGACAAGTTAATAGCATTGTCATATAAAAAAGGGTTTCCTACATTTCAAAAAACTGGCATTGGTTGTAACACTGCACAGAAGATATTATGGCATAGTTTCCATGATTATCCGGCTTCAGATCAATGGAAAAGAATATTGCCTTTAATTAACATTGAGATTTTCAAAGGTACTCTTGATCCGAATTATCTGAAGGAATTAGAAGAAATGTGGGAAAGAAGGAATATCAAAAAATGAAAGTGTAACACATCGTAAACTCTCATGAGTAGGGCAAATTCAGAAAAATAATCCTAGTTCAAATTCAGTATTCAATTCTTCACCTTCTTCACAACCTTTCTCACCTTCTTAAACTTCCCTCTTTCTTTTCCGGTTCGTTCGCACACAATAGAATCCATTAGGTCTTCCGATTTCATTTTCATGAGTTTCAGTGAAAGTGGCGTGAACTGTATGTCGGGCTTCAGGTTTTCGAGTTCGTTCAGTGTGATGATATCTTTTTTATACAGTATTTTCGAGATCACGTCAAAATAAGCATACACATATTCACGCACACGCCCGTCGGGATAAATGTATGAACGGTAGCTGCGCGGACGCGGGATAATGCAGGCCAGATACAGCGCTTCCGGCAACGTAATATTCTTTACATCCTTTCCGAAATAAAATTGAGCCGCCTGGTTGCAGCCATAGATGCCGGGTCCCCACTCGATGATGTTCAGATAAATTTCCATCATCCTTTCTTTTTCAATTAATTTGTTTTCTGTAATCAGCCACACCATTAATATTTCTTCAATCTTCCGTGCGATGGTTTTGTTCTTGGTCAGGAAAACATTTTTTACAAACTGCATGCTCAACGTGCTTCCACCCCGTACAAAGCGTTTTTCTTTTAAATTCAGAATCATTGATTCGCGGAAGGCACGCGAGTCGAAACCATGGTCGGCAAAGAAGCCGCCGTTCTCAGAATTGACAATGGCAAACGTGAGATAGGCAGGAATGTCTTCCAGCAAACGGAAATCAGGATTTTTTTCACCTACAATAAAAGTAGTCATGGGTTCATCCTGATAATAGGAAGTGTGATTGAACGGCTTGTTCACCGCTTCCAGATTGGCTTTGCCATAATGAACAACACCGAAGCCTTTTCCTTTTTTAAGTTCAAATTTGAAACGAAGTGAATCAATTTGCCGAAAATCCACATGGAAATCAACATGCAGCGACATTAATCCTTGTGTTTTAATTCCGATCAGCTTCGTGAAAAGTCCGGGTGGTAAGGCGTTGAAGAATTGTTGCGAAGGAATATTATCGCGGTTGATGACGAATGCATATTCGCGATAAGGAAATGCCCGGATAAAAAAATACGGATTAGATCGAAAGCCATTCACAGATAAAGCAGAACTGCTGTCGATTTCTACAGCCTGATCCGATGCTTTGATTTTGTAATTGAATAAGGCGTCGTTTAAAATAATTGTATCAAGAGAAAACTTTTCGTGATGAATTCTGGAGTCATGCAGCGATGCTTCACCTGCGTACCAATAATTTCCAGAATCTTTGATGGAAAATGAAGCCTGCTTAAAATCGAATCGCGCATTGAAAAGATTACGCAGGAATGGCAATCGCACGCGCTGACTATCTTTCGAAGCGACAGAAATTTTAAAATACCGGTTATCACGATCCAGCTCAAAACCAAAATCTGCATGTGATACAATGCCGGAGTCAGAAATAAGCAATGGAGAAGTGAAACTGTCGTTCGAAATGCGCAGGTTGCTGAGTTCAGCCAGAAAAGGATATTTGTGGATGTCAGCTTTCAGCTTCAGATTCCAAATCTCTAATTTTTCAGGAAATACCGAGAAAAGCAGATCGAGCAGTTTGTTCATCTTTGAAACCGGGCCTTTGGCTTTGGTTTCCCCATCCGATTTTTTATGAAGAAGAAATGAATAGTTGTCCGAAATGCTGTCTGCACGCATATTAATAAATGCATTGCTGATTTTAAGATTGTCAATATCTGTTTTCTGAAAGATCATATTCCACAGCGAAAGTTCAGCAGCAACAGAATCAAGCTTGAGCAAAGTATCTTTGTTGGGTGGCAAAATCGTAATGCCTGAAAATGCAACCGTGGAAAAGCTGGTAAAGCGCGCATCTTTAACAATTAATTCGGCGCCATATTTCTTTTGAAATGATTCTGAATAGGACTGCAGCTTGTTTTGTAGCAGAGTATTTCTGAAAGCAAAAAACAGAATCGCCGCTATCGTTATCAGCCCGATAAGACTGATAAAGAAAATGAGCAGAAAGCGTTTGATGAATTTGCGGCGAACCATGCTGTAAAAATAAGAATGAAAGTGTTACGGGAAATGTTTATTTTTACCCTGTAAAGAAATTATTGTGATTTACCTTCTGATACTGCTGCTTTCGTTCGACCTGTTTTATTTTGCAGGGATACTGGTGCTTGCGTTTATGCGCATACATCCCGAAAGCGGTTTTGCGGGCACATTTGTACGTGTATTCACTGGAATGGTGGCCTGTACCGTTGCTTATGCCTTTTTCACAAGCGGTTTTGTAACGGTAATGCTCGGTTGTGTATTTATCATCATGTGCGTTATTCTGATTAGACGTAGCGAGAAAGGTGGTTTCATAATCTTTTCACCGGATATGTTCAGGCAGGAATACCGCAATGCACCTTATGTTTTCGGAGCGATGTTACTGCTTTTTGCATGGCATTATTTTTATGTTTTTGCCACTGCTTCCGGATCACCGTTAATTATCAGTGGTGATAATCTGTTTGCTGCCAATCTTGCTACATGGATGAACTATTCAGGCGTTGAAACGCTCGACTGGAATTATATTCAGACTCCGAATGGTGTTTCTCCCTATCATTATTTTGAAGGATGGCTTACCGCAATGCTAACCGGAATTTTTGGCGGTCATTCCTGGTTTATGGTGCAGATGGTTGTGGTTCCATTGCTTCAGTTGCTTGCAGTATGCGGCGTGTGGAGCCTGATCGAACGAAAGAAATTCAAATGGCTGTGGGTCCCGGCAGGCTTTCTTGTCATTTTTATTTCTGCATTTTATACAGGCGGTTTGCAGAACTTTTCTTTGTTTCTCTGGTCGGGAAGCTATGGAGAGAATGGTTTTGAACAACCCTGGATGCTTAAGATGCTGGTTGTGTATCTTGTGATTTTGATGGTGATTCTGTATGTATCAAAAAGAAAATATACGGAAGCAATTGGTTTGCTGATGCTGATTCCTGTATTTTCAATTACACTGGCACCCTCTGTTTTAGGTACTGCATTTATTTTTATTCTGATCGATATTCTATTTAAAGGTAAACTTACGGGTAAGGCGTTGAAGCCGGTTCATCTGCTGTTGCCTGTTGTTACCGGCGCCTACATTTTGTATTTTTATTATTCGTTCAGTTCTTCTGAAGCGCCTGTGCCTGTTGAATATGATCTGAATGCACTTTTCAGCCTGTTCAATTTCAAAACTATACTATATAAGATACTTGTAGCTGCTGCAATGTTTCTGCCTTATCTTTTGCTGATTATCATTGCAAATTTATTCAGAGGCAGGCAATGGACTTCAGAGTTGATACGCAGTTATTCATTCAGGACGGTTGTTGTTTTTTGCTTTCTGTTCTTTGTTTCCGCATTCTATACCTGGAAAATATTTGAACCCATCTTCGGATCCTTTGAGTTTTTCTATTATGCAATAGTGCCTGTATTCTCGGTTATCATTTATGTTGTTGCGTTGCGAAGCATACTTGCGTTAGAATCGAAAGTGAAAACAATTGTGTTGGGTTCACTTATTCTTATTTTTGCACTTTTCTTTTGTTCGCGTTCGGTCATGAAAAGCCTTGAATTGAGAGCTGAATGGGATAAATATTACGATGTTTCTTTTCTTGAAAAAGCAGGAGAGAAGATGGAAAATTCAAATCCTGTGGGCTTAAAGATGGAAAGAAAAGAAGAAATGAAAGAAGAATTTTTAAATCCGAATGTGAATGCATGCGGTACTTTTCTGAATCATCAGCTTGAGCCATTCAGCCTTGTTTCAGTAACAGTGGCCCGGATGTTGGCGGAAGAAGGCCCCGGATTAAATATAAGCGAAAGAATGATGATGTCGCGAAACCCGCTCTGGTGCTATATGCAGGAGAATGGTTTCAAAAACGACTGGCGGAAAGGCACGCTGGCTTTTATGCGTGACAACAAAATAGAATATCTGGTTCTTTCTGACAGTGTTGTTGCAGATTCACTATTTTTGCCATTCATCGATACCTGCATGAAAGATAAAAATTCAGGAGAAACATTTATTAAACTGAAACTGATTTCCAAATGAAAGTGATTGTAACAGGAGTTGCCGGATTTATCGGATCCAATCTTGTACGCAGATTGCTTGCGGAAGGCATTGAGGTTACGGGCATTGATAACTTCTCCTATGGTTTTCGTGAAAATCTGGAAGACGTTTTAAAGAATAATTCTTTTCATTTTATTGAAGCTGATCTGTGTGATAAAAGCATTTTAAAGTTTGAAAATGCAGATGTGATTTGTCATCTGGCTTCATTGAAAATTCCACGTTATGGAAATGCTTACAATACGTTAGACCAGAATGTTTCAATGATACGCAATATAGTTCGCTTTGCAATTGATAAAAAAGCACGTCTCATCTTTGCTTCCACATCGGATGTGTATGGGAAGAATCCTGCATTGCCTTTTTCAGAGGATTCTGACCTTGTGTATGGCGCTCCCGGTGTGCATCGATGGATTTATGCGCAGAGCAAGCTTTTTGGTGAACAATTGATGTCAGCAGCCCATCAGGATTTCGGTCTGGAATATGCAGCCGCCAGAATATTTTCTTCCTATGGTCCTTTTCAGCATCCGGAATGGTGGGGCGGTCCGCAATCTGTTTTTATAGATAAATCTTTTAAAAAAGAACCCATCCCGCTGCATGGAGATGGTTTGCAGAAGCGCACTTTTACATACGTGGATGACACTGTGGAAGCGCTTTATAAGATGGCTGTTTGTGACAAAAGTGTGAATGAAATTATTAATGTAGGATCGGGAATAGAAAATGAAATTTCAATCCTTGCATTGGCTGAAAAAATATGGAAACTGATTCATGGTTTAGATGCTGAAGTCCCTTTTGAATATATTCCGTATGAAACTTTCGGACGATATGAAGATGTGCGCTCCCGTGTTCCTGATACGGCCAAATTGAAATCACTGCTGAATGTTCAATGCACTACTGCATTAGATGAAGGGCTACAGCGCACGATCAGCTGGCACCGCAAACGCTACGGACTTTGAAAGTATTCGTCGTTATACCCGTTTTTAATGAGCAGGATAATGTGATTATGCTGCATGCATCTCTTGAAAAAGCGCTGCAGCCCTACGATCATTATTATATTTTTGTGGATGATGCTTCTGCAGATCAGACGGTCAGCACACTGGAAACATTGTTGAATAATGAAAGTGGTGAAGTAATCCGAAAAGAAAAAAACATGGGGCCCGGTCATTCCTTTAACCAGGGATTTGAAAAAGCACTATTGTTAAGTCAAAGCACTGATGATTGTATCCTAACATTGGAAGGCGATAACACAAGTGATATGAATACAATTCCATTGCTTTTTCAGGAATTGAAAAAAGGAGCGGAGCTGATACTTCCTTCTGTATACACCGAAGGTGGCGGTATTGAGAAAACGAATGCATGGCGTTTACTGTTGTCCCGAGCTGCAAATACAATGTTGCGATTACGATTTGGACTGAAGCAGCGTACGCTTACATCGTTTTACAGATTGTATTCTGTAGAACTAATGAGAAAGATTCAAAACGAATTTGATGTGATCATTCGTGAAAAGGGATTCACCTCGATGATTGAAATATTAGTAAAAGCAAACCTTTGCAAAGCCATAATAATGGAGGTGCACACACAGTTGCTCAGTTCACAGAGAAAAGGAAAATCTAAAATGAATGTAGGAAAGACGATGCTTGCACATTTGAGAATTCTTTTGGTTGGCGTCAGGTAAAAAATAATTCCTTAAGGAATTACCATATCAATCTTCGTTTCCACAATAACTTTCCCGTCGGGCTTAAGCGTTAATACATTGTTAGCATCAGAGCACATGTAATCACCGCTCAGGTGTTTTTTATCACCGTTAATATCAATAAATGAATACAGATAATACTTGCCGGGATGCACATCCTTTATAGTGTATGTCTTTTTATACGCAGGAAGAAGCACGTATTTTGATTTGTATTTTAGATTTTCGGGTTTGTATTTTATTCCTTTGAAAAGAGATTCTGTTGTAAGAAGAAGAAAAATTTCATCCGTGTTTTTATACTTAAGTTCGTTATCAACAGAAATGTTTACAGTGACGCTTCCAACATATGGCTGCTGGGAAGAGGGGTAGGGGTCGTTTTCAAAAGTGTAGAAAATGCTTTCTGTCATATTTTTAAAAGCATCCGAAAAATCTTTAATCATTTTGGGCTGCGGGAAACTAAAGAATGAAACGGCATCATTCGCTGCTTCACGACTGCCTTGCTTTGCCTCATATCGGGAATGCAGTTGCAATGGATTTACTTTATTGAATTTGTTGGTGTATACTTCCATCTGGAAAGCATCATCATTAAAAGTAAATACAGTATATGCCCTTTTTCTGCCTGACTGAAAATCCGAAAACAAATAATATCCTTTTGATTCATTCACCGAATCCATTACTTCGTAAGTCACGCAGCCTTTGTTTTTAAAAACGCCTTCCGTTCTCATCGCCACTTTCAGTTGATTATTATGTTTTACAATAAAGAAACTGGTGTAATTTGTTGAACTGGAATCAAAGGAAGTGAACTGCGAAACCTGCCCCGCTGATATTGGACGGAAATCAACATACCAGCTGTCAAAGTTTCCTGCAGGAGTGGAAGAAATAACAGGTCCGTTCCATTGACCCACGATTCTTTTTAAAAAGCCAAATCCTAAAACTGTATTTGTATCTTTTTGCGTAACACTCGGATGTGAAACGCAAATATTATTCGAATTTATTGCACTATACCAACCTGCGAAAACAAATATTGTTAATAATACAAATGCATGTTTGATTCTCTTTTTCATGAAATGATTAATTTAATAAGTGGGTTGAGTTTTGTGATGCAAATATCATCATTTTCTCATTTCTTTTCAAATGTATATACCCCATCGCGAAAACGAAAAATGCCTTCAACTTTATCAGGCTGCTGAGTACATGAATAAACAACTCTCTCCACATTTTTCAGCTTCCATTTCTTTTTCACAGAAACCCAGTTGTAAAGATGTCTCACGCAGTAGGACTTGCTCTTCCCGATTGTAATATTACCATTTTCATCCAGTAAAAAATCAAAACTATATGAGCTGGTATCAATGGAGCGTGTTTTTTCATCCCCGTCGCGTTTTAGTTCGTATTTGCAATATTTGTCAATGCAGGAAAAAAGTTCTATCTGAGTTTCTAAATCCCATAAGGAGCGTTTGGTTTTTAATATAGTCGTTTCATTAACGTAACTTACAGAACCGGTTCTTTCCTGCCAACTGATCAGCATTTCCTTCAGTCCTTTTCCGTCCACATGCACTGGTTTAAGAATGAAAGTGTCGATCTGATAATTGGCGAGCCCTTTCTTTTCAAACACGAGCGTGTCTGTTTTATATCCGTTTAAATACACGAGAGAATAATGGAAGTTACCATGGTTATCGTAAACAACGTATGCGCGTGCTGTGCCGTCGTCAGTCTTTCCTTTCAATGACCATTCCTTTATCTGACCAAATAATGAAGTATTAAACGCAATTAAAAAAAATGCTGTAAGAAATGAACAGGCCATATTATTTTCACGAATGGTTTTGTAGAATGATTTGGTCATTTTAAAACACAAGAGAAAAAATGATTTAGTATTAAATCATCAAAATCAAAAGTACAAATAAAACTGTTTTACATCGCCACAATCTTACCGCCGGCAATGTATTTACCTTCCCATTTGATTTGATAGAAGTACATTCCGCGATTCAGAATTTTTGTATCAATAACATTTTTCCCATTCTGCAATTCTAAATCGATCCATTGCTTTCCAAGAATGTCATAGATGCTGAGTTCAATGAAAGCAGTGTTAGCAGGGTTGATATCAATATTCAAAGTTTGGCTGAAAGGATTTGGATAAACACGGCTGATATATGAATTATCAATATTCTGAATTCCGCCTGTGGCTTTTTTGTATGCATATTCTTCAATAGTCACATCATGATAAGCCACCTGTGATACTTTTATCCAACCATATAATGTGTCAGGATTTGCGAAAACCTTTACTCCAATATACTTAGCAGCCAAATCAAAAAGCCCTCCGCTACAATTATAGGAGCCCATAATCCAGAAGTTATAATGTAAATAGCTTGTTGAGTCTTTCCATTGTTCAGAAAATGAAATAGCAGAATTAAAATTAAAAGCTTTGGTAAGGTCATATGTGTTGATTAAAACACTGGAAAAATCAAAGCATGAGTCAGTTGCTGAAATTGCTACTTCATTATTGTTTAGTGGTGTAATGGAAGCACTCTGTCCGCCTCCACCTAATCCTCCTGAGTATGTTGCACTCATCAGAAAATCATCAATACCATCGTTGTTAAGGTCAATAGAATAAGATTTAGTATAATGATAATCGGGATTCAAAACAGTATCCGGCACAATATCAACAAACGTAATTCCCGTTCCTGTTTCACCGGCAAGGATGGACTGTGCATGCGAAACACTCTGAAAATTCAGAGTTAAAAAAATGAGCAGCAATAGTAGTTTGTAAAGCTTTTTCATAATGAAAAATAAGTTAATCAAAAGTAACATTTTTAATTG
>JAZDMK010000016.1:0-24852 GCA_043800975.1 Bacteroidota bacterium | reverse complement strand
AATGATGGCTCGATAATTCAAACCATACAGGTTGTTGCCGCCACACCCTATTTTTAGGAATATCTTTTAAAACTTGTTACAACAGGAGCCTGCTTAAAAATAACGGGAAAATTGATTGATACTCCCGGACAGCAACAGCCCGTTGAGATTCATGCAACTGCCATTGAAGTTTATGGAACGGCTGATTCTGAAACATATCCCTTGCAGAAAAAAGGACATACGCTGGAATTCCTACGCGATATTGCACATCTGCGCCCACGCACCAATACTTTCGGCGCGGTATTGCGCATCCGGCATGCCATGGCATTTGCGGTTCATAAATACTTTAATGATCATGGTTTTTATTATCTGCACACACCGATAATTACAGGTTCTGACTGCGAAGGAGCCGGTGCGATGTTTCATGTATCTACGCTGGATCCTAAGAATCCACCCCTGACACCTGAAGGTGAAATTGATTATGCACAGGACTTTTTTGGAAAAGAAACAAACCTTACAGTTTCCGGTCAACTAGAAGGAGAGTTGGGTGCGCTGGCGCTTTCGCTTGTGTATACCTTTGGCCCGACGTTTCGTGCTGAAAATTCAAACACACCCCGCCACCTTGCCGAATTCTGGATGATTGAACCTGAAATGGCTTTTTATGAAATCAAGGAAAACATGGATCTCGCAGAAGATTTTTTGAAAAGCCTTGTTCGTTATGCACTTGAAAATTGCGCTGATGATCTTGAATTCTTGCAAAAAATGTATGATAATGAATTGATCGATCGTTTGAAATCCGTTGTAAATACAGACTTCCAGAGATTACCTTATACAGAAGCCGTAGAAATTTTAAAAGCATCCGGAGAAAAATTTGAATTCCCGGTTGAGTGGGGATGCGATCTGCAGGCCGAACACGAAAGATTTTTAGTAGAAAAACATTTTGGAAAACCAGTGATTCTTACGGATTATCCGAAAGACATTAAGGCCTTCTACATGAAGCAAAATGAAGATGGGAAAACAGTTCGTGCGATGGATGTCTTATTTCCCCGAATCGGCGAAATCATCGGCGGATCCCAACGTGAAGAAAACTACGAACGCCTGCTTGCACGTATTCAGGAAATGAAGCTTCCGGAAAAAGATATGTGGTGGTACTTAGAAACAAGAAAGTTTGGTACTGCACCCCATGCCGGATTTGGCCTTGGATTCGAACGCCTTATTCTGTTTGTCACTGGAATGGCAAACATCCGCGATGTTATTCCTTTTCCAAGAACACCCAGAAACGCTGAATTTTAGTATTCATTCCTTTTGAAAAAAGTAAGATAAAGAAATGTTTCATGAATAGCAATGTTGCATTTTGTTTTTTTTCGCTTTATCTTGCATTGTAATTAAAGTATTGATTTTACAGTCATGTTAAACCAGAAACTGCAACAGAAACTGCAGCAAAAGCTGTCACCACAGCAGATTCAGCTCATGAAGCTACTGCAGGTGCCTACGGCTGCGCTTGAACAACGCATCAAGCAGGAGATTGAAGAAAATCCCGCCCTTGAAGACGGACCCGATAGTGAAGAAGAAAATGAAGATCTGTATGCAGAAGAAACAGATGACGGGTTTGAAGATGATGAAAGTACATTTGATGATGCTCAGGAAATTAAGGAAAAACGGGATGATCAGGATGAATTTGGTTTAACCGATTACATGGACGATGATGATACTCCTTATTACAAATTAAACGTAAATAATACTTCTCCGGATGACGAAAGAAAAGAAATTCCTTTTTCAGTCGGTGATACTTTTCATGAATACCTTTTAGGCCAGTTAGGATTGCGAAGGCTTTCCGATCGCGAAAAGAAAGTTGCAGAATACATCATTGGAAATTTTGATGATTCGGGTTACTTGCAGCGCGAACTTTCTTCCATTGTTGATGACATTGCTTTTTCACAAAATATTACGACTGATCTTGATGAACTGGAGCGGCTTCTGGCAATTATTCAGGAATTTGATCCCTCCGGCGTGGGTGCTCGTTCTCTGGGTGAATGTCTGATTTTACAATTGATTCGTAAAGAACCGAAAAATTCTGTCAAGCTTGCGGTAACTATTCTCGATAAATATTTTGAAGAATTTACAAAGAAACATTACGATAAAATTGCCAAAAAACTTTGTATTTCGGATGAAGATTTAAAAGGAGCAATTGGTGAAATCCTCAGGCTTAATCCGAAACCTGGCAATTCAATCAGTGAAACACAACGCACCAATCCGGTTGTGATTCCCGATTTTTTGATTTTTAACAACGATGGCAAACTTGAGCTTTCGCTGAATTCGCGTAATGCACCTGAGTTGCGTGTTAGCAAGTCGTATGCTGAAATGCTCGAAAACATGGCTGCCGGAAAAAGTAAAGCCAATGAAAAAGAAAAAGAAACAGCCACTTTTGTCAAACAAAAAATTGATTCTGCCAAATGGTTTATTGATGCAGTTCGTCAAAGGCAAAACACTTTGCTAGCAACCATGACTGCTATTATGAATTATCAGTACGATTATTTTCTTACCGGTGACGAAACCAGTTTGAAACCAATGGTACTGAAAGACATTGCTGAAATTGTCAATTATGATATCAGTACCATTTCCCGCGTGGTTAACAGCAAATATGCACAAACCAATTTTGGTACAATTTTTCTGAAAACACTTTTTTCTGAATCATTACAAACTGACAGTGGTGAAGAAGTTTCCACCAAAGAAGTGAAAAAAATATTGGAAGAATGCATTGGTGTTGAAAACAAACGCAAGCCACTAACCGATGATCGTCTGACAAAAATATTAAAAGAAAAAGGTTATAACATTGCACGCCGCACTGTTGCGAAATACCGCGAACAGCTTAACATTCCCGTAGCACGCTTGCGTAAGGAGCTTTAATTTTCATGGAAGATAAACTCGCAAAGTTTTTTTCATATCTGCTGCATCCTTTACTAATGCCGGCTCTTGCGATATTGTTGTTCATGAACAGTTCAACCGTTTTTACTTCCAATCTTGATTTTAACGATAGAATGGTTTTGTTCAGTATGGTTCTTATTTCCACGCTGCTCCTGCCTCTCGTAATTATTTTATTTATGTATTTTCAGGGAATGATTTCTTCTCTTACTATGGAAAATCGTAAAGACCGCATACTTCCATTTTTTACAATTTCCATTTTTTATTATTTCACCTATTACTTTCTGGCGCGCTACCCGCTTCCTCATGTCTTTTTCAATATTCTTATGGGCGCCTTTTTTACATCAATACTTGTATTAATCGTTAGTTATTTCTGGAAAATAAGTGCGCATACGGCCGGCCTGGGTGGGCTTGCTGGTTGTTTGTGGGCCTTGTCAATCAGGCTCCAGATAGACTTTACACTTTTTTTTGCAGCCAGTATTTTAATTGCAGGCATTGCCGGTTGGGCACGCTTAAAACTTAACACCCACAGCCAGACCCAGATTTACCTAGGTTTTGCTGCAGGCGTTGCAGTGATGTTTTTTACAATTATTTACAGATAATCAGGAAGGTGTTACTGTTAATGTAATGCTGAATGGCGCTATATTATTGTATTTGATTACTTGTGTTCCTGGATTTAAATTGATGTGATGTTCAACTTTATCTTTCTGGAAAAGCGGATTCAGTGAATAGAACGCGGTGATACCATAACGTCCGTAACCAAACCTAAATGTAGCACCATAGTTAATGGGTTCGAGATTTTCGATCGTATATGTTTTCATTTTTACTTTTTTGTCGAGTTCAAAATCATCACCATTGTATTTAAGATGACTTGAAAGTAAATAGCTGATGCGACCACCAATAGCGAATTTCCAAGATTTTCCTTTATCATTTTCTTTCATTTTAAAACGCAGTTCTAAAGGAATACTTGCATAAGCAAGATTCATTTTGTTTTTGCTGTATTTCAATGAATCCGGAATAAGCTCGAAATGCGTTTTGTCAAGGGCATCGGCATAGGGAATTGCATCACTATAAAGATTGTCTGCATTCACACCAAGACCAATTGCAACAGACATCGGGCTCTTTCCAAATTGCTTACCGATAAAAATATTTATGCCATAGGTTCTGCCTATACCCAGTGTCATGTGTTCGGGCGAGTTCATCCAGGAATAATATCCGGTGCCCATCGTTATACGATCAAGCTTGTATTTCTTTTTACCATCTTCCTCTCCGCCACCTGTAAGATCAGATAAATCCTGACAGAGCGCAGGTACAGCGAGTAATGAAAAAATGATGAGTATTAAATTTCTTTTCATGAGTTTCAAATTTTTATGCAACAAAAATACGTTAATTTTTTGATTGGTCGAAATTTCAGCATAACCTCCAAGGTTTAAACTAGATATTTAACTAAATCGTAAGCTTAACCTTGGAGGTTTCATGCGATAAGTTTCTTTTGTTCGATTTAAAAATTGAAGGTTTAAATAAAAAGTTGTTCCTACTAGTTGTGCACCTACAAGCGCTCTTCCGGATTCTCACTCATCCCGGAATAATGCGTTTGATCGCTTTCACTTTTTATGACATAAATAAACCACATGAAAAATTATGTTTGATTTGAGAGTGTGAGAGTGAGAAAAAAATCCGCCGAAGCGGATTTTTTGTGTGGGCCCACCTAGGCTCCCCGTCCGAACGGATGAACCCGTTCAGCCGGGCGGGGAACCAGGGACCTGCACACTTCATTACTTAAAAACTAAAATCCGCAACCTGCGGATTCAGTGGGCCCACCTGGGCTCGAACCAGGGACCCGCAGATTATGAGTCTGCTGCTCTAACCAACTGAGCTATAGGCCCGGTCTTTTTCTTTTGGAAAAAGGACTGCAATTTTACATATTTGCAGGGAACTTTGCAAATTTAATATGACATTCAACCTAAATACAATTAAAAACATCATCTTCGATTATGGCGGTGTAATCATCAATATCGATTTTCTGAAGTCCATGAAAGCCTTTTCTGATATGGGCCTGAGCAATCCGGAAGAGTTACTAACACTCTATACAAACGCTCCGTTATTTGATAATCTTGAGAAAGGAAAGATCACGCCCGCTCAATTTCGTGATGAGCTACGAAAACTTTTTATTAATCCGGTAACCGATGAAGAGCTGGATGCCGCATGGAATGAACTTATCCTGAATATGCCTCAACACAGACTTGATTTTCTGCTGAAGCTGAAAACAAAATTTCGAACATTCCTCCTCAGCAACAGCAATGTGATTCATTATGATTATTATCTAAAGAAACTGCAAACAGAAAATCACGTAAATTCATTTGAAGCTCTTTTTGAAAAAGCATATTTCTCTTTTGATCTGGGAATGCGCAAACCCGATGCTGAAATATTTCTGCATGTTTTAAACCAGCAGCATCTTATTCCGGAAGAAACACTGTTTATTGATGATTCGAAAACCAATACGGATGCTGCTGCTGCTTTGGGGATGCAAGTGTATACACTGGAAAAGGGAGAAGAATTTGAAGAAGTTTTGAAGAGCTTTTAAAAGTCCGAAGTCAGGAGTTGGAAGTCAGAAGAATATTGAGCGAGCAGCAGCTATTACTTTTCAATTTTTTCATGTAGTTTAAATGCACGCAGATTAATGCGAATTTTTTTCTTCGGGCTTCCGTCTCCGGACTCCGAGCCCAAATGAAAAGTAACAATTCTGCACTATTCTTTCCCAGCCATTTCTGAAATGATTTCAAAAATCACCTGCACTTCTTCGGCAGTTTTTGCAGTTAGTAAATCTATACGTAAGGGTTTGAACGATGGGATTCCTTTAAAATAATGTTTGTAGTGTTTTCGCATTTCAGATACGGCAGTGCGCTCACCTTTGTAATCCATCACCATGTTGAAATGCCTTTTGCACAGTTCAATTCTTTCAAAAAAACTGGGAGGTGGCGTATCAATATTCTTATCCAGATAATTTCGCACTTCACGGAATAACCACGAATTGCCAATAGCAGCGCGGCCAATCATCACTGCATCCACGCCCGTCTCATCAAAGCGACGTTTGGCGTCGGCGCCGGAACATATATCGCCATTACCAATAATCGGGATTTGCATGCGAGGATTATTTTTCACTTCGCCGATCAGCGTCCAGTCGGCTTCGCCTTTGTAAAGCTGCATACGCGTACGGCCGTGAATCGTAAGTGCGCAGATGCCCACGTCCTGCAGGCGTTCGGCCACTTCTACAATATTTTTTGTTTTATCATCCCAGCCCAATCGTGTTTTGGCTGTGACAGGAATCTTCGACTGCTTCACCACTTCCGCCGCCATCTGCACCATTTTGGGAACATCTTTCAGCAAAGCGGCACCGCCTCCACGAGCCACAACTTTTTTCACAGGACATCCAAAATTTAAATCGATCAGATCGGGGTTAGCCGCTTCAGCCACAACAGCCGCTTGTTTTACGTTTTCGATATCGTGACTGAAAATCTGTATTCCGATCGGACGTTCTTCTTCTTTAAAAATCAGTTTGCGACAGCTGCGCTCTATATCCCGCACCAGTCCTTCTGCAGCGATGAACTCGGAATACACCATGGATGCGCCCATTTCGCGGCAAAGCAGGCGGAACGGCATGTCGGTCGCATCTTCCATGGGTGCCAGCAACACGGGCATGGAACCAAGTTTTATTTTTCCTATTTTTACCAAAATTTTAGCAAAAGTACCGAATCCCATTACAATGGCAAAACCTCCCATGTTACACGGACAACCATCCTATGTGCGCATTATCTTTTTTGGCGTGCTGCTTATGGGTTGCTTCTCTTTCTTTTCGGTGCTTGCCCTGTTTCTGACATCTCATCTTTTTCCAGGGGTTCGCCTGAATCCCGACGGACTTCCTATTCCTTTACACGGAAACACATTGGGGATTGCCGCATTCCGCCTGATGCAGGGAATCAACTCCATCGGACTCTTTCTTTTTCCTCCTCTATTGCTGGCTCGTTTCATCGATCCCAAGCCTTTGGCAAGTCTTGGCCTGAAAGGAAAAATTCAGGGACGCACAGTGCTGCTCGGCATGCTGCTGGTTGTCGTGGCCATACCGTTCATTAACTGGATGGCAGAAATCAATTCCGAAATCCAACTTCCCGCTTTTCTTTCATCGGTTGAAGAATGGATGAGAAGCCGCGAAAGTACAGCAACGATCATCACTGAAACATTCATGAATGTAACTTCCATTTCTGCTTTGATGGCCAACCTTGTTGTTGTAGCTGTGATTCCCGGAATCGGTGAGGAATTGTTTTTCCGGGGTGTGTTACAACCGTTTTTTGCTGGCGATAAAAATCGAAATCACTTTGCAATATGGTTTACTGCATTTATTTTTGCAGCACTACACATGCAGTTTTTCTCTTTTTTCCCGCGCTTCTTTCTGGGTGTGTTTCTCGGGTATCTTTATTTACACACGCAGCGGCTATGGGTTCCAATACTGGTACATTTTTTTAACAATGCCTTTGCAGTTATACTTTCTTTTATCTCATTCAATTATTTTTCACCCGGTCAACTCGACAAAGCAGGTTGTCGTACTTCAGAATGGGCGCTGGTTGCAACAAGTGCTGCACTGACGGGAATGATTGTGTATTTGATTTTTTGGAGGAAGAAAAAAGCAGGTTTATTATAATTATCTCTCGCTGATTGGAACTTAGCGTCCGTTGCGTCTTGGTGCGAAACTTTTTGCCACCAAACCTAATAACCTAGTAACTTAATAACCAATAACTGTTTTCTAAGCAAACTGCTTCTCTCTCTCAAACCACAAATTCCTGAGTGAAGGAGAAAATGATTTTCATTTTCTGACTCACCCCTGTCAACAAGTTGACATCCCCTCTCTACCAGTAAAGAGGGGAAATGCACGACCACCGAAAAGATTAACTTTAAAAGCGTGAAGTTCTAATGGCTGCCTCAATTTTCGTCAACACAGCTTTCATGTCTTTCAGTTCCTCATTTTTTATTCTCAATACACTGATCTCTCTTGATTGAATTATTTCATCTCGATGAAAGTCTTTTTCCTTTTGGTAGTCATGAATCTTTCCATCCAATTCCACAACAAGCCGGTATTCCGCACAATAAAAATCAGCAACAAAAAAGAAAATTTCTCCTTTGTTAACTTCATATACCAAAGGATGCTGACGAACAAATTTAATTTCGTTAAAGTTTCTGTTTCGAAGAAAACCCCATAGTAATTCTTCCTCGGGAGTTTGATTTCTCCTGAGTTTACGAACCAGTTTTATAATTTCAGAATATTTCAAAAAAGAGTTTTTTCAAAAGTAAAAAAAATTCGCTCCCCTTCTCTATGCCTAGAGAAGGGGCTGGGGGATGAGTAAGACCACCGAAAAGCTTCAAATCAAGTAAAATGCTTCTCTCTCTCAAACCTCAAATTCCTGAGTGAAGGAGAAAATGCCGCAATCGCAATAACAACAAGCACCGTCATGCCTCCGCCAAAAATTACGGATGGAACCAGACCCAGTAAACTGCAGGCCAGTCCTGATTCAAACGCACCTATTTCGTTCGAGGAACCGATAAAAATACTATTCACGGAAGCCACTCTCCCCCGCATTTCATCGGGTGCGTAGAGCTGCATGATGGTGTGGCGGATCACCACGCTCACGTTATCAAATACACCGCTTGCAAATAACAACGCGAGTGATAAATAAAAATTCGTTGAGAACGCAAATCCAATAATGCACAATCCAAATGCAGTAATAGAAAGGAAAAGCTTAAGTCCTGTGTTTTTCATTGGAGGTCGTGCAGCCATAATGACTGACATTATCACAGCACCCACCGCTGGCGTTGCCCTTAATATTCCATAACCTTCAGGTCCAACTTTTAGTATATCAGAAGCAAAAACAGGAAGCATGGATGTCGCACCTCCAAAGAGGACAGCAAACATATCGAGTGACATAGCTGAAAGAATCAGTTTGTTCTTAAAAACAAACTTTACTCCAGTCGAAATATTTTGAAATACACTGGCTTCTATATTCTTTACAGTTAATGGCTTTTTTTTGATTGAAACTGTAAAAAGAATTGATACGAGAACAATAGAAGTAGAAATAATATAGGCAAAAGATATTCCAACAAATCCACATAATAAACCACCAAAAGCAAGCCCTGAAACAGATGCTGTATGCCATATTCCGCTGTTCCAAGAAGAACTGTTTGGATACAATTCACGCGGAACCAGCTGTGCCATCAAGGCCGTATTCGCTGGATGCATCAGCCCGCGAACCAATCCGGTGATAAAAATTACAACATAAATGGGCATTACACCAAACTGCGCTGCCAGCCCGATTTCGGGAAAGCTATATACAGAAAGCAATACCGAGCCAATTAAAAATAGAATGGAAGTTAGAATAATGATTTTTTTTCTGTCATAACGATCCGCCAGATGGCCCGCAAACAAAGCGATTGCAATTTGCGGAATGGCTTCTGTCAACCCGATCATTCCCAGTTGAAAGGGGTCGTGCGTAATGTCGTAAATCTGCCAACCTACAATCACCGACTGCATCATCACGGCAACAGTCATGAAAAAGCGGAATCCCATGAACATGCGAAACTCACCAATGCGAATGGCGGCAAACACGTCGGGCTTTCCTGATTCCTTGTTTTTCACGCTGCGATATTAGGAAGATTTTTGCTGCGTGAAACAGAAAAAAAGAACTCCTTCAAAAATTTAAAACGCACGAGTATCTCCAAAGTCAGTAGCAGAGGCACGGCAGTTTTGAGCAATGGTATTTACTTTATAGAATCGGTAATTGATAAAGTTGTATTTGTTGTTTTCATTTTGTCTGATATTAAATTATAAGTATTCAGAACGTCTGATTTTACGTGCGTTTATGAGGGATGAGAATTGCCAGTTGATAAACGGAAGAGAACGTTTCCCATTCGTATTCCATAAGCCGATTTGAATCCCTCTCAAATCTGTTGCCTTATTGAATAGTCCTATCTGAACTCCTCTGGCTACGCCTGCCCTGTTTCGCAATCCCGCTAATTCAACACCTTTCAGCACGTAGCAGAAATTATTGACACCCGAAACAGAAATCCCGTATATTCTGTCCACAACAGTCACTGCTGAAGAAAAGCTCAATCCCCGTATCGTCATTTCATTGATGGTGTTGAGAATGCTGATGTTCACCCCGTTCACTTTTACCTGCCAGTCTTTCGAAAGAGTTTGATTGAAGTATGCAATGCTATCAGGAAAAGGTCCGTTCAGTTTTGGATTCATTAAAGAAAACAAAGCAAATAAATTAATTTCCAAAGCAAGCCCTCTGACTAGTAGTGTGTCCCGCTCACCGAAATCACGGTTCTTCATATTTTTTGTGTACATCCCGAATGCCAAGCCATTAATCTCTTCAACCGAACAGGGGGTAAACCAGATCAGATTTCTTTTTTTGTATGAACGATCCATCTTTGATGTATCAGGTTTATCAATGGCTCCTCCCTGATAAAAACAGGTTAATCCGTTTTGTTCATAAACGAGATAAAGGCCATTAGCTGAGAGATACGGCACCAGTTCTGTTTTGTATACAGGGTTTGTACCGGATACTGTCCATTCACTTTCAATATAGTTTATTCCCGTATCCTTTCTAATGATAAGAATATTATTTTTGAAATAATGTCTTTCGTAAAACCCAAACGTAGCATCAGAGTTCAGATTTAGTCTCCAGAGTTCATTTAGTGAAACTTTCAATGTGTCAAATTTTCGGTGAGCCTTTTTTGCTGCATTAAGATTAATGAAGTTTGTAAAACACAACGTGTCGGGCCTGATATCTATTAATCTTCCGTTAATCTGTGTTTTGTTTTTCAGTTCAATGTTGTAAAGGCAATTCCTGTAAAGGTAAAACCCACAGGGGTTATAGGCTCCCGCAAGGGCGCAATTCGCTTTGGGTATGCAACCCTTCTTTATCATTATTGCTGTATAGCAGGAATCAGACTGAGAAAAGGCTAATCCGGTTGAATGAAATATTGAAACAATCAAAATTAAGAAAAATGAAATGGATTTTGACTTTATAATTCTTGATACAGAACAGTATGAACATATAGTATTCATGTTTTTTATTTTTAGTTAATTAATTCAAGAACCACCTGGTTCCTGTACTTCTGACGACTGTAATAAAGCGCCAGTTTCTCCTTTTGCTTAAAAATTTCTTCTTCCATTATAGTCAGTTGTTTCCACATATCGTAGTATTGCACCGACATCTTCTCAAGTCCGTCCAGCCCCTTTTCAATATGTTGCTTCTGCGAAAAAAGAAAGGATAGACGATTGTGGATAGCCACGGTATCAGCATAGTTCAGAACGATCGTTTTCAGATCGCGGGAGCTGACAAATCCATAATCAGATAAGTTTTTTTCTACAGTTGCAAAACCTTTTTCATTGGTTTTAAAATGAAGTGTGTACTTCAGCCCACCGTTCTCTGTCTGAATTTCCGACATCATGTTCACCTCAGATTCAATCGAGTCGATAAGTCTGATGATTTTTTCGCGGGAAAAAGAATACTCTTTCCCTGCGTAAAGGCTCACGGTCAGCGTCCGCTCCACCGGAATCTTCTGAGCCTGCAGCACAGAAGCAGACAGGCTCAGAAGGATAGCTATGAAAAAAGTTACAGACTTCATGATCAGCTGTTTTTGTATTCCTTCTTCGATCGGGTATTAAAGCCGAATGAAGCTCCGAATCGCATACCTTCCTTGTTAGGAATCACGTATGCATTAAGCGGAATATTCAGATTGCCAGAGCGGATTGTAAAACCCAGTGCAAACACAAAACCCGGGTTTATTTTATAATTGCCACGGCTGTCCAGACGAGATATTATTGTATTGGGATTTGCCAGCGAATCTGTCCACTCCGATTCAAGATGCCATTCATTATTTTCATAGTAACCCTTTGCAGTCTGAATTACATTCAAAGAAGGACCGAAAGCAAACTCAAAACCGCTTCGGTTGAATCGAAGTCCGTGCAGTATGGTCAGGCTGGGAATCACTTTGCCCTGATCCAGTCCGGTAACCATCGGGATAAATTCAAAAAGAGCCTGTACATTACTTTCATTTAAATACTGCTGCTCAACCTGATAACCAAACTGAAACATATAAGGATAACCATTGTATCCGCCCTGCGACTGGGGTGCTTTCAGAAAGGTGTTCAGATTGCCGGTGAAGTAGCAGAATCCCATGCGTACGCCGCTGTTATTCAGAACAAATTCGCTGGGATGGTTGGTAGAATTGGCCAGTGTGTATTTGATCGTCAGATTGCTCACCAGATCGGGTTGATTTTCAATACCAAACATATCATTTATTGTAACTTCAATCATCCTCTCCAGTTCGTTGGGAAGATTGAGAAAACTTTTAGAGTACGACTTCTCGGTCGTTTCCGACTTCACATCTATTATGCGTAAAGTAATGTTAATCTTTCCATTGATGAGTTCAGCGGAACCACTCATTACCTTATCCACGCCCAAAGCTTTGCCAAGTTCTATCAAACAAAATTTCCCATAACAATTACTGATTGTCAGGTTTTTCTTTTTAACCATAAAATCCACATCGTAGGAATCCATGACTTCGTATTTTCCGGTTTTTGCAATTTCGATTCGCGCCATGCTGGCGAGCGTTTGCGGGTTTTGATCGATGCCTTTTGGATCAAGATCCAGTACAACAAGGCGTGGTTTAGTCTGTGCCGATAAAACTCCTGTAAAAAGAATCAGGCAGAAAAGCAATGCAGCTTTTGTTTTTTTAAGTATTCTCATTTTTGTTTTCATGATTTCAATTTTAGATTGATTTGCGAGACAAAATTATTCTGCCCCAGACCCTTATCAAAACGGCTTTCTGCGTTAGCTTTTTTCAGATTTGAACTTCCTTCACATTTAAGAATATTCCATAGAGACAAAAGTTAAATATTTTAATATTTTGCATCAAGTCGTAAATAATTTGTATTTTTTCCAAATATTTTCTCTTTGTATTTGAATTCAATTCAAGAATTAATTTTATGAAAACAAAGGTTTCTTCCCAACAACTTGTTTTTCTGGAACAAATCAAAAGCCGCATCCCGGCCAGCAGCTCACTGGTTGCTGAGCTTTCTTCCATTTTAAACATCACTACAGACAGGGCTTATCGCCGCATCCGAGGAGAAACCGTTCTGAATATGGATGAAATTATCGCACTATGCAGCCGCTTTCATCTTTCGTTCGATTCCGTGATGAGTCAATATTCAGGGAATATTTCTTTCCGTTACTCTCGCATGAGCAGTACTGAAGAAGAGTTTCGAGCCTATCTTGAAGAAATGCTGGCCGGCTTGATACAACTGCGCAAAGCTGAAAATGCAAAAGTGACTTATACGGCCGAAGACATTCCTATCTTTTACCATTTCGGATATCCAGCCATAGCAGCCTTTAAAATTTTTTACTGGCTGAAATCGGTTTCCGGTTATAATGAATTCGAAAAACACAAATTTAAATGTGACATCATAAGCCCTGAATTGATTGAACTGTGCAGAAAAATTTACAATGAATATCTGCATATTCCATCTTTGGAAATATGGAGTGAGGGTTCGATGAACAGTCTGATCAAACAGATTGAGTATTATGCAGGATCCGGACAGTTTGCTTCGCGGGAAGAGGCCTTGCAGGTGTTTGACGAAATCTCAACCGAGATCAACGACATTGAATTAATGGCGCAAATGGGGAACAAACTGATCAAGTTGAATATTCAGGATGCAACCGAAAATCTGGAAATGTATTTCAGCGAAATTGAAATCGGAAATAATGTTATCCTGGCTAAAACGACCGGCACTTCTCATGTGTATATCCGGCATTATACGTTTAACTCCATGTTCACATCACACCCCGTTTTTATTGATGACACCGAAAGTTGGATAAAAAATCTACTTGTAAAATCGGTTCCCATCAGCCGCCTTTCGGAGAAACACCGCTACCAGTATTTTAAAATGATTCGTCTGCAGCTGGATGTTTTGAAAAAAATAATTGATGAAATTTAGCAATGTTTTTTCTGTTTTGACAATTCATAATTTTAACTAGGTTTGTAAAACAAAATTGAAATCAAGTATATGATAGACCTTAAAAAATCCATTCGTACAGTTCCCAACTTCCCGGTGGCTCCGGTTATGTTTCGCGATATCACCACACTGATGCAGGATCCGGAAGCATTCCGCGAATCGAATGATCGTTTTTATGAAAGATACAAAGACCAGAAAATTGATAAAATTGTCGGGATCGATGCACGCGGATTTGTATTTGGTGCTGTGCTGGCATACAGGCTGGGCGTGGGTTTTATTCCGGTGCGCAAAAAGGGAAAACTTCCTTACAAAACGATTTCTGTAGAATACAATCTTGAATACGGCTCTGCTGAATTACAGATTCATGAAGATGCAATCAGCAAAGGCGAACGCATTGTGATCGTGGACGACCTGATTGCAACTGGCGGCACCGTAGAAGCAGCCATTAAGCTGGTTGAAACCCTCGGCGGTGAAGTTGTGGAATGTGCCTTTATTGTTGAGCTTCCAGATCTGAAAGGACGCGATAAAATCAAGCACAGGAAAATTTATACCATGATTGAATTTGAGGGAGACTGAGTAAATAGCGAGTTTATGAAGTGTTTTAATGTTGAGTTTCTTTCACTTTAACACTTTTTTTTCTCAGGAAGTATTAGAGAAAAAAGAACCGCCATCACAAACGCAAACACAAAACTGGTAAGGCGTTCAGATATTCCTGTTGACGCAAGAAAAAACTCTTTCCAGATTATGGTACTGATCGTTCCGCATAAAAGCGAAGCGATGACACCCGCACGCGATATTTTTTTCCAGTAAAGAATCAGCAGTAATGCTGGCCCGAACGAGGATCCTATGCCTGCCCATGCGTAGGAAACCAAACCATACACCGAATCTTTTGCCATCAGAGCAAGACCAAACGCAAGTACGCCAACGCACAGCGTTAATATTTTATTGAAATTCAAAAAACGTTTTGGCGACATTTTTTTCTTAGAAAGATTTCCATAAATATCTTCCGAGATGGATGATGAACTAACAACAATTTCTGATGACGCAGTCGACATCATAGCAGATATGGCGCCCGAAAGCAATATTCCAGCAATAACAGGCATGACAAAAAAGTTGACGAGCAATGGAAATATTTTTTCGGAAAGACCTGTGATAGCAGCCTTATGCTCAGGACTAAGTGTCTGTCCAGAGTAATAATCATTTACACCAGTCATCATGGGTGCTGCATCCGGATGCGTAACGAATCCATTGGCCAGCAGCACATAGCCCATGTATCCGATCACCAATGCGCCAGCATAAGCAATGACTGTCCATATCGTAGCGACCCACTTTGCTGTAACAATATCTTTTTTATTTTTAACCTCCATCATACGCGTGAGCAATTGTGGTTGACCGGTGTAACCCAGAGCCCAACTCAATCCGCTTGCAATGAGTAATCCAGCGCCAATACCGGTTTTCCCACCTGTCATTGATTTCCATGCATCAGATGCTTGGTTTATTGTTTCTGCAATATGAATGTCGTTGGAAGCAGCAATAAAAAGAATTATTGCTGGCAACACAATCAGCGAAATGATCATTAGAATGGCCTGAAAAACATCTGTGAAAACAACCGCAATAAAGCCTCCGATCATACAGTAGAAAGTCACTACCAGTGATCCAATAATGATTCCCCAAATGGGCGACAGACCAAAAGTTTGTTCCAGAACAGCGCCTCCACCATAGAATTGCGCAGCTACATAAAATGTAAAAAAGAAAACAACAATAGATGATGATAATATTCCAATAATTTTCTCTGCACCCGGAAACCTGCGTGCCATCAGGCTGGAGATAGTTAGAGCACCACTCTTTTCAGCTTCAACACGTAGACGGTTGCTCATAGCAAACCAGATAAAAATAATTCCGATCACACAACCCAGTGCAATCCATATCGCCTGCATTCCAATCAGGAAGGCCTCTCCCGTTAATCCCAAAATCAGCCAGGCGGACTCTCCCGTCGCTCTTTCCGACAATGCGAGCGATAATCCGCTTATTTTTTTATCTCCTAGCATAAAGGATTCCGCAGATCTGCTTCTGCGTGATGCATACCAGGTAAGCACCATCAGAACGGAAAGATAAATGATAAATACGGCAAGCATAGCTATGGTTTTAGAAAAGCAATATTAAAAAAAAACCGTCCTTTTTGCAAAGGACGGTTTCAATTATTTTCTTAAAAATTAGTTTAGCGTAAAGCGTATAGGCATGTTAAACTGTACGCGAACGGCTTTACCGGTTTGTTTCCCGGGGGTCCATTTCGGCATAATTTTAACAACGCGAACTGCTTCTTCATCGCAGCCGCCGCCAATTCCACGCAATACTTTCGTGTCAATTACTTTACCATTTTCATCTACCACAAAGGTGACATACACAGTGCCCTGAATGCCGCTTTCTTTGGCCATCTGGGGATACTGCATGTTATCCTGCAGAAATTTTACACGTGCTTCTTCACCACCGGGAAATGAAGGCATTTCCTCTACGATTGTAAAAACAGGAGGTGCTTCTACAGTTTCAATCACTTTGTCTTCCACTTTATCATCCACAGTGATGTTTCCATCATCTACAGGTGCTGTGTTTACAGTTGAGTTATTCAGATCGTCCTGCGTCTGCAGTCCGGTTTCCTGAGCTGTGTCAGTAACAACAACGGGTGCTGTAAACTTCATCTGCTGCTCCAGTGCTTTGGGCGGAGGAGGCGGAGGAGGCGGAGGAGGTTCGTTTTTATTGGTTGGCGGTGGAGCCAGCATTTCGGTAGATACAGTTTTATCTTCATTGGCAGTTGCCGTTTGTGTGAAGATCAAGAAGGGTATTCCCACCCCCAGTATGAGGGCGATGATGGCGACTATCAATGAGCGGGTCAGGAAACGGTTGTATGCTTTTCTTAAATAATAAGCACCGTATTCCTTGTTCTTTCCCTCAAAGACAATCTCATCTAAATCTGAACTGTTGTTTGTAAGAGCCATACGTATTTAGTTTTATTGAGTGCTACCCGGGTATTGTTTCTCAAGCAAAGCCTTCTCTTCTGAGGTCATGTCTACGATAAAATAACCGGCAATACTTGTGATTGCCATTTCATCGATTACATCTACTACATTGCGGTACTTCGCTTTATCACTGGCTTTGATGAAAACCATCGGACATTTTTTATCAGTAGTTAAATTAGTCCTTTTAATATCCTTGATTTTCCGGCTCAGTGTAGAGTCCGCCATCTTAAGCTCGCCACGAAGAACTTTGTCCTTAAGATCTTTGATTGCAGTAAATACTTTCTTGTTTCTGTTAAGAAGTAAGTCGCGTAAGCCATTGGGACCAAAATCAGTTTTGGTTACTTTGGGGTTTGGGGTTTCTTCACTGATTGCACCGGCATACCAAAACACCTGATCTTTACCAACAAGTAAAACATTGAGCACCCTTTCCTGACTTACTTTCTTTGATTTGTCAATATTGGTTGTGTCTTTGTCCTTTTCAGGCATAGTAATTTCCATTACCTTGGGTTTGCTAAATGCAGTAGTAAGCATAAAGAAAGTGATCAGAAGGCACATGAGATCCACCATTGGGGTCATGTCCAGATGCGGAGCCGATTTTTTGGCGCGTTTTTTTCCGCCTTTTTCTTCCTGTATAATTTCAGCCATTTTTTTCTGTTCCTTTCTTATTAGTTTTTCAGTACGGCTTCTTCTTTGATGAGAGTAGTGGTCAGGTTAAACTGCCGGACACCGTTATCTAACAGCACATCCATAATTTTCTTTACCACTTTGTAGTCGGCGCCGCCGTCACCTTTAATGGCGACTTCCGCAGCAGGATTCTGCTGGCGTGAAACGCGTATCCAGTACCACAACTCTGAGGCGCGGTTATTGGCTGAATCAAGGGGAATACCAACCTGGTATTGCTCTTTCTTCTTGTTATCTTTTTCATTCAGCCAGGTTCCCATTTTAGCAATAGGCATTCCGAAAGAAGAACCACTGGTAAATTTATCGATCTGTGGTTGGGTAAACGTTACATTGAACTGTTTTCCCATTTCCTTCAAAATGTCTGCCCGATAGTGTGTAGAACTGTCCTTCCCGTTATCGATATTGAAGAACACCTTGTTGTCTTTACTGATCAGCAGCGTGATAATATTTTTATCAGGAGCCTGTTTATCAGAAATAGAGGAAGGTGTATCAATCTGTGCCGCTTCCTGGGGTCTGAAAGTCGTTGTCAGCATGAAGAAGGTCAGCAACAACGAAAACAGATCCACCATCGGCGTCATATCGATGTGGGGTGATTTGCTCGGTACTTTTATTTTAGGCATAGTACTTTTGTAATTTATTCAGTTTACAATTCCTGCAATTACTTGGTACGGGCTGCGAATGTCTGTACAAGGCTGAAACCGGCTTCATCAATTTTATATGTGAAAGCATCGATTTTGCTGGAAAAGTAGTTATACATAATAATTGCGATAGTAGAACCTGTGATACCGAAAGCAGTATTGATAAGTGCTTCAGAGATACCAGTTGCAAGTGCAAGTGCATCGGGTGAACCAGCCTGTGCCAGAGCGGCAAATGCGCGGATCATACCAAGTACTGTTCCGATCAGACCGATAAGCACGGAGATCGAAGCCAAGGTTGAAATAATCACAAGGTTTTTTGAGAGCATTGGAAGTTCCAGCGCGCTGGCTTCTTCAAATTCTTTCTGTAAAGCCAAAATTTTCTGGTCTTTTTGTAAGTTAGGATCATTCTGTAAATCGCGGTAGCGAACCAAACCGGCTTTCATAACGTTTGCCAGTGAACCACGTTGTTTGTCGCAAGCTACGATTGCTTCTTCAATCTGGTCGGCAGCAAGATATGCCTGAAGCTGACGAACGAATGTATTGATACGGCCTTTACCGTTTGCTCTGCGAATGGTGACAAATCTTTCAACCGTGAAAGTAAGTAAAACCAGCACACAAGTCATCAGAATAGGTACGATGATACCTCCCTTGTAAATCATTGCGAGATAGTTTCCGGGCAGCGGTGCTCCTTCAGCGTTTCCACCTTCAAAGTTGGCGGGGTTTCCCATGATCATGTAATAAACCGCAAATGCAATCGCCGCCGAAATGAGTATGGCGCCAGTCGCAAACAAAGATTGCAGCTTGTCTGTGAATGAATTTGAATTTTTGCTCATCGTTTTAATTTTTTAAATTGGTTAATAACTAACGTTTTGCTTTTCTATTTTTTTTAAGAGCCACAAATTTATAAAATTTGTTTAATTCTTAACACCAGACTTCAAAAAAATAGACACAACCGTATTTAAAATCTACAAACAAAGATATCATCTATCCTTGAACCCCGCAAGTATTAATCAGGAAACGGTAGGTTTGGGTCAGAAAACGGCGAACCCCGTCCGGTTATCGGACAGGGTTCAGTTTTTTGATTTTTTAAATTTTTAGTTTGGACAACGAGTTCTCAACTCACTCATAACTGATAAAGCCTTCTCATTCTTGGCATCCAGATTTAACGCATGCTGCCAGTTGGCTTTTGAATCGCAATAGCTTCTGTTTATGTAGAAGTAATATCCCAGGTATTCATAAGCGGCAGTGAGCTCTTTCACATACTTCATCGAGTCAGGAGATGCCTTTGTAATCAATGTTTCCCAGATAGGTTTTGCTTTCCCGTCTTTGGTTTCGGGATCCATATTTACATTGACAAGCGCGCGCCAGTACCAGCCCGGAATGAAATCAGCTTTTTCGGTGTTTACATAAATGAATGCAGTGTCAGCTTTGCCCCAGGCCTGCATGTTGTAATAATATTTACCTAAAGTATAATAGTCATTGGTAATGCCCTTGCCCAATGCAATTTTCTTTTCGAGCATCACAGTGGCATCAGAATATCTTTTCAGTTTCCCATAGATTGAAGCTATATCGTTATACAGGTCAACATTGTTCGGGTCTTTGAGAATGGCAACTTTCAGCTTTTCAATAGCGTTCAGATTCGCAAGCGAATCCTTGGCTGCCCTCATGTATAGCCTTCCGGAATAAACATAGTCTGAAGGAAGCTGCTTTTCTTCGGGAGCATTTTTAAGATAGGTATCAATATAAATGATTCCTTTTGGGAAGTTGGAAGCATCTTTTGTGGAAACACCCAGTTCGTAGTAACTGTATGCCAGCAGGCGGTTCACAACATTATAGGTCTGATCAATTTTTATTACAGCTTCTGCTTCTTTAATGCATTCAGCATAATCTTTTGTCAGGAACAAAAAAGAAATATAGCGAACGCGGGCAGAAATGTTATTGGAAGAAAGCGCAAGAAACTTTTGATAATTCGTTTTTGCAAATTCATACTTACCTGCCATTGCATACAACTCAGCCAGTTCGCGGAATGCAGGAGCAAACGAAGAGTCGATCTGAATGGCTTCTTTGTAATAAACCAGCGCATCATTATAATTTTTCGCTCTTACCCAAAGCTGACCCAGACGTAGTTTTGCCTTAGGTGATTTTGGATCAAGGGCTTGAGAGTTTTTGTAATTCAGAATCGCTTTTGAACCATCATTCAGCAGATATAAATAGGCATCCCCTGTAATAATAAAAAGTTCAGGATTCTTTTTATCAAGTTCTGTGGCCTTGTTCAGATATTTAAAAACGATGGCTGTATCCAGAACAGATTCACCTCTAACATAAGATTCAGCAATTCTCATATAAGTCTGAGCCTGCTTATCAACAGGAATCAGAGAACCTTTGTTTGCCTTGCTGGGAAGCAAAGAGATGGCTTTGTCAAAATCTGCTTTTGCACTCGGGTAATTCTTTTTCAGAAGTTCTATTTTCCCAAGACCTACATAATTCAGCGGATTCAGCGGATCAGCCTGAATGCCGGCTTTGAACTGCTGTTCGGCGGGTACAGATACTTCACTAAATTGTGTTGTTGCAATATCCGTAAAATACCTTTTCAGAAAGCTCTCTCCATAATAATAATAAACGTCACCATTCTTGGCATCTTTTTGCAGAAGTGCTTTGAATTCGGTTTCAGCCGATTCGAACTGTTCGCTTTCGGTAAGACGAATGGCATTTTTTAAATCCTGCGCTGAAACAACGTTTGCGGCCAGCAGAATCATTGTTGCTGCTGCGATGCGGGATAAATTTTTTCTAATGCGTAACATGGTAATTTCTCCTATATTATTGTTCTATCTTTTTGAATTAATCAGGCGAACAGGCATTGTTGCCGGAACCAGTCCCGACTTCAGGACGATTCGTTGTCCAGGGTCGCTGCATACAAAGGAGGCAAAACCTGTGCCAAGGCCCTTGAATGTTTCACGGCTGATAATGTATACCTCGCGTGTAAAAGGATATGAGTTTTCAGCAATATAACCCTGATAAGGCTTCTTAATCTCACCCAGTCCGTCGGGATCTGTATCAGCACTGACGCCGGCTACCTTAATCCTGTTCAGAAAACTGTTTGAGGTTGAATCATGGGTATCACTGATCCAGTTTACGCTGAGAACACCAATCGCGTTTTTGTTTTTCTCAACATAGCTGATTACTTCCGGATTTGATTTTACTGCAAAGCAATAAGCAGGAAAGCCACCGGGGAGTTTGAATTTTTCTTTGATATATCTTGGATTTCCGGAACGCATGTTGTCAAAAACAACATTGATTTCTCCGGTTTCATTCTTCTTATTAATCTGCGACCAGTTGTTTATTTTACCACGAAAGATGGCTTCCAGCTGGGCATAGGTCAGAACGGAATCAGGATTGTCTTTGTTCATGATAAAGGCAATGGCGTCATACGCAAACTTGGTTGTACGGGGAATAATCTTCCCGTTTTTCAGATTTGCTTCCTGTTCGGGAGTCAGCTTGCGGTTGGTGATGATCAGACGAACTGAATCTTTGAAATAATCATCAAAGCAATCGGCTTCCGGCTTGTACGCTGCGTGCACAAATGCATCTTCGTAAATAGATCCGAAGGTTGAGATTTCCGCATCGATGATGGGCTTGTAGGATTCATCAACACTGATTTTGATACTGCCGCGGGTGGGCGTTTCATCAGTGGCTTTTTTACCAATGCAGCCGGATAGTACTGCAAAGACAAAAAGGAACGGGATAAGAGCTTTTGTTTTCATAACATTTCTTCCTTTTTTTGTTGTTTATATTTGAAATAAACGCGAACGAGCCGGAACAGACCATATGCCATAAAGAAAATACCAATCGCAAAGCGCGATTCTTCCGGGAAATAGGCATAATAATCTGTGAATAACAAAACTGCACCGAGAAAGATATAAATCCCCACCATGAAAAGTCCGAATATGGCCATGAATTTGTGCAGCATCTTAGTTGGTTTAACTTATTAAGCGGAGAGAGTGGGATTCGAACCCACGAAACCCTTTTGAGGTTTACACACTTTCCAGGCGTGCTCCTTCGACCACTCGGACATCTCTCCTGATTTTTTCTTTACAAAGAACATTGTTTTTTAAAGAACGGCAAAGGTATAAAAAAATTACAGAATTCAGATGGTTGTCATTTTTCTGTTTATTTGTCAAAGGTAATCTGTAGATTCAGCAGGCGCAAGCAGCAATCAGGGAACGGCACAATCCATTCAGTTAACGGTAGCGGAGAAAAGAAAAACGGTTCTCAGGAAGTCATCTCACCCCGCAATGAATGGATAAGCATCTCTTTTCTTTCCTTTTCAGAAAAGGGTTTTCCCAGAATAAACATGAGTTTCGTTACGGCTGCTTCCGGTGTTATATCAAATCCCGGAATTACGCCTATGTCGCGCAGGGCACGCCCCGTCTGGTATTTATCCGGATCCACCGCCCCGCCCCTGCACTGCGTCACATTATATATAAGTTTGCCCGATTCGATTCCTTGTTGCAGCAGTTTTAAAAATTCAGGATGGGTAGATGCATTGCCCGAGCCATAGGTTTCCAGAATGATCGCCCTGATGGTTTCACTTTCAAGTATGGGGCGTATTGTTTCAATATTGATTCCCGGAAAAAGTTTCAGGATGGCAATGCGCGTATCCAGTTCGGTATGGACCTGCAATAAGCCGGATGACACGGGCTGTATAAACTCATCATTGAATTTTACATGAACGCCCACCTCTGCCAGTGGCGGATAATTCACCGATTCGAAAGCATGAAAATCTTCAGCGCTGGACTTGTGAGTGCGGTTTCCACGAAACAATTTATTTTCAAAATAAATGCAGACTTCCGTCACTACCGGCTTTTCATTTATTCGGAATGTAGCTATTTCCAATGCAGCCAGCAGGTTTTCACGGCCATCGGTGCGAATCAAACCAATGGGTAGTTGCGAGCCGGTCAATATAACAGGCTTTGTCAGATTCTCCAGCATAAAGCTCAGTGCTGATGCAGTATACGACATGGTATCCGATCCGTGAAGAATTACAAAACTGTCATATAAATCATATTTCTCCTGAATCAGTTTGGCAAGGCGAACCCAGTGCTCGGGTGTGATATCAGATGAATCCACCGGTGGATCGAAGGAAACGGAATCAATTTTTGCTGGAAAATTCTTCAGCAGCGGAATGTATTTTAATACATTTTCAAAACTGAAAGGTACCAGCGCACCGGAGGCGGTATCCTGTATCATGCCTATGGTACCGCCGGTATAAATAATGAGAACGGAAGGTTGTTTCATGTCAGATTTATATTGAATAATTTTATTGCAGAAGCTGTTGAAATCTCCTCCAACTCTTCAAACGATACATTTTTAATTTCTGCAATTTTTCTTGCAATCAAAGGAATATAGGAAGGTTCATTACGTTGGCCCCGATACGGCATTGGAGCCAGATAAGGCGCATCGGTTTCTATCAAAAACGATTCTGTGGGTATTGCTTTCACCACATCCTGCAAACCTGAATTATTAAATGTAACCACACCGCCAATGCCAAGATAATAACCCAGAGAAACAAGTTCCTGTGCCTGTTTCACATTCCCAGAATAACAATGGAACACACCACGCAGATCCGGAAATTCTTTCACAAGCACAATCATATCTTCAATTGAATTTCGTGTGTGAATAATGACCGGAAGATTTTTCTGAATCGCAAGCGCAGCCTGCATTCTAAAAGTTTCTTTTTGTTCTTTAATAAACGTTTTGTCCCAGTAATAATCCAGCCCGATCTCTCCTACTGCACAATATTTAGTTTCATCAAATTTGCTCAGAATCGTTTCGAGCTCCTTTTTAAAATCCGCTTTTACCGAACAGGGATGCATGCCCATGGCCGGAATGCACACAGCAGGAAATTCCGAAATGCAGTCACGCAACGACTGAAGTGTAGAAACATCCACATTGGGAATGATCATTTTCTGCATACCCGCAGTCATCGCACGTTCAACAACTTCTTTTCTGTCATTATCAAATTGCGAAAGGTAAAGATGGCAATGAGTATCTATCCACATGCTGCAAAATTATTTAAAAAAAGGGATGATGTTTTTTTATTTTACTATTTTTGCATCATAACAAACCAAAAAACTACCCCTTATGAAAAAAATCCTGAATTTAACTGCTGTAATTGCAGTGATCACAGCTTTCGCATTATCAAGCTGCGGCAAATATGAAGATGGTCCCGGACTTAGCCTTGCATCAAAAAAAGGTCGTGTTGTTGGCGTATGGACCATTGAAAAAACAATTTATACTCCCGTGACAGGTGCTGTTGTTACAACCGATTCCGTATGGAATGATTACTCTGTTGAGTATACCAAAGATGGCGCGTTTATATCAACGATGCTTTTTGGTGGTGTGTCTTTCTCCGTACAAGGAACATGGGCATTTGACGGAAGCAAGGAAAATATTATTACAACTTATACTTCCGGCTCAGTCACTAGTACTGAAACTGGAAAAATTCTGAGATTAACCAGCAAAGAAATGTGGCTGGAAGATACCGATG
>JAZDMK010000325.1:0-72871 GCA_043800975.1 Bacteroidota bacterium | reverse complement strand
GATTTTTCCTTCACGTTTTTCTCCTGCTGAAATTCGGTGCATAGGACTGCATAAACCTCATCTGAGACTTTTGCATTGGGATTACTATCCACTTTGTGTCCTTTTTTCTGAAGGTACTCAATAATGGTTTGCACACCCACGTTAAACTCGCGTGCAACTTTTCCCAACCTTCTGACCGGTGCGCTTTCTTCGCTCATACTCGGAATTTAGTTTCAAATATATATTAAAAAATAATCTGCTGACATTATTCAAATTCTGCCTTGATAATTCGAACCACCTCGCGGATGGTTTCTTCTTCCAGGTCAGTTCTTTTAACAAGATCTTCAACCGACATGTCGAGGACACTTTTTGCAGTATCACAACCAATGGACTTCAACTCTTCGATGATCCATCCGTCAATTTCATCGCTGAATTCGTCGAGATCCACATCTTCCACTTCGGGTTCCGAATCACGATAAACATCGATTTCATATCCTGTCAGTTTTCCTGCGAGCTTGATGTTGTATCCTCCTTTTCCGATAGCCAGAGATACCTGATCGGGTTTCAAAAATACATCTGCTTTTTTGGTTTCTTCAGCAATTTTAATGGAAGAAATTTGTGCAGGACTTAATGCACGTTGAATGAAAAGTGATGGATTCGAAGTATAATTAATCACATCAATATTTTCATTTCGAAGTTCACGAACGATTCCGTGGATACGCGATCCTTTCATACCGACACAGGCGCCAACGGGGTCAATGCGGTCATCATACGATTCTACAGCAACCTTGGCGCGCTCGCCCGGAACACGAACAATTTTTTTAATGGTAATCAGCCCGTCGAATACTTCAGGAACTTCCGCTTCAAAAAGGCGTTCCAGAAATACAGGTGACGTACGTGAAAGTACAATCTGAGGAGAATTATTTTTCAGATCCACTTTTAAAACCACAGCACGAAGCGAATCGCCTTTGCGGTAAAAGTCGGAGGGTATTTGTTCAATTTTGGGAAGAACGAGTTCGTTTCCTTCATCATCCAGCACAAGAATTTCTTTTTTCCAGGCCTGATAAACTTCACCTGAAATAATTTCACCCACTTTGTCTTTGTATTTTTTATACAAAGAATCTTTTTCAAGTTCAAGAATTTTTGAAGTAAGGTGTTGACGTAAGGCAAGAATAGCACGACGTCCGAAAATTTCCAAACCAACCAATTCGGATACTTCTTCTCCTTCTTCAAAGTCGGGCTCAATCTTGATGGCTTCAGAATAGGGGATTTGTGAGATTTCGTCTTCAACGGCATCGTCGGCAACAATGGTGCGGTAACGCCATATTTCAAGGTCTCCCTTGTCAATGTTTACCGTTACATCGAAGTTGTCATGCGATCCGAATCTTTTCAGGATCATATTTTTCATCACTTCTTCAATGATACTCATCATTGTTACGCGGTCGATATTCTTGGTTTCTTTAAACTCTGCAAAAGAGTCAACCAGATTCAGGTTTTCCATGGACTGCGATTTAAAATTTTATAACAGCTTTTGTTGATTTAATTTCACTAAACAAAACGGATACTTCTTCCACAACCGGCTCCGTTTTTTTCTTTTTTCCGGTTATTTCTGGGATAAGAACAATTCCTTTGTCTCCCGCTTTTTTCAATATACCTTGAATGGAAGTGCCGTCAAATAATTGAACAACAACAGAACGGTCAACGCTTTTTTCATACTGCCGGATTACGCGAAAGGGTTTGCCAAGACCGGGAGAAGAAACTTCCAACTCCACATCCGCAGCGAGAGCCTCGAGTTTTTCCTGCAAAGCGCGGTTCAGAAAAGCGCATTCATCAATCGTGATATCTTTGTCGCTGTCGGCCTCAATGACAAATCTGTCTTTGGACTTAAGCTTTACATCAACGATAAACAAAGGCGTCCCGGCCACGAGGTCGTTTAACATTTCCTTTATTTTTTCTTCCGTCAGCATAAATTTTATTCAATAAAAGAGGGGACTTTCGGTCCCCTCAAAATATACGTTTCTGTCTGTTTTCGCTGCAAAATTAGTAAATTATTTGAAATTCCAAAGAAAATTCATGGAAAAGTATGAAAAACAACATTTTTTCGTTTTACAAAGACCAGTAGAAAAGTGGTCATATCTTTTATTTTTGTACTTTTGCACACCCAAATACAGCGATGACGAAAGCAGGGCCTTTATTAGAAACGATTGAATATCCGCAGGATCTCAGAAAATTATCCGAAGATCAGTTGGCTGAATTATGCGAAGATGTAAGGCGGTTTATTATTGATTCGGTTTCAAAAAATCCGGGGCATCTGGGTGCCAGTTTGGGCGCTGTTGAGCTGGCGGTGGCTATTCATTACGTTTTCAATACGCCTTATGATCAGGTTATCTGGGATGTGGGTCACCAGGCTTATGCGCACAAAATCCTTACCGGTCGCCGCAAACAGTTTCATACAAACCGTCATTTAAAAGGTATCAGCGGTTTTCCACGAATGGCCGAAAGCGAATATGATTCTTTTGGTACCGGGCATTCTTCTACATCAATTTCAGCTGCATTAGGAATGGCAATTGCTTCGCAGCAGCAGAATAAAAATGATAAAAGACACATCGCAGTTATAGGTGACGGATCGCTGACGGGAGGAATGGCTTTTGAAGCTCTTAACCATGCCGGTGCAGGAAAAGCGAATGTGTTGATCATTCTGAATGATAACAATATTGCAATCGACCAGAACGTAGGTGCACTGAAGGATTACCTTACTGACATTACAACTTCCAGGGCATACAATCGTTTTAAAGATAAAATCTGGAGACTTCTTACCGTTAGCCGGGCCATTGGCCGAGGCCTGCGCTGGGTTATTCAGAAAACAGGAATCGCTTTTAAATCTACATTATTAAAAGAAAGTAATCTTTTCGAATCACTGAACCTTCGTTATTTTGGTCCGGTCGATGGCCATGATATCGTTCGTCTGGTGCGTATTCTGTATGACCTGAAAGATATTCCCGGTCCGAAAATTTTACATGTTCTCACGGTTAAAGGAAAAGGATTT
Organism: Bacteroidota bacterium; assembly: GCA_043800975.1. Taxonomy (GTDB): domain Bacteria; phylum Bacteroidota; class Bacteroidia; order Bacteroidales; family JAHJDW01; genus JAZDMK01. The sequence continues at coordinate 69,846 of JAZDMK010000325.1, read as the reverse complement.
AAGGAAGCGGAGAAGGAACAAACCTTATATCATGCCCCCGGATTGTTTGATATGAATACCGGTGAGATTTTTACAACACCCATTACACGTGCTATGCCGCCGCGTTATCAGGATGTGTTCGGTCAAACCATTGTTGAACTGGCAGAGATGAATAATAAAATTGTGGGCGTTACGCCTGCGATGGCTTCAGGTTGTTCTATGAATCTGATGATGGAAAAAATGCCGGAACGTGTATTTGATGTGGGAATTGCTGAACAACACGCAGTAACTTTTTCTGCCGGTCTGGCTTCACAGGGAATGATTCCCTTCTGTAATATTTATTCTTCGTTTATGCAGCGCGCCTACGACCAAGTAGTGCATGATGTGGCGCTGCAAAAAATGCATGTGGTATTTTGTCTGGATCGTGCAGGGCTTGTGGGTGAAGATGGGGCAACACACCATGGCGTATTCGATATGGCTTATTTGCGAAGCGTTCCAGGCATGATTGTGTCAGCACCGATGAACGAAGAAGAGTTAAGAAACCTGATGTTTACGGCACAGAATGAGAACAACGGGCCTTTTTCAATTCGTTATCCCAGAGGCGTAGGTGTGATGCCGGAATGGAAAAAACCTTTTCAGAAAATTGAAATCGGAAAAGGAAGAATGCTGCGAGATGGAAATGATATTGCAATTATTTCTATTGGCCACATTGGAAACAAAGCTGCACAGGCATGTGTTGAGATGGAGAAGGAAGATATATCCTGTGCACATTATGACCTGCGTTTTTTGAAGCCTCTGGATGAGAAAATGCTTCATGAAATTTTCTGTAAATTTTCAAAAATAATTACCGTGGAAGACGGCTGTCTGCAGGGTGGAATGGGAAGTGCAATCTTAGAATTTATGTCCGATCATCAATATTCGGCAGAGATAAAAAGAATAGGTGTGCCCGATCATTTTATTGAACACGGAACACTTGCCGAACTCCACATAATTTGTGGAATGGATTCAGAAAGCATTGCCAATGCAGTTCGCGAGATGCTCGTGAAAAAAAAAGTAGTGCGCTTATAAATTAATTACCGTCGACCAAAATAATTTTCCGGGTATAGGTAAATCTTTCTGCTTGCAGAAGAACTGTGTAAACTCCTTGTGATTGGCGGATTCCAGCCTCGTTGCATCCATTCCAGGATACGCAATACACGCCTTCTTTTTTCAACCCCTTATCAAGAATTTCGATTGTCTGCCCGATCGCATTAATAATTTTTAATTCGATCTGAGCAGTCTTCATTAGGCTGTATGAAATCTGGGTGTTATCCATAAACGGATTTGGATAATTTTGTGTCAGTCCATAATCAAGCTGTGTATGGTATTCGGAAACATTTGTTGTAGGGTCTATCACCGCGGTCCACACGCTCAGATCACCGGCATCCATACGCATCCAGATAGGCCAGGCCTTTCCACCCCAGGCAGTAATCCCAATATAATCGCCAAAAAACACTGACGGATTGGGATCAAAAGGAATCTGGCTGATAATAAAATTCGTAAAAGTGAGACCTCCATCTATAGATTTGGCAACATAAACATCGGTTCGCTCATCCGTGTAATTTCTACGGTCGTAAAATACAATGTAAATATCTCCATTGGTTTGATCGATCGTCATACATGGAAAAAACTGCTGATGAATTGTTGCATCATCATTCACACGGATTGGGGCACTCCAAGTGTTTCCACCGTCAGTGGAGCGTGCAATAAATATGTCACCGTTGGATGCACCGTTGCGAAGATCAGACCACATGATATAAATGTTGCCGCGGTATGCGGAGTTGCTTACATCACAGAAAGTAAAGGGCAGTCCGTTGGCGCGGGAAATCCCGCTGATATTAAAAGCCCATCCGCCCGGGGTGGTGGCGACGGGAACATCAACGCCCCAGGTATTGCCTCCGTCCAGTGATTTATCGAATACAATTCCAAGAGGTCCGGCCCAGCTGACATAAATTTCTCCATTTGGGCCAACAGCGGGAACAGCGCCTTCTACCGTGTTGTCTTCATCAATGCAGTCGCCGCTTCTCGAGTTTATGCGCAGGGCCGGAGTCCAGGTGTTTCCGAAATCGGAAGAGCGTGAAAATAGGATACGCGTGCTGTCGATAGAGCTTGTGCTTGCATACTCATCAAATTCTGTCCAGGTGATATAAACATTGTTTCGGTAAGGAGATTGAGTCATGTCAAAGATAAGCCATTCTTTGTCCTGCTGTTTAGGCATATTCAATCCTGTAAAAGCCCCGTCATTCCAAGTGACACCACCATCTGTTGATTTTTGAATCACCATGCGGTCCAGCCAGTTGGAAGTACTTCCCGAGAGGTGAGCATAGTATGCATTCCCACTGGAGTCGAACATTACCACAGGATCTCCGGCTACTTCATAGGAGGAAGATAAATAATTTTCCACCCAGGTAATCCCACCATCGTTGGAATAATAAACATAATTGAGATTTGCTCCCGCCACCAATTGCAGAGGGTTTCGAGGATTGACAGAAATGGTTACCTCTTCAGGATCATCACTTGCCAGACTACTGATTCGGATGTTGACGGGTTGTGCGATAACCTGAAAAGAGCCGAATGTCATTAAAAAGAACAGTGTTTTTTTCATGTTAAAACTATTTTAATAAAGTAATAGTTCCGCGATATGGTAAATATTCTCCGTTTCCGCTGAAAGCATTTAACACATAGTAGTAAACGCCGTCCGCATGTTTTCCAGCCTCCCAGTTATTCTGATAATCATCCGATCGAAAAACAATTTTTCCGCCTCGTTCAAAAATTACCAAAGAACTTCCGGGATAATGTTCCAGATCTTTGATGACAAAAAAATCATTGTAGCCATCCGCATTGGGTGTAAAAACATTGGGAATAACCAGTGGACAATCTTCAACAGTAACCAGAACAGAATCGGTAATAGATTTGCATCCGGTTAAGGTAAGTGTTACCCAGTATGGATTTTGAACAAGAAGTGTTTTGGGTGAATATACTTCCGCCTGAGCACTGCTTGATGGAACCGACCATGAATACTGAAAATTTCCGTTGTCAGGTGCTTTTAAAATAAGTGTTTCATGTTTGCAAATTGTTGCATCACTTGCAAACAGATCATCCGGAAAGGGCTGTAAAGATACCGTCAGCAGAGCTGTTCCGGGGCATCCGTCATTATCAGTTATACTTAATGTGTAGTTTCCGGTATGGGAAGAAGAGGAATTTAAAATATACGGATTTGCTCCATTGCTAATGAATGCCGAAGGACCACTCCATTGATAATTCTGAGCGGAATAATTTGAAAAAAGAAAAATAGTATCACCCGGGCACACCGGACTGTTTGATGAAACGGGAATTGTTAATGCGGGAGTGTTAAGAAGCGTATACGATGTAGTTATCGGACAACCGTAGATGTCGTTTACAGTGATCGTATACGATCCTGCCGAAAGATTAATAATTGTGTCATTGAAACTATTGTTCGACCAATGATAAGTGTAGGGTTGAAGAGAGATTCCATTTTCTTCTATACTTACAGAAAGACTTCCATCGTTTCCGTTGTGGCAAGTGGGCGGGTCAGAAGCAAAAACAAGTTCGCGGGTGAAGCAGCTATCAATACCACCATTACAGGCTTTGGGTGTTCCGCCAACAGGGCCTGAAATCCATGTTGAACTTCCATCGATTTTACGAGAAAGGCTGAGGCCACTTCCGGGAAAGGTTTGCCCTGCATATTCAACACCGGGTGTATTGGCAGGATCTTCAATGAAGCCAACCGTACAACAACTGCATTTTTGAGGATCGGCTAACAGATCATTTTTGAACAAAGGATAATTGTAAAGATCGGATGGCAAGCCGGTAACAGACCAGTAAACCACAGAAACAGGAATTCCGCCATCACTGAATAATCCTACCCAACCCGCGCTGTCATTCAGCCACCAGCGTGTTGAAGAACAAAAGTGAGGATTGGTCAACTGATAAATATTAAGATCCGTTTGAGGTACCATGTTCCCGCCTACCAGCAAATGCCCCAAAGGTGGAATAACAGTACCACCGGGTAGTGGAAACATTCCATAGTTTGAAACACCACCTGTTGTCATGTTTGAGCTAATCACATAACAACCCATATCGTAGGAATGACAAGGGTCGGGGTTATACAGTTCGAACCATTGCGCGTCGTCGAGGGGTGTGTTTCCGGTTAAGGAATCATAATCAATCATGGAGTTCGGGCCGCGTCCTCCGGGAAGTGTAACCATTACTTCATTAATAACAACAGGAATTTGCGCCCAAGAAATAAACGGGAGAAACAAAAAGGCAAACAAAAAACCTCTGCGCATATTGAAGCAAATTAACAAGTGTAAAGATACGCAAAAACATCTTGTTTTTTAAATATGTAATAAAACCAAAAGGATTATTAATAAAGATTAACGGGTAGATTTCAAAATGCAGTTCACATGCAAAAGCCACAAAAAACAAGAGTAGCCCCGGGCAGAATCGAACTGCCATCTAAAGTTTAGGAAACTTCCGTTCTATCCGTTGAACTACGGGGCCGGATATGCAAAGGTATGTAAAAAAGGAGAAATAGAATTCTCTCTTTAGCATTGAATAAAAGTATCCCCACTAAGATGTCTTAAAATTTAAAGTCCAAGTTATTAATAAATTTAAAATGAAATTTGTAAAATATTAAAATTTAATTATGAGATAGACTTAGTTGGTTGGGGGATTCAGATCATTTCGTATATATGTAACCAAACTAAATTTTATGCATATGGAGAATGAGAATATGTCTGGTTTTCTGCTCAGTAAACTTGACATCGAAAAATAAAATTTTCATTGTATTTTGAAATCGGCAAACAATTTTTAAGTCATAACCATTAAAAAAGCTGTGCAAATCTTCGGCACTTATTTAAGATATTGCCATTAATTTACTTATCTTTATCTTAGATTTACATAATTCATAAAAGACACATATTTAACATTTAACCATTCAAAACTTTGGCAAATACACATAGATTTTGCCATTGTTTGGCTAATTCAATATTGAGGTTGCACGCTTTTCAACAGCATCTGATATTCCTGATATGAAAATTATCTTTTTTTAATGTTTTCTTGCCGTTTTTAATAAATTTTACTACTTTTGTTATGTTTTATACTTGTAATAGGACTTCGCAAGTCACATAAACATCATGAAACATAAAACAATTCTGGATGCTTCTGCTTTACTTCTGGCTTCATTAAATGACCGGGATAAGCAATTCTTTTCTCTTTCTGAGGCCACCAATCTTCTTCCGGATTCCTCTATAGATTCAGCACGCAAGCTTGTAAGCAACATGATTAAAAGAGGCCTGCTCATGCGCATTAAAGACGGTCTTTACCACATCATACCATACGATAAAGCACCCGAAACCTACCAGCCCGACTGGCACATTACAGCAGCAAACTTAGTGGAACAGGACGATTATTACATTGGCTATTACAGCGCTCTTTCTATACATAGCCTGATCACCCAGCCAGCCCTCAAAGAGCAGATTGTGGTCAGGAAAAAAACAAATAAAAAATCCATCTTTGTTAAGGACATCGAGTTTCAATTTGTGTTTCACAATGCCTCCCACTTCTTCGGTGCAAAAAACATTTGGATCGATAATTTTAATAAAGTTCGTTGCAGTGATCTCGAAAAAACAATCATCGACTGTCTTTTCATGCCAGCCTATGCAGGCGGTGTTGTTGAAATTGCCAAGGCTCTTTTTAAATCACGTGAAAAAATTGATTTTTCTAAACTACACAAAGATGCAATTCAATTCGGAAATCAGGCCGTTATCAAGCGTCTGGGTTTTTTATTGGAATTATTAAACATAAGCACACCCATAATAAAAAAACTTTATAAATTTCGCACAAATGCGTTCACCCTGCTTGATCCATCTTTGCCACAACAGGGCAAAATGCTCTCTCGTTGGCGTGTTCAGCAGAACATCGATTCAGAAACTATTTTATCATCACTCAGTTATTAACGAATGATTAAGCCGGGCGAAATACAAAAAGCTGCATCTGCAAACAATGTCAGCGATACACAGATCGAAAAGGATTATATCATTTCGTGGATTCTTTTTGGAATTTCCCGCAATGTATTTCTTAATCAGCATCTCGTTTTTAAAGGAGGTACCGTTCTGAAAAAAGTATATTTCAACGAGTATCGTTTTTCTGAAGACCTTGATTTTACACTTACAGATGATGCTATAACCAATGAAAATATTTTTGAAGAATTCGAAAATGTTTTTGCTTTCATTCTCGATGAAGCCAATATTCAGCTGAAACGCATTTCTGTTGAAACTTTTCAAACCGGTAACATGAACTGCTATGTTGTTTACGGCGGCCCTATGGGTGGCACCTTTGGCAAAAAAGATCTTAAATTAGATTTCACCCGCAACGAGCAAATTATCTATGATGTTCCTCTTTCCCCTGTTTTCCGGAATTACTCCGATTTATCAGATGCATTTTCTCTCCAGTGTTATTCTCTGTCCGAAGTCTTGGTTGAAAAAATGCGTTCTCTGATCGAACGTTCCCAGCCGCGCGATATTTATGATCTTTGGTTTTTGCTGGATGATTATGGTATTGCATTAGCGGATCACATCGGGGGCTTTCATCAAAAGATGGCTCACAAAGGTCTCGAGCCCTCTGGTTATCTTGAAAAACTTAAAAGTAAAGAATCCGTTTTTAAAGGAATGTGGGATAAGAGTCTTAAAAACCAGATTCACCAACTACCCGATTTTGATGGTGTTTTCAGGGTTTTAATGAAACACTTTAGAACTTTATAAGCCAATGAACCAAATCAAAGTAATTGCATTCGATGCCGATGATACCCTTTGGGTGAACGAACCCTACTATCAGGATGCAGAAAAAGTGTTTTGTAATCTGCTGGAAGAATTCATGCCACAGGATAAAACTTCTGCTGAATTATTCAAAACAGAAATCGCAAACATTGATAAGTATGGCTACGGTGCAAAGAGTTTCACCCTCTCATTAATTGAGACGGCCATCCGCATCAGCAATAAAAAAGTAAGTGCTGAAACCATTGAAAAAATTCTTGATCTGGGAAAATCTTTGCTGCAAACGCCGGTTGAATTATTGGATGACATAGAATTTTTATTAAACAATCTGAAAAGTAAATACCGTCTTGCCGTAGCAACCAAAGGCGATCCCATCGATCAGCATCGTAAATTAATCAGCTCCGGATTGCTTCCTCATTTTCATCACATCGAAATTATGCAGGAAAAAAACGAAACAGAATATCAAAAACTGATTACACGTTTAAACATTAATCCCGAAGAATTTTTAATGATCGGAAATTCTCTGAAATCCGATGTTCTTCCCGTGCTTGCCATGGGTGGCCGCGCGGTGCATATTCCCTTTCACACAACCTGGCAGCACGAGCATGCCGATAATAAAATTGCTGCCGGGCAGTATCATGAAATTACAAAGTTAACGGAGCTTCTAACCATTTTAAAATAGATCATCCAGCTGGATAGTATTGATTTAATTAGAGTGATTATGAATACAATTGAAATTGATTTACATATCGAAAGTTTACTCGACCACTTTTCAGGATTGGATAATGCAGCTATGTTAGAGTATCAGTTGGATGTTTTTCAAAAAGCATTATACAAACACAGAAATCAGAAAGGTTTGCGAATTGTGTTTATTCATGGAGAAGGGACAGGAAAATTAAAAAGTAAAATGAAATCCGTATTGAAAAACTCATTTAGTCAACACACTTTTTTTGACGCTTCTACGATAAATTCAATCAAATACAGAATCGGTACTGCAATCGTAGTTACAATCAAATAGAGAGGAAAATTAAGTAGAAAATTAATTAAGACCACTGCCTATACATGGAGCTATGCCCAATAGCTTATGAAAGTGAAACCTCAGTTCGCAACAGAAAATTTATTGAGGAGCAACAGATTTGTTTGGTGGAATTTTTGAAGTAGTTGATAAAAGGATTCTATGCAGGCATTACACAAACCAAAGCTATAATGCATATTACAAATTGTGGGTTTCTTCATCTCCCATCATGTGCTCTCTTCGCCTTTGTATCCTCTTTTTGAAATAATCAAATAAAAAAATTACGAAAACGATAGAAAGCAAAAAAGCTACCATAGCAAAAATTAAAAATTGCCCGTCATAAGCACTTCCGGTTCCTGCCACACAAAAATTAAATAAAAATAAGACCGGAATAAGAATAAGCTTTTTCATAGTCGTGTTTTTTGATCATGTCAAAGATAATAAAATTCATCCAAATAAATTTAGCGATACTTTCTTCTTACAAATAAGAGTTGAAGAAGGGGAAGCAAAGGTGATTGCATTCATACTGACCGAACAGGTTGATAATGAAAGATCGGTTTACGCGCGAACTTATGAAGGCTTCGTAGTGTACTATGTTTGTAGGAAAGAAAAAAAATCGCAACAACGGTTATTTCGTTTTTTCCAGAATACAAAGTATTCCTTCATCCAGAAGAACCTCAAATAATTTCTTGCGTTGGGCTTTTATGCTTGCTGTCTCTGTTTTTTTGATGATGAAGAGTGTTGCGAAATCTTTGATCAGATTCTTGAAAAATTCTTAAAAGAAATTAAGAGACTAAATATTTTCCTGATATGTGTTATTATGTGAGTTCATAGTATCAATGAGGATTGAAGAAGCATGTAATGAATCCATGCTAGGTTTTATTTAAAAATCGTTTGAAGAATGTATGTTTTTTTCTGAACACCAAAAGTCATTTCATTATGAAAATGGAAATTATTCCATTCTAGTTTCAGGTACAAATTTGTCCGTTTCAGGATGATGAGTAAATTAAGAAATATTTTTCATAATTACTTTTACACATGCTAAAGAATACCATACTACTTCATTCCATGCCTATTTTTCATGATGGTAATTTGGTTTATACTGCACTTTTATATGGATGAAGAAGTGGAATGGTTGGTGATCCGGGGAAGTCATTTGTTTAATTTGTTCTTTGGTTTGTAAAAACAAACTCAGACAACCCGGATCACTTTAAAATAAATCCAATTAAAAGGAATCAACTAATAATTATTTAAGAACCGGATTTGTATAACTTTTTCGGTTATTTACAACTTTACTCATACCTGAGTGCTTCAATCGGATTGAGCTTTGATGCTTTTCGTGCGGGATACCAGCCGAAGAAGATTCCGATGATTGAACTTACAAAGAATGATAACAGAATAGATGATGTAGTAATGATGGTACTTATACCAGCGGCTGCGGATACCAGATTTGATAAAAGTACTCCGAATACTATACCGAGAAAACCAGCAGTAATAGTAAGAACAATAGCCTCGATCAGAAATTGCATCATTACATCGAAAGATGTGGCACCAATGGCAAGCCGCACACCGATTTCACGTGTACGTTCCGTGACAGAAACAAACATGATGTTCATAATACCAATGCCACCTACCAGAAGAGATATGGCTGCAATGCTGGCTAAAAGTAAAGTAATTGTGCCTGTAATACTTTTGGCAGTTTCCATAATTTCGGACTGGGTGCTGATCGTAAAATCATCTTCCGAACCCATGGGAAGCCTATGACTGATACGAAGGCAGGAAGAAATTTCCAGAACAGCCCGAGTAACATACGTATCGTTGAGTGCAGAAACATAGATTTGCTGGAGATATTCTGATCCTGTGATTCTGTTTTGAACACTTGTGTAGGGTGCAATGACAATATCATCCTGATCCTGTCCGAAGCCGCTCTGACCCTTGTCCTTCAATACACCAATTATAGTAAATGGAACAGAGCCTACACGAATAATTTTACCCAGTGGATTTTCATCGGATGCGAATAAGTTTGTTTTCACAGTCTTCCCGATCATACAAACTTTGGATGATTTTTTTATATCATCGGAAGTGAAGGGAGCTCCGCTGACAAGTTTAATATCGCGAATCTGAAGATAATCCTGAGAAACGCCCATGATGCTGCTTCTGCAATTTTTGGAGGCATATTTTAATTGAGCTGATGAACGAATAACGGGAGAAATAAATTTTGTTGAGGGACTGTATCGTTTGATCATATCCACATCCTCAATTTTCAGGCTTTGCTGAGAACCTGCATCCATTTTTACACCCTGAGCGTTTGTAGCAGCAGGACTAATCATGATCAGGTTTGTTCCCAGACTTGCGATTCTGGAATTAATATCTGCTTCAGTTCCCTTTCCAATGGATTGCATAATAATAACAGCGGACACACCGATGATTATACCAAGCATGGTAAGGAATGTACGGAATTTATTTTTCCGAAGCGATTTGAATGCAGATAAAATCAGGTTGAGGAAGTTCATAGCATATCAGGGGTTTCGTCAATCAGAGGAAGTTTTTCAAATTCTTCCTGTGCATTTTTAGGATTAATATTCTGTGTGTCGGAAATAATTTTGCCATCCTTAAAAACAATTTTACGATTTGCAAAATCGGCAATATCGGGTTCATGTGTTACAAGAATGATTGTTGTACCCTGCTGATTCAGTTTCTGAAAAATGGAAATGATTTCATAGCTTGTTCTTGTATCAAGGTTGCCCGTTGGTTCGTCAGCAAAAATCACGTGTGGATTGTTTACAATCGCTCTGGCAATAGCCACGCGCTGCTGCTGCCCCCCGGAGAGCAGGTTGGATTTACTTTTGAACCGATCGCTTAACCCTACTTGTTCGAGGGCATTTAATACAATTTCCTTCCTTTTCTTTTTGTTGTGCTTTGAGCTGTATAAACAAGGCAACTCCACATTTTCAAAAACAGAGGTGCGGGATAAAAGATTGTAAGATTGAAAGACAAATCCGAAATTTTCTCTTCTCAGCTTTGCATGCTGTTTGTTATTTTGTATTGTGGTATCTTCATTCAGAAAAAAATATTTTCCCTTAGTCGGTCGATCCATACAACCTAAAAGATTCATCAAGGTTGATTTGCCCGAACCGGATGCGCCCATGATAGCAGTAAATTCACCCTTAACGATTGTCAGATTGATTCCCCGCAGGGCATGCAATATTGTATCACCGATCTGGTATGTTTTCCAGATGTCCTTAAATTGTAGTAGCTCTGTATTTGAAGTTTGCATTTTGAAAATTAAATTTTAATTAATCCATTTTGGGCGGGCCTCCTTTGGGGGGATTCAATAGCCCTTTCTTTTGTTCGGATACTACATCTTTTTTACCGAGTACTACTTTGTCACCTATCTTTATTTCTTTTCCGGAAATTTCAACCATTGAACCATTGTCGAGACCTTTAATCACAGCAACAGGCTTCATGAAAACACCGTTGAACTGTTGGGCATTTCCACTCTGCTCTTTACAAACCAACCAGATTGTTGAACTGCCCATCACATTTACATTTGGTTTGCTTTCATCGGGATTGAAGAAAACAGAAGCCAACGGAACCGTTAATACATCTTTATGTTCTTCGACACTGACCGAAAGGTTCGCACTCATGCCCGGGAGCAGTTTCAAATCAGGGTTCGGTGCATCGATAATTACACTGTATGTTACTACATTTTGATTTGTAGTCGGCTGCAAGCGGATTTGCTCAACCGTTCCCAGAAACTTTTCATCGGGATAGGCATCAACAGTAAATGAAACCTGTTGACCTTTTTTAATGTACCCGATATCTGCCTCATCGATTTTAGCCTGCAGCTGCATTTTGCTAAGGTCGTTGGCAATCGTAAAAAGAGTAGGCGTTGAGAAACTGGCTGCCACCGTTTGGCCTACATTTACATTTCTTGAAATTACAATACCACTTATTGGAGCTGTAATGGTAGCATATTTAAGATTTGACTTAGCCTTTTTCAGCTGTGCCTGTGCCGATTTCAACGTGCTTTGAGCAGAAATGTATTCAGCTTTCACCAGATCGAAATCGCTTTGAGATATTGACTTCTGACCAATTAAAACAACATACCTCAGGTATTCTTTTTCTTTCTGAACAAACTGTGCGTTTGCTTTCAGCATATTTGCCTCCTGTTCCATGACCGCAGTGGCTAAGGAAGCCGTATCAATGCGTGCAATCACCTGCCCTTTTACAACTACATCATTGTAATCGACATATACTTCTGAAACAATCCCGGAGACCTGAGTACCCACATCGATGGTTCTTGAAGCGTTTAATGTACCCGTTGCTGTGATTACGTGAACTATGTTGCCTTTGGTGATTTCAGCATATTCGTATTCTACTTTTTCTTTTGCTTTGTTTCGAAAGAAAAGGAAATATATAAGCACCAGCACCAATATGACAGCTGTTGAAATAAATAATTTTTTCATGGTTGTTTGAATTAAAGTGTTATGGGTATTCCTTTGTAATAATCCAGTATTTTCAGATCGTAAATCAGCTGATATTTTGCCTGAATAAGCTCTGACTGAGCTTTGGTATTTTTGTTTTTATCAAGAAATAAATCTGACAGGCTCATCATCCCGTTATAATATTTTGTTATTGAATTTTGATAGGATGCTGCACTCGCATTTACCTGTTCACCAGCAGCAATAAATTTTGAATATGAATTTTCAACATCAATACAAGACTGTTCAATTTTTTTCCTTAAGTCGCTTTGAATATTTTGCTCATTTAACAGGGCATTGCGAAAATTGATTTTTTGAATCGAGATATTGTTTTTCGTATTGTGGTTGTTAAAAATCGGAACCGAAAGCGACAATGAAAATGAAAGCCCAAAATTGTCTTTAAATTGTTTACCATAGGAATAGTTTGAGTATGTGTATACCGGGTTTGACACATTTCCCATTACCATTTCTGCAGGATTGCTTTGCAAATAACCGATTTCCTGAATGCTGTTCTGATAATCAAGCGTTGATAATTTTGCCAGGCTTGAGTAGCTGGTCAGCACGCTAGTATTGAAAGATAATCTGGGAAGCAGCCCGCCTTTAGCAATTTCAATTCCGTATTTTGCACTTTCGGTTTTTAATTGATACGATTTAATGACCGGTTGTTTGGCTAATGCCATTTTGTAAATTTCATCTATACGAACCGAATCTTTCATCAATGGTAGAGTGTAGCGAGGATAATCGATTTCAAATAATTCTGAAGCGGGAATGTTCATTATTTGCTGCAGATTCAGCTTTGCTGATTTCAGTTGACCCATTGCATTGGCAAGTGAAAGATTGTCGCTGGCTAATTGTGATTTTATCTGCAACAGATCGCTTTCGGTCTTTTTTCCGACAGAAACAAAATTTTTAGCATTTTCAAGTTGTGACAGAGAAGCATCAACTGTATTTTTTGCATTTTTTAACTGTTCTTCGTTATACAGAACCTGAAGATAAGCTTCAATAACATTTAATATGATTTCGTTTTTTATACTTTCAAGGTCATACTTTGATGCATCATAATCGATTTGATTTTGTTTAACTGTATTTCGGTTTTGAAATCCATTGAAAATAGTAAAGGACGAGTTCAAAGAAAGATTATTACTCCAGGAATTATCGGTTTGATTTCCATCCGAAATTAGCACTGGACTAAAGGTTTCTCCGGCACTGGCGTTCAGATTCGGGAACAAGTTATCTTTACTTTGCCTGAGTGAAATATTATTTAAATCTATCGTATTTGCTGACAGTTGAACACTGGTATTATTTTTTAATGCTGTGTCAACACATTGTTTCAGGTTCCAGTTTTGTGCCCGGGAAGAATGTGTAAATAGCAGTGTTATGATTAAAAAAAGTGTAAGCCTTGTATTGATTTTCATTTTAGAATTCATTGTGAATACGGATTAATAATTGATTTTTCAGAACTGACATTGGGATTTGTTTTTAGTTAACTCCTCCGATGTTTTCAATAATCGAATTCTTAAATCATCTTCCACTTCAAAAAAAATTATGGATCCTTCATTGAACAAATATCCAATTGACATGTGAAAACACATGTTATCCAGATTGGATTCTGACTGCAGTTCTCTGAAGTTCATTTCTTTTGATTGAGACTGAAGAAGGATTTTTAACAGTATTCCGGAACTATGGATTATTGTGATCGGTGTTAATTCGTTATTCATTAGATTCTTTTTTATTGTTGTTCCGCAAGAAAACTTAGACAGATTATTCAGGGAACCACGATTGAAAATTTACGGACTGAACATGCGTTAAAGAAACCCAAAGCCCCATTGCTAAAATTAGATTTTGGGTTTGCTGGTGTGGATGATTGCATTCCACTACCAGATTGACTAAGTGTTGAAAGATATTCATACACACCTTTATCAGTACATTGAAGAAGTACCAATACAGTATCACCAGATGATATATCACTGTTATCACCTCCCTGACCAGGATCATTTAGTAATGTGGTTGATATTGGTTTTCCATCATCAAAACGATCTTCATAAATAAATATAGGTGTCTGAATATTTCCGTTTACTACCTCAATGAAATGATAGTAATTTTTTACACCAGCAGGATCGAGAAATGAAATATTGGCCATTTGTGTACTATTACCAAAAGCACCAATGCTCTCGAAAGCAATAGTGTCGATTTCAACAGGGTAAGGCATCGAAGAAGTTGCCGAATAGCTATTGCCTCCAATAGTTACATTAAGAATGTACTCTCTGCCAGGAATACCCATCAAAGCAGAAGAAGAGTATAACCCAGGCGAAGTTTGACACAGGATTTCAGAATGGCCCACATTATCACTAATCGTTATAATTGCATCCGTGATGGGTGGAAAAATGTTAGGTTCATCAAAATTTACCGATTGGGTTAGTTTAACAGTACAATTAGATGAATCGAAAATTTCAGCTTCAATTACAATTTTTGGATCAGAGTCATTTAGGTTAACATCTATGACTTTTTTGCAGGATGAAAATATCAATAAACAAAAATTCACAAAAAGAAGAATAAGTTTTATTGATGAGAAAATTGGTTTTCCGGCTTTGGTATTTTTCATAGGATTAGAATTTAAAGTTGTAGGTAAATGAAGGAACCCATTGAAACAATGTTGTTTGAACTGCCTGTGTTTTTGTTGGATCAATGGGGTCCTGTTGGAAAGTAATAGAATATGCATTTTCACGCCCGTAGGCATTGTATAAAGAGAAGTTCCAACTGGATTCAAATTTTTCTGTTTTCTTACGTTGCCATGTAACACCAATGTCCAGACGGTGGTAATCGGGCATACGATATCCATTGCGTTCAGTATAATAGTTAAGAACCTGCCCTGCAACTTCATACTTACCACTGGGAAAAGTCACAGCATTTCCTGTATAGTAAACCCATGAGGCGGAAACCGTCAGTTTTTTTGTCAGTTCATAAATTCCAACAATGGCAATATCATGAGTTCTGTCCTGCTTTGCCGTATAGTATTCTCCATTGTTGATTTCGTTAATTTTCTTTTCGGAGCGGGACAATGTGTAACCAATCCATCCATTAAAACGGCCATATTTCTTTTTCAAAAAGAATTCTACACCATAAGCTCTTCCAACACCGAAAAGGAGTTGCGATTCAACTTTATTATTAAACATTGTTTCTGCCCCGTCTTTATAATCAATCTGATTTTGGAGGTTTTTATAATATACTTCTGTTGAAAACTCATATGTGTTTTCCTTGAAATTTCTGAAATAACCCAAAGAAACCTGATCTGAAATTTCAGGTTTTACAATTTTACTGCTGGGAATCCATACATCTGTGGGACTTCCCGATGTGGAATTTGAGAGCAGATGAAGATTCTGTGTATTTCTCCCATAGGAAAATTTAACTGAATTTTTATTATTGATGATATAGTTTGCCGAAACACGAGGCTCGAGATTGTAGTATGTTTTTAAAAAAACACCTGAATTGTAGGTTGTAGTATCTATAGTCTCACCTTGTGCATTGTATGTATAAAAGTCTCCAGGCCCCAGTATACTGAATGAAGACAAGCGCAAACCATATTCTAAATTAAAATTTTGAAGGGGTTTATACTCATGTGAAACATAAATTGCATTTTCCCATGCAAATTTATTATTCAGATTCAGTTCACTTATTGAGGAATTACTTTCAGCTGTGGCTTCTCCTGGAATTGTTTTATGATATATTGAATTGAATCCGAATTTAATTTTACTTTTCGTACTCACGAAATACTGATAATCCTGTTTAACATTATAATCCTGAATACGGGAAATCAGATCCATTTTATTGCCACCTATATCAACGTTAATTTTATAAGTGTAATTACTAAATATTAAAGAAGTGTTTGAAAAAAGCCTGTCAGAAAACAAATGGTTCCATCTAAAAGTACCGGTTGCGTTCCCCCAGTTTATACCCATTGTATTGCCCATACCCAAAACATCATTCCCGAAATATCCTGATAAAAAAATTCTGTTTTTATCATTGAATTTGTAATTCGCTTTAGCATTCATATCATAGAAGAACAACTTAGCGGATCTGATAGAACTGTCGTTCGAGAGTTTGAGGAAAAGATCTGCATATGTTCTTCTGGCAGAAATTGCAAAAGACCCTTTTTGCTTAACTATTGGCCCTTCCAGATTAAGCCGGGATGAGATTAAACCAATACCACCACTAACGTGGTATTTTTTATCATTACCATCATTCATTTTTATATCCAAAACAGAAGAAAGCCGACCACCGTATTCAGCAGGCTGCCCTCCTTTATAGACTGTTAAATCTTTTACGGCATCCGAATTAAAAACAGAGAAAAATCCCATTAAATGAGAGGCATTATATACAGTTGCTTCATCAAGGAGAATTAAATTCTGATCAGCACCACCACCACGAACATAAAATCCACTATTACCTTCACCTGCTGATTTAACACCGGGTAATAATTGAACAATTTTTACAATATCTTTCTCTCCCATTAAAACCGGAATGTTTTGAATTTCTTTTACATTAAGTTTTTCAACCCCCATCTGAATATTTGTAATATTCTCTTCTTTCTTTTCTCCAGAGATAATAACTTCTGTAAGGGAACTTGCTTTTTCGATAAGGATAAACTCCTGTCTGGTGTTTTGTTTTAATACGATCTGTACTGATGTTGTTTCATAACCGATAAACTGAGAAGAAACAGTATACTTACCTTCAGAAATTGTAATTGAATAGAAGCCATATGCGTTTGTACTAGTACCAGTAGCAGCAAGCTCTTTTATAATAATCGAAGCACCGATCAGTGCCTCCCCTGTATTTGCATCTTTTACATATCCGCTTATTGTAAATTTTTTTTGCGCCTGAGCAGAAAATGCAGTAAGGCATATTATGCAAACGAAAATTCCAACAAATTTTTTCATTCTGATTGTAAATTTTTTTACAAAAATCAGAATGAATTAAATGATGTCTGTCTGAAATATCAGTGAAGCGGACAAAGCGAAGGGTGAAGGAAGGGAATTCGAAATTAAAATATAATATACGATAGAGATTATCCGGGATTTTGCTGAAGTTTCATTACAGAAGATTTGCCTTCATTAAATCCCTCAATATATTCCCGTTTCAAACGTAACAAGCACTCTATGTATTTTGATTCGATTACTTCAAAGCGGTATTTGTATAAAGCGATAAATTCATTAGGTGGATGAGAAATATTTTTAACAAAAAGAACCAATACCAGTTTTTGAGCCTGATCAGGAGTTATTTCCTGATTGAACAGTTTTTGCAAAATATCGTTGAATTCCGTTTCCATTTTTGAAGTTTTAATATATTCAAAACTTAAAAGAATTAAAGGTTGTATCCACTATTGGCTTTTCACATTAATATAGAGGGTATCTGAATTAAGACCCGTGAAAATGCCATAAGCATTCGTTATGTCTGAAGAAGGGTTGCTGAGATTTTGAGAACTTGTATTTGAGACATCGTATAAAGCTGCATAATCGGCATGAATATGATACAAGATCAAGCGATGCATACCATAGTATTTAAAATTTCTGGATTGAACTTTTGAAGTATTTAATTGTGTAGGCTGATTACGAAAAACCCGGGAAGGTACATCTTCATCATCACCCAATTCATTAATGAGAACCGGATTTTGCTCCTTGTTCTCAACTACCACAAGATAATAAGAGGCATCATTGTTTGTCCAGTTTAATTCAACCGGATCGGGCATACTTGGTGGACCCATGCTGTTTGTATCCATCGGCTCAATGACTATTTCAGTAACAGATTGGGTATACCCGACAGGCTTTGTTGGAATGGTTGTGTTTGCGATAACTTCTTTTCCATTGAAAATAAAATGCATTTCATAGGTATTTCCAAATTGAACGTTCAATGTACTATCTAAATAAAGTCCGTTACCAGAAGATGCAAGCGTAAAACTTTGCTGATTTTTTAAAACTGAAACAAGTAAATTGTTGATATCATCTTCTGAATATGTAGCCTCTGATGAATAGGGAACCTGACGGCTGATTTTTACTTTCACAAAACCTCCTTCAAAGAGATACCCCTCAACGACCGGAATATCTTCAAAAGCAGGATTTGTAGCATTTTTATCGCAGGAAATAAAAATACAACAAGAAAATAAAACGAATAGTAGGAACGGTATTTTTTTCATAGCTATCGTAATTTTAATGATAAAGTTATATTGGGAGTAAAGCCCAGATAATTGATATTTGTTTCAACAATCTGGTTATCGACAATGTCAAACTGTTTGTACCAGACATTTTTTCTTGAATAAACATTCATGATGGAGAATCCAATATAACCGATTTCACGACGATCGGCATCAATACCTCCCATAAGTTTAAAGTTGGCAGCAAGATCAAGTCTGTGATAATCGGGTAAGCGCAAACTGTTTTTTGAAGTAATTGTAAAATAGTTTTCGGTACTTCCATCCAGAAGATTAACATTGTAAGCCCCTGCGGGAGCTGAATATGGACGCCCTGTTGCATAAATCCAAGTTAATGCAAACTGCCAGCGCTTCCATTCATAAATGTTTACACTTTTGAATTCATGCGTTACATCCTGATATGCGGGGAAATAATCGTTTGAATAAACTGCAAAATGATTTCGGCTTTCACCCAGCGTGTAACTCATCCAGCCATTAAAACGACCTGATTTCTTTTGCACCATCAATTCAACACCTTTTGAATAGCCGTTTCCATTATAAAAATTTTCATTGTAATCTATATTAAAAGGATTGGGGTTTATCCGGAGGGTGTATTCTGTAAGGCCTTCTAACTTTTTATAATAGGCTTCGGCACTGAATAAAAACATATCGGTATTAAATGAAGCACCCGCAATGTAATGCTGGGCTTTGCTTACCGGAATTTCATCCCCATTGGAGAGTATCCAAAAGTCACGACTACCGGAGAGAATATCTTCGCGTAACACGCGATTGGCAAACTGATAGTAATAACCATAATTAGCTTTCAGAGAAAATTTTCGGGATAAGTTAAAAACAGCCTGAACACGAGGCTCAAAATATATTTTGGAAGTAACAGAATACTGACTCATACGCACACCTGGCAGGAGTTGAATTTTATCATTCCATAATTTAATTCTGTCCTGCACATATGCACCCGAAAGAAAAGCTTTTTCATTTCTATCAAGAATAGTAGAAGTATCATTCTGACTGTATGTGTAAGCGATGTCATAATGAGTTGAGAAAATTCCGAACTCTATTTGATTCTTTTTTCCGGCATCCCAGCGGAAGTCGTATTTCATTGACAAATCGTTCAGATCATTGTTTTCAAGTGTCCCCTGATTAAAAGTTGTTTCTTCGTTATTGCTGTTGACCATCGTGTTTTGCATAGTGTGATCACGTGTGCTGTAATAGTGTGAATATCCGAGTAAAAAATTCCCGAACAATTTGGGCGACCACTTTTTTGACCACTTTGCTGCAACACCTAAATTTCCGTATTGTGTAAGGTCGGTATTACTCATGTCAAACTGTATTCCCTGCGCAGCCATAAAACTAGGGGTTTCCATTTTAAAGCTGTTGTCCAGTTTATCTGTTCCATTAAAAAAACTAAGCGAAATGACATCTTTATCAGTAGGTCTATACGTCATTTTTGCATTCATATCATAAAAATAGGATGTGATTTTAGTTGCAAAACTGGCTCCACCCGGACCTGAGCCTGGTGTTTCTGTAGCAGTTTTTTGATCACTGTTAAACTTCTTAAAAATCTTATTGTAAATAGGACCTTTGTATGAACGTCGGAAAGCGCCCAGAAAAGTTATCTTATTACCAATAGGAAATTCAGTAAAAACATTCGCACTTAACAAACTTAAATCACCACCAATGTTAAAACTCTTCTGGTTGCCATCCTTACCTGTAATTTCCATAACGCTTGACAACCGACCACCAAAACGGGATTCAAAGCCACCTTTGTATAGCTGAACATCTTTCACAGCATTAGAATTAAATGCACTGAAGAAACCATACAGATGATCAACCTGATAAACTGTAAATCCATCGTAAAGAATTAAGTTCTGATCGGGTGTGCCACCACGAATATACATACCTGAAGAGGATTCACTGCTGGCTGAAACGCCCGGCATAAGCTGGAAAGAGCGCATGATATCTTTTTCTCCCATACTTGGAAGTTGTTCCAGTTTACGGGGTGTCATTTTAATTACACCCGGATCATTTCGGGAATAATTCATCATTCCTTCCTTTTCAGCAGAAACCGTAACCCCGCTAATGGATTTTATCTGAGGAACAATTTCAAGAACAAAATTATTTTTCTGGATATTGGGACTCAGATGAATTTGTGTATTACCATATCCAATGTATGAAACAACAAGTGTAGCGGTATCCGACGGGACTTTATTTAGTGTAAAATAGCCCTCCGCATTGCAGGTTGTTCCATTTGAAGCTCCAACAACAGCAATAGTTCCAAAAGGAAGCGCTTCGCCAGATGCACCATCTCTTAATATTCCGGAAAGAGTAAAGTTGAATGTTTTGGGGGGGCCATTGAATGGAGTTGTGTATTTATTTTCAAAAGCTGATATGGCACTTTTATTTTCTGTGTAAGTGCCTGATGATTTCTTTAAAATATAGTACACCCCGTTATCTAAATTATACGTCAGGTTGAAAGGTGTTGCAGAATAATTTCCTCCAGTAACTGTAATAAGCATGGCAGACTCTATTTCGGTATTTGAGAAATAGTAGGTGAATCGCAACTGAGAGCAATACAAGGAATCGTATTTTACTTTGATCCCATATTTGTGTTTATAGACCCTAAAAACAGAATCAAGCGGGACATTATTAAAATATTCATTGATTTTTATTACCGGGTTATTGGTGTTTTGTGAAAACAAATTCCCAATTACCAAAATCAACACCAGAAGAACTAGCAACAGTTTTTTCATGTTATAAAAATAATCACTGCAAAATTCTTAATTGATCCGTTAATTTCTACTGTGAAGGTTATTGAAACGGACAAAATACAGGGTGAAACAAATATTGATCTGCTGCAATAAAGAAAAAACTCCCCGCATTTAAATACGGGGAGAAATAATCGAAAACAAATAGAAAACTACTACTTTGCTAAAATTACTTTATATGTTTTATACGTTTTCATTTCTGTTTGCACAGAAAGAAAATAGATACCATCATTCAAGGATGAAAGGTTAAGCGATTTTGAATTTTTTTCCTTTAGCAGAATTTTACCTAATTGATTTGTTAGCGTTACTGTAAAATCCTTCTCCGGAATTTCTTCCCCAATGTTTAAAATGCCGGTAGTAGGATTAGGATATATTGTATAAGGATTAGAATAATCTGCGTTACTAAAACCAGTAGTAACCTGAATTGTAACCGAAGCTGTATCGGAGCAACCAATTGCAGTATTCGTTATTGTAACAATGTAAGTTGTGTTACCAGCTGGATAAACTGTAGCGTTTTGCGTATTATCTCCGGATGACCAGACATAAGTATAAGTGGGACTGGCTTCGGTAGGTGAGATTACGGAGGAATACAGATCAACCGGTGATCCGGCAGAAACAATAGTTGAGGAAGCGCTTGCTGATGCTGTTAGGCCACGCACATAACATTTGGAGTACCTCACAGCATTTGAAGGTTGGCCACTTACTGTTTTTGACCAAAGGGTGGTACCCGAGGAATTTATTTCATATAAATAGTTTGAAGAACAAATAAGATTCATGAAATTACCATTGGGTAATGCCTGCGCTGAACCATTCATTGGTGTGTTATATGTGCTTGTATGCCTGTATGCATAGGTTGACGGAGGTATAACCTGACCGGGTGTGTATGAATAATTATAACCGTTGTATGGTGGCAGAATAACATCAACACATGACTTCCCTCCGGCTCCTCCGTTGTTGTTGAATGTACAAATGTGATTCGGGTAATTGGGATTGTCAGAACCAATCCAGGTTGGATAATGCACTACATCGTAATTTGCTGTTCCTGTTGCACCATACGATTCAGGGTTGCCCCATCTGTAAAGGAAATCGCCACCTCTGCCTCCGTTACCTCCTGTATGACCAGCGGCTTCTGCAGTTGTAGTACTGTGATCAATAATAAAAAACTCATTCATGGCTCGGGATGTAACTGCAATCTGATCCAGGGTCGGATTATAATCAATACCATTCATATGCCACCAGTCTTTTGTAGGGTTGTAATTGATATTCATTAATTGTGGATTATCAATAATGGATGATACATAATTATCTTTTGTTGCATCGTGAGTCTGGCAAAGGTGATCCCACAAATGCCATTCCCAAACAATCGTACCGGTTGTTGCTCCGGTTGGTTTCACTTCGATAATTTTTTCAGGCCAGATAACTGTACTGCTGGAACAACCTGCCTGAACAGCTTCAGCTCCCGTTTTTGTCTCATATGCAATCATAAGAACATTTCCATTTGGCATAGGGCAAATGTCGTGATGCAAACAATAGGTTGAAGAAGAGTGAACATAATCCCAGACAATCGTTCCATTCCATAATACTTTCTGAATCTCGCCAGTTAATGCTGCAACACCGCTAAGCTGATTGCTTGAATATGCAACAGTTCTTACGAGCGTGTCACCTTGAGCCAGATAAACTGAAAAACCCGTTTTTTTTGAAGAACTGTGTGACCAGGTTTTGTACGTTGTTCCAGCTGTATCAATTAAATACGTTTGTGTGCCATTTGTAGGAGCATACAGAGTATATAAACCCCACTGTTGGGCAGTTGCAGAACAGGCTGCTATTAAAGCAATAAAAACAAAAAGGATATTTTTCATAATTTGCATTCTAATAGTTTGAGCAAAAATCAAAATATTTTAAAACATGAAACTGGAAAATAATCCTGAAACGGACAAAATCAGGTTTGAAAAACAAGAAATTAGTTTGCAGACAACCAATTTAAAAACTCGGTCGATTTTTCTTTGCTTACGGTTATCGTTTCTTTAAAAGGGATTAGAAGGGATATTGAAAGTTTGCGTGCAAAATACTGAGACGCCTCTTTCACTGCTTTTCGGTGTACGAGGTATTGACGATTGGCCCTGAAAAAATCATTGTCTGTAATTTTTTCAAGTTCTTCCAGCGTTTTGTTTATTGAATGCTTTACATTGTCAAAAGTAAGAAGATGTGTAATTTCATTTTCTATAAAGAAAACCGCAACATTACTTAGCCTGACAGGCAGAATTTTATCTTTATGATAAACCAAAACAGATGTATGTTTCTGCCCTTTTTGCTTTTCAATCAACTCTAAGATGCGATCATATTGAACATTCTCTCTTGAAAAATTCTGTTTAAGCTTTTTAAACTTACTCAAAGCATCCGAAATCGATTTTTCTGAAAAAGGTTTTAATATGTAATCAATACCATTTGCATTAAAGGCTTTTAAAGCATATTCATCAAATGCAGTGCAAAAGATGACAGGGAAAGAACACTGAATTTTATTGAAAATTTCAAAACTTAATCCATCTCCAAGCTGAATATCGCTGAAAACAAGATCGGGAAGTATTGTGTTTTTCCTGAAAAAAGCGATTGCTTCCTTCACAGATTTAATAACCGAAATTATCTGCACCTCGGGTGCAACTTTATAAATTGTTTCAGCAAGATCGGTTGCTGTGAGTTCCTCATCTTCGATGATAACAATTTTCATTGGGAAAGAATTTTAATTTCGACACAAAATTTGTGGTTGGTTTTTTGAATAACGATATCGTTGCCCGAAAGTATTTTATACCTTTCTGATAAGTTTGCAAGACCCATGCCTGTTGAGGTGTCGGATGTTAATTTATTTTGAAGATTGTTACAAACAGTGAGTGCCCCATTTTGATAACAAATATCAATTTGTAAAGGAGATTCAGTAGTCAGGGAGTTATGTTTTATTGCATTTTCGATTAATATCTGAATTGAAAAAACAGGAACAAAACCGATGTGCATAATTTCAGGAATGTAGATTGAATAATTTAAAGAATCTCCAAATCTTATTTTTTGCATCTCGAGAAAATCAACACATAATTTTATTTCTTCTTCTAGTCTAACGGTATTCGTATTTCCAGAGGAAATGGAAACTCTTAAAAAATCAGATAATTTTACCAGGTAACTTTCTGCAAGTTCCGGGTTTTTCTTTATGAGTGTTTTTAAAATGTTTAACGAATTAAACAAAAAATGCGGATGAATTTGTTGTTTTAACTGTTGATAGTATGCTTCCGTATTCTTTATCTTAAGCTGAGCGTTTTCGAGTTCAACGCTTGTTTTTTTGTTTTTTAAAAGTACAATTTCTTGAATTATTAAAACAATTGTATTAATAAAAAAACACAGTATTATGGGTGCAAAGACAGGGTCTTCGGGAGGTTTAGGCATCCCCGGTTCAGGTGCTTCCGGTAAAAAAGGGAGAAACGATTTTACGAACAGCACGATCAAGCTAGTAATGGCAATAATTATTACAAAACTTAGAAAGTACCGGAATCTTTTTATAAAATGAGTGTACTGTTTTTTTTCGCTGGTATATACCAAAAAGATATTTACAGACCAGATTAATATTAAAATTGAGAATGAAAATGCAAACGCCTGAAGAAAAAAACTGAATGGAAGAGTCAGGCGGATAAAAATTGGAATAACTATGAGAACACCAATAACCGGAGAAGTATATAGTGCTAATCTTATTAAGTTTTTTATTAAACCTTTGGATTCCATTTTTTAGAATTTTAACAAATTTACTTCTTTGTTTTCAATGTACCTCTTTTTTAGTTTTGAAAAGGCATTTAACAACACTGAAACGGACAAAATCGAAGAGGAAACGGACAAACATTTGTAACCCACAAACCCCGCGCCCATTCGGAACATCGGGGATTGGCGTAAACAAAAAAGCGTTGGACTCGCTATTCGCTCGATTCGAGAGACACAGAAGAACAGAAAAAGTGGTAGTGACAGTGGTAGTGGTATTGTAGGGAATAGCGAAACACGATTTTACATTTCGATTAGAATTTAAAGGCTACAGATTTTCTTCAGAATTAATAATTACCTTAGCGCATCATGAAGCTTTTAGTGGTTGAAGACGAACTTGAACTTTGTAATGCTGTCAGGGATTATCTGCAGCAAGCAGGACATTTGTGTGAAACCGCCAATGATTATTTTCAGGCGGAAGAGAAAATCAGCCTGTATGATTATGATTGTATTCTTCTCGATATAACACTTCCCGGTGGTAGTGGCCTCGATCTGCTGAAGTTGCTCAAGCAGAACAAACCCGACGCTGCACTCATTATCATTTCTGCAAAGAATTCGCTGGATGATAAAATTAGTGGTTTGAATCTGGGCGCTGATGATTATCTGACGAAACCTTTTCATCTGTCGGAGCTGAATGCCAGAATTAACGCTCTGGTCAGAAGAAAGCAACATGGTGGTGAGAATAAAATTATTATTGGTGAAATTGAAATCTGCCCTGCAGAGATAACAGTTTTTGTAAATAAAAAAGAAATACTACTTACCCGCAAAGAGTTTGAATTACTCATTTATCTTATTACAAATACCGACAAAGTGGTAACGCGCGAATCGATTGCGGAACATTTATGGGGAGAAAGTGCGGATAGTGCGGACACATTTGATTTTATTTATTCGCATATTAAAAATCTTCGTAAAAAAATTGCTGACAAAAGCAGCACTGATTACATTCAATCTGTATACGGAATAGGATATAAATTCAGTGTAGCATGAAATTATTTACCAGAATTACACTTCAGAATCTACTGCTTGCAATGCTTGTACTGGCTGGTGGAATATTCTGGCTGAATATAGAACTGGAATCTGTAGTAGCCGAAGATTTTGAAGAAAAACTAGAATCTGACAAAATTCATTTGCTTGACATCATCAAGCAGCAGGGTAAGATACCAGACAATACTTTTTTGCTGGGTGGCACGATCAGCGTGGATTCTGTAAATGGAAAACAAGAAGAATGTTTTTTCGACATTTCACTTTATAGCAGCGAAGAATATGAAATGGCTCCTTATAAAGGAATTAAATTTAATACAACTTCGGCAAGCGGAAAGAATCTGTGCATAACCATTCTCCGGCCTTCGCTGGAATCAGAAGACCTTACTGAAAGTATCATTCAGGTAGTTGTTGAAATTTTTATACTTCTTATTATTCTCACGATTATTGTGAATACAATCATTGCGCGAAAAGCCTTAAAACCCTTTCATAAAACATTAAAACAATTACAGTCGTTTCGCATTTCTGATGCAGATACAGTAAAATTTGATGCAACGCGCATCAGCGAATTCAAAGAACTGAATACAGCGTTGGGCATAATGCTTCGCAAGATGCAAACGGATTATAAAAACCTGCGTTCGTTTACTGAGAATGCCTCGCACGAAATGCAGACACCGATTGCAATTATGCAGACAAAGATTGAAATGCTGCTTCAGCGAAAAGAACTGAGTGGAGAAGAAGCAGATATCGTTGGTGGAATATCCGAATCACTCAAGCGGCTTTCACGACTTGTGAGAGGTTTGCTGCTGATTGCAAAAATTGAAAATCATCAGTATGAAGTAACCGAAAAAATTGATTTGTTAAAAATAATTAAGGAAAAACTTTCTGATTGGGAAGAACTGATTGCTGAGAAAAACATTTCCATTATTACTGAAGGTTCTAAAAACTGTATCGTTTCTATAAATTCACAGCTTGCAGAAATACTTGTCAGCAACCTACTTTCGAATGCTTTGCGCCATAATGTTAAAGGTGGGAAAATCAATATTTCGTTAATGGAAAACAAAATTGTTTTTTCAAATACAGGAAAGCCTCTTCAGAGTAATGCCGAAAATTTGTTTCAGCGTTTTCAGAAAGATGATCCTTCTTCTGCAACAACAGGTCTGGGTCTATGTATTGTTAAAGAAATCTGCGAAATTTATCATTTTAAAGTTTCTTACACATACGAAAATTCATTTCATACGATCATGATTGTAGTTTCATGATCACAACAGAATTTCTACAGAATTAATATCTAATATTGCTTATCTAAAAAATTAAAACCATGAAAAAACTATCCATTTTACTGATTGCATTGCTTCCCCTGCTGTTTTCATGCGGAAGCAAAGATAAAAAAGCAGAAGGCCCCACACCGCCCGATGCCGTTCAAACCGCATTTGAAAAACAATTCCCGGATGTGAAAGATGCTGAATGGGATCAGGACAGCCTGAGCTGGGAAGCAGAATTCACAGTAAACGGAAAAGAAATGAATGCCGAATTTGATGCTGCCGGAAAATTTATTGAAAGCGAAATCGAAATTGAATTAAAAGAAGCTCCTGCGGAAATGCAGAATTTTGTTAAGATGCACCTTGCAGGAAAAGAACTGGAAGAGATTGTAAAAATAACCGATGCAGTAGGAAAAATTACGTTTGAAATTGAAATTTCAAAGGATTTTGAATTTGATGCCAATGGAAAATTCATGGGTGGCGAATGCAAAAACGATGAAAAAGTAGAAGTTCCTGAAGTAGTGAAAGCTGCCTTTGAAAAGAAGTTCCCGGGTATAAAAGAAGTACAGTGGGGTAAAGAGGATGATGCTTATGAAGCAGAATTCGAAATGAAGGAAAAAGAAATGTCGGCCAATTTTGATGCAAAAGGAATTTTGCTCGCAACAGAAACCGAAATGGATGTGAAAGAATTACCCAAAGCCATCAGCGATTATTTTGCAAAAAATGTTAAGGATGCTGTTATTAAAGAAGCTGCTAAAATTACCGATGCCAAGGGAGTTGTAACTTATGAAGTGGAAGTAAACGATACGGATTATCTGTTTGATGCGAAAGGTGTTTTTGTAAAGAAATCGGAAGAAAAACCAGATGCAGAAAAATGCGTAAAGGGGAAAAAAGAAGATAAAGATTGAACGTTTTTATAAGGAATAAAAATATAAAATCCCTGCAGTTCCTGAAGAGTTGCGGGGATTTTTTTTGCTAAAACGAATAGGGAAGAACGAGAAAAGAGTGGCGGCGGACATTGGCAGAGGTGGCTTTTCGCATTCAGTAGACTCTCAACTAAATTTAAAATTTTTATTTGACAACCTATTTCAGAATTACGGATGCTTCATTTGAGTTCACATTAATCTTTTCCCTACTTGTAGGAAACTAAAATGGGTACAGTAAAAAATCCGAACTCAAATGAAATGCGCCAAGTAAAAAAATCAAAAATCTTAATATTTTTCCTATACAATATTTCCCGCCTCTTTCCGTTGTATAAATTAAGCAGCTTTGCTTCCCATGAGGCTCATCATCAAAAATATGGTCAGCCAGCGCTGCATTCTCAAAGTGGATGAAGAATTGAACAGGCTGGGAATCCCGCATCAGGCGGTGCAGATGGGATTTGTCGATCTGTTGATTGACATCACTCCCGCGCAGGAACGCGAACTGCAGCAATGTTTCGATGCATGCAAACTCGCCCTTCTCAAGCGAAGGAAGCTGATCACGGTGGAACGAATCAAAAGTGAAATCATTCAGTTTTTCTATTCCGAAGAAATTCCGCCGATTAAATTTTCGGTCTATCTGAGTGCGAAATGCCGCGCCAATTATAATTATCTGAGCAATGTCTTTGTTGAAGAAACCGGCTGCACCATTCGTGAGTTTATTAATAAAGTGAAGATTGAACGGGCCAAAGAGCTGATCGGATACGGCGAATTAAATTTCTCAGAAATTGCAGTTAAACTTCAATATTGCACCGTTGCATACTTCTCAGGAATATTCAAAGAATATACAGGAGTGACACCCTCGCAGTATAAAATGTGCAGTGAACAAAAACGCGACGGGATAGAAAACCTGTAAAAAAAATACATCTGCACAGATCCATTTTCCGGATTCAGCTATCCTTAGGGCAGCAATAAGCAGAAGAATTTGCAACTAAAAGGATAAACCTGTAAAAAACGTAAATTTTTCTCTTAAAAACAGAAACAAACCCCTTTCCTGCTGTGCCATCTTTGTATTACAAATTTTATTAACCTTAATTATCTAACATTAAAATTTAACAAAAATGAAAAAAAGTATTAAACGAGTCGTGATTGCACTCAATCTGCATCAGCTCACCAGCACCGAACTGGTTTCGTTTCTTCGGGCCATCATCAAAGCCTTTAATGGCAACACTTACTTCACTGTGGCTGAATTAGCCAAACTTCCCGTTTCACTGGTTGACATGGGTACACAAGCCACCAACCTTGAAAATACGCACACCTCACGCAAAACCAACCGTTCGGCAACCCTCACCAGCCTTGAGCAGGAGCAGGCTACCCTGATCATGAATACGATCAGCGATACGGCATATTTTGTAGAAGGCGTGGCCAACAAAAAAGCAAACGGCGATCTTCCGCTGGCTGTGCAAATTGTGACAAGTGCCGGTTTTCAGGTGAAAAAAGAATTCACACCGCACCAGCGCAGTTTTGAAGTAATTAAAATTGCTGAAGGTATGGCGCAAATTCGTACCAAGGCCGTGAAAACCGGTGTTATTTATCACTGGCGCTGGACCACAACGCCGACCGATGAAAACAGTTGTAAAATTATTCCGCCAACTATCGTATCCAACATCACCATCACCGGCCTGCCTCACGCCACTACCGTTTATTTTGCTACTGCTGTAACGATGCCTCAGGGCAGAAAACCGGTAGCTGATTCGGAAACCTATGTTCCCGAATGGATTGATTTTATATCTGCAATCATTTTGTAGTCCGGTTTCGTAAATTCACTGCAATAAAGGCAAAGCTCCACCCGGGGCATTGCCTTTTTTATTGGAGCACGTTTATGTTTCAACAAATTCCATACACAGTACCTGTTGATCAATTCGGGGATCATCAAAATCCACACACGGGCTTTGAAGATCAATGTAGTGTTCATCAAAATCAATACACGGGCTTTGAAGATCATTGTAGTGATTATCAAAATCAATACACGGGTTTTGAAGATCAATGTAGTGTTCATCAAAATCAATACACAGGCTTTGAAGATCAATGTAGTGTTCATCAAAATCAATACACGGGTTTTGAAAATCATTATAGTGATCATCAAAATCAATACACGGGTTTTGAAGATCAAAGTAGTGATCATCAAAATCAATACACGGGCTTTGAAGATCATTGTAGTTATCATCAAGATCAATACACGGGCTTTGAAAATCACTGTAGTGATCATCAAGATCTCCATTCTGCTCAACAAACTGCACAAGTCAGCAAAGCCACTAACTTCTTCACTCATCCCAAATCTTCAAAGACATTTCTTCGCACTACAGACTTCTGTCTTCGGTCTCTTCCATTTCCGTCTTCGGTCTCCGGTCTCCCGACCCTTCCATATCCTGCATCACAAAGTGCAAAAATAATTTTATGTAAATGAACAAGCACAACAAAAAAGAATTCACCCATGACAGCACTCAACCATCTCCGCCGCGGCGGACGACGCGAACGCTTCTCCTACCGGGCCATACGGCGCGCGGTGGGATGGATCGGTATACTGCTGCCTTTTGTGCTGATGGCGGGAACCTGGATCCTGTGCGGCGAAAGCATACAGCCCTCGGTCAGCCATTATTATTATACCTGCATGGGCAATGTGTTTGTGGGGGCCATTTGTGCGGTGGCTTTTTTTCTGTTTTTCTACAGCGGCCCTTCGCGTATCGACGACTGGCTGGCCAACATAGCGGGCCTGGCCGCGCTGGGGCTCGCCTTTTTTCCCACCACCCACGGCACCGGTGAAGACAATGCAACAGGCAGCATTCACCTCATTTGTGCCGGTGTTTTTTTTGTGTGCCTTGCGTGTTTTTCGCTTTTTTTATTTCCCCGCTCTTCCCGTAAATCCATCCGTCATTCCCATACCCGTCTTCATCTCTTTTCACTTCTTAAATCGCAAATCCTTGTTCCTTGCTCCTTGTTCAACCCCACACGTCGTAAACGAAACCGGATATATGTTGTTTGCGGTTGTATTATGGTGGTATGTCTGGTTCACATTGTGATTTTTATGAGACTCGGTAGAGACGAAAATTCGCAGCTTATTTCTGGACAGAGACTATTGCCTTGGTTTCATTTGGGATTTCGTGGCTTACTAAAGGTGGTGTATTTTTTAATAATTAATAATTTTTTTCTATTTGCATTTTACTTTTGCCAGCGCACAGGCCTTGTTTCGCGTCGCTCCAACGACGCGACCCGCTTTCTTTGCATTGCCCAAAGAAAGCAGGCAAAGAAGGTCTAGCGGCGTAAAGCCTGCTCGCGAAAACTACAGTGCAATTTTCCCCGAAAAAGAACTCCTCACTGCGTTCGTCAAACACCTTTTTCTTAGCTCGTGGCTTCCACAAAAATTGCACTTTGTTTTCAATACTCGCATTCTTTAATGCCGCATTTCAAATTGTAGCTGCTGTGCAGCGATTGTTTTAACTCCAACGGACATGTTGCGTTTGGGGTGTCCGCCACGGCGGATGGTTGGTGAAAGGTTGGTAGTATAAATTAGTTTTTAATGGAAAGGTTTGTGAGGAGACAAAGAAATATCAATTTGAAGCACTTTAGTATTAATTTTTTAATTAATGTTGCTATAATTTCTGGCATTTCAAATTAAAAATTTCAATGATGAGAATATTAATTACCGTTGCCGTTTCATTTTTATTTCTTTCCGGCATATCCGCTCAAAATTATGCGAAATGGGTTGAAAAGAAAAAATTTGATAAAGCTGAAAAATATTGTGAAAAACAAAAGCCCGGCGACAATACGAAATGTTATTTAGCACTAGGCGACGAATGTTTTAATCAAAACAATTTTGAAAATGCTTTGAAGTATTATACCAAAGCAACTTTTAAGGATGGTGTTTATAAAGTTGCAGAAGCATATTTGAGAAACAATGATATTGATAAAGCATATTCAGCCTATGACGTTTACAAGTATGAAAAAGGAGTTATTAAAGCGGGAGATGCCTATTTTACAAATAAAAATTATGACAAAGCTTACGAGTGTTTTAGCAAATATGATTATAAGGATGGAATGATAAAAGTTGCCGATCAATATCTAGCAGATAAGAACTTTGAAAAAGCAATGACAATCTATAAAAAGTTTAATTTAAAAAAGAAAATTATTGAAGTTGCAGATGGTTACTTTTTAAACAAAGACTATGAGAAGGCTTATGAAATCTATAATACTTACTATTTTGATTGCAAAACAAAAATCATTGCAATTGGAGATGCCTATTTTGATGATAAAAACATTGAGAAAGCACTGGAGATATATAAAAAGTTAAAGTATCGTCCGGGAGAAATCAAAATCGGGAATGTCTTTTTTAAAAACAAACAATATTGGGCCGCATTGGATTTGTTTATAAGAAACGAATACGAGGCAGGTATGTTGTATGTCGCCAAGATTTTGTTTAAGGAGAAAAATGGAATTAAAGTCGAAATAGAAGGCTTATTTCCGAACACAGATAAATTGCAGCCAAGAACCGTTGTCAGCAACTATACAAAAAAGATTCTTTCGTTAGCGGGAATAAATGATTTTAGTAAAGATACTGAGCCCATGATTTTAAAAGTTAAATACACCTGCACTGCTGAGAAGGATGATGGTTATACAAAAAAAAACCTGTATTGCTCAGCTTCTGTAAATGGTACCATTGCATTATTTATTCAAGATACAGTTGTATATAAAACAACATTTAAACACAGCATTGTTTCATCTAGGCGCTGGGGTGCTACTTTTCTGGAGCATGGTGACAGTTATCAGGATCCTGATGATGCTCCTTTGGAATCAACAATTATTGAAGGGATTGTGCCAAAATTGTTTTTAACCATTGCCAGTATAAGCAGTGATCAAACCATAAAAAAAGCTTTGAACAGCGATAATAATGCTATTCGTTGTGCTGCCGTGTATACTATTGGAGAATACAAATTTGAAGAATACATACCGCAATTAATTGAGATTTTAAAAAAGGAAAATTGGGAAAATGACATACAAGGAGTTAAGGTTGGAGTTGTATATGAATGCCTTAATGCTCTTCATAAAATAACAAATGGCTCAATTTGGCAGCAGAATGAATATTTTTCATCCAACCATCATGGATCAAAAGAATATTTCTTTAAATGGTGGGGCGAGTATCAGACAGGGAAGAAATAAAACCTAAAGCCTATGAACACTCCCATTAGGAATGTTTTTTCTTTTCATTTTTCTCTTTATCCCTTTTGTATTTTTCATGCAAACGTTCCACAAGACACCAAAATTCAACGCCATCCTCTTTTCGGATGAATCTCACAGCTCCTGCTCTTACAAGAATTCTTCGTATTTCAGTGTCATCAAAACCTCCTAGTTTTCTCTTGATATGATCAAATGATCTTTCGTAAAACCCTTCATCTTTTAAGTAATACTTCGCTGTAGCTTCCGCCATGTTTTCTGTTTTGTTTTCTTGTAGCTTAAGCCGAAATTCATGATTTAGTTTCTGTTTCTGTAAAAAGAATGAAATTAATCCACCAACGATAACCCCAAATAATGAGGATAATGAAGCAATAAGTGCTGTTTCCATAATAATAAATTTAATACAAATGCGGCATCAAATCAATCACATCTTCAAAAGGCTGCGACCCCGTTTTCATGTTTAACATCTTTGAAATATCAAAAGGATCGGCGTATTGTATTTGCTGATGCTGCTGTTCTTTTCTTACTTCTTCCACACGATCGTGACCGGTGATTGATAAATCTTCCTGCCCCACACCACTGCTTGTGTTCACATCGGCATCCACATGCACAAGGCGTATGTAGGGATAATTAAATACACGGGCAAGCCTCCGGTTCATCAGATGATCGATAAAAATATTCCGGGTGATTTCATATTCCGGAAATGTTTCAATATAGGCTGAACGGTATTTTCTGAAATCAACATGCACCCACAATTGTTTTTTGCAGTTGATGAAAAACGATCGATCCACCTTCCAAATCTCCGAAGGGTTAGGTTCTGCATATCTTTCAAATTCCACGATGAATGCTTTGCCGGGATATTTTTCAATTGGATATACCTTTCCTACATACTTTTCAATTCCTTCAATTGTTCTTCCTGCAATGGGCGAAATGAAGCTGGCGGACAGGTTGTGGGTGGAGGCGATTGGATCGGGTTTCATTAAATTTCAATTTTTATTCTTAAACATCTATTCAATCCTTCAACAAATTCTCTTTTCCCGCCATTGGCCGGATGCCTGACGTAGGTGCAATCATATCCGTTTTCTTTGAGCTTTATCTCGGCTTTTCTTCCTATGGCAATAAATTGTTTTATGCTGAAAATTGTAAGCAGTTCTTTTAATATTCTTACTCCGTCGTCTAATTCTTTTTCAGAGGGCGTACGATTGCTTTTCAGATCATTTTCTTTGTGCGGATGAAAGGGATAAATATTCCATATCAGTGGCATCTTTTCATATTGATTTAATGCACCCCAGACAATGGTAGCCGACTGCTCGCTCTCGGGTTTGCTATTAATTATTTCATAAGGTTCATTACAGAAGAATGCATTTGTTTTTAATAATCTTTCACTCGTGAAGGGAATGCCTGAAAGACGGCATCCTTTATATCCGGGTGCTTCACCAAGCAACATTATTTCCGGTTTGATAGAAAGCATTTTTGAAAGATAGGTTTTCAGGTTATGCCGCCTAATTAAACCTTCAGATGAATCCAAAGAATACAAATTTTCAGAAGTATCAGGGTTTTGTAACCTGAACGATTCAAGAAAATTTATGAATTCTAAAATGGGTTTCATTTAGTCTTCTTCTTCATTAAGCGAATTCGTAAAAATTTGCATCCATAACCCGTTCGATCATTTTCCCGATGTCGGCAAAATGATCGAATCCATTTGCTTGCAATTTTGTTTTTCGATTCTGCAAGAGTAAAAATTATAAATGTACTTTATGAGAATAGTATGGTTATGAAATGCTACTTGTTCTTGTTTCATTATGTTAAACTGGAGTATTTGGTATATAAATACAGTTAGGGTTGTTTCTCACTAAATCTGTTGCAAAAGATCTAAAATCTTCTTCTGACAATGTTAAAACACCTGTCATCTCAACCAATATTTCCCAAATAAAAAGACCAGCGGTAGATTTGCGACGATGCCATTTTTTAATATCTGTTCCTTGGCGTACCCTGCTAGAAGAGCTGTTTTCAGAGTTGTCACTATTCTTAATTTGCAACAATGTGCCATCACGCTGGCAAAAATCTACAGCATCTATAGTACTTCCCCAAGCGCAATACCAGCCATTCGGTTTTAGCTTTACAGATAAATATTCTTCAAGAATATCTCCGATAAGGTTTTCTACAGTCATAAACAATGAATGCCCTAAAGACATATTTTGAACTTCATTATCAGACAAGTTCGGAAGCCGAATATGAGAAATAATTTCAACAATTTCATCTGGTATAGTAGCAGATGGGTTTCCTGTTCTAACTGAGGGTCGATTTTCATATCCATTTAAGTAAGCTCGAACCCACTTATTCATGTATTCCTCAATAGTTACCGGATTAGTACCTCTTATTTTTACAGATGGAATACGTCTTTGATCAGCAAGAGCATTTCTTAAAACTATTTCAAGATCTTCTGTGTATTTCTCAGCTGCGAAAACTTTAGCAAATTTTATAGCATTGGGAATACTAAAGTCAATAATTTCAAATTTGGTGGCCATAAAATAAATTTATAGTTCCAAATATAGACTTTTTTTAATAATTCAGTTTACGTGTGAACTAAAACTGCAGCGTTAATTGATTTGTTGGTTTTCTTTCTTTTTTTGGAGGTAGGTATAACGTTGAAAAAAAGTTTTCACTTGAAGTATTCTTGTATCGTGAATAAGGAAAGTCGTTAATCGCTTTTACATCTTTTCCTGAACTATGATTAATAATGGAAAGACCAATAGCTTTACCCAAGCCTACCGGGACTGCATTACCAATCTGTCGATATTGTTCAACTATGCTACCCTGTATAGACCAATTATCGGGAAATTGTTGAACTCTTTTATATTCTTCAACTGACAGAGGTCGTGATTTTGTTGGATGGGCAAGCTCAGTTGCTGGCATTGCTGGATGTGTAACTATTGTTGGAGCAGGTCTGTCCCAGGAAAGTCGACGATAAAATCCTGTTTTACCTCCACCTAAAAAGAAACTGCCTCCCATTGCCTCAGGTTGAATATCTACTGGAAGATCGCGCCAATTTTGACCTGGCTTTAGCATTTCAATATATTTTAATCTTTTAGCACTAAAAGGTATGTAATGCATATCAGATTCTTTCATTCCAGTAACAGCTTCTTTAAAAGTAACCCAGTGTTTAAGCTTGTGATTTGGATTTTCTGAATGTGTTGGCTTTAGGAAAGGTACTGGTTTTGCACCAAGAGTACATACAATTACAACACGTTCACGAATTTGTGGCACTCCAAAATTTGCAGTATTATAAAGGTTAAAAGTAACTTTATACCCAGCCTTTTCCAATTTTTTAGTAATATAATAAAGTGTTGAACCAGGTGTTTCTTTAGGATTAAAATCCATTTTTTTTACAATGTCATCATCAATATCGATTGTTAATTTTGATGATAGTAAACCACGAACATTTTCAATAACTGCATATTTAGGTTTGATATCAGAAATGACTTCAATAAACCGCAGGAAGACATTTCCCCTTTCATCTTCAAAGCCCATTCTTTTACCTGCTGTTGAGAATGCCTGACAAGGTGGCCCTCCAACTATGACATCAACTTGTTTTTTTGATTTTACATTTGCATAATGAAGAATTTCAGAAGAAGTATAGCTTCTTACATCACCAATAAGCCCAACCTTAGTATCGTTTGAAACGATAGTGTTCCTGATAGGTGTATCAATTTCACAAGCAAGTAACACATTTAAACCTGCTTTTTCTAAACCAAGGTCAAGACCCATAGCACCAGTGAAGAAAGACAAAACATTTAATTTCTTATCAGATGGGGTTTTCTTTGAAACTACATCATCAATTTTTAATTTTTTTTGTTGCTTCTCACCACCATTTTCCATAGTATCAAGAAAAGCTTCATCAATTAACCATGTTTTACCAACCCTGTCGGCTGGTATTTCATTATTTTTTATAAGCCTGCGAATGTACTGTTCGCTTACACCCTTTATTTCTGCAGTTTCCTTGACTGATAGCATGGTATATTATTTTGGTTTCGTATGCGAAACTACAAAATTATACCCATTGTTTAACACAAATGCATATTTTTCTTCGAAAAAAACAATAACTTTTTTCTTTTAAAAATTCGAATTTTGAGGGATTAGATATGTACCAAATATGCTTATGTCTTAATCAACCTATCCCAAAAAAAATTCTCCGCTGCTTTAACTGTAAAGCACACATAACATCCTTCAATGTCGCTTGTCATTAAAATGCTTTTATGTGTTTCTTAAAATAGTCCAGTAAATTTTTATCACAAACATAAATGAAGGTTCCATTTATCCCACGCATCAAAAGTGTTTTATAAATATTAATTATGTACCTCTTCAATTCAGCCGGATCCTTAATTGAGTTTTTCCCTTTTGTATCAAAATAACTCTTCTGATTAATCACTATTTCGTTTTTTTCTATGTCATATGAAATTTCGTTTCCGAATATCACACCAGTATAGTTTAAATCATAACCCTGTGTAGTATGTATGCAACCAACTTCAGCACTTACCGCACCTGATGACACAGAATTTATCCAGTCAGTATCAGTAATATTCCATTTAAACTTTAGATCTTCGATCTCAATATCACAAACGTCATTATTCCTTGACTTCCATTCCCATGCATAACCAGCAACCAACCGTGACAATCCATTTTCAGTGTTCTTTTTATCGATTGATGAAACCAAATCTCCTATTTTTTCATAAAGGATTAATTCATATTCAGATGATTCGTACAACTTAGTTCTGTCAGTCAGCCGGCAGCTTAAAAGATCATCAATATATGTCATGTAGTCTGCACCACCTTTAACACGAAACTGGGATTTTAGTTTTACTTGCTTTACTTCAGGTTTATTAAACAGATTATTAAAATCAGTTGCGCGCACATCGGTAGGCTTTATTGATTGCATTTCATCATAAAACAATATCTGATATTTACTTTGTTTTATAACCCAGTCTAGTTGTGTACAAGACTTATCGAGATTAAGCTTCTCGTTGTTTTTATCAAACAGTAAATATTCACCAGGGCTCGAGAGGTTGACTTTTCTCTTGAGCCTGTGCGCTTCATCAACAATTAAAATATCATAATCCATTTTTGTAACACTAAAAGGGCTTATTATCATTTTTGAACTTAGCCCTTTGATATTATTAAAAACATTTTGTAGTGTTTTCCTGAGAGACTTCATTGGGACGACAAATGCAATTTTCGGGTTAGGGTATTTTTTCTTTATACTCAGGAACAGTTCCACCTGATCTCTATCAACAGAATCAAATTCATCCAGCACATACTCATCAATATCACTAAGTAATAATTTAATAAGATAAATAGCGAGTATAGTTTTGCCAGTGCCCGCGCTGCCTTCAACAAACAAAGTCCCCTCAGTATGCTTGCTTAAAATATTTACTATTTCAAAAATTGCGATCTGCTGATCAGTACTTAACGTCTTGTATGGCGAAAATTTAAACAGATCAGAGTTGTTAATTTCTGAAATATTTTTCTGGGTGATTTTTCGTTGTTGTAATTCTGTCCAGATTTTTTGAAATAAGTCCTCGTATTGTTTTTTTTGATAGAACTCATGCATTGCTAGACCGGCATTGCCATTTTGCAATTTGTATTTACCGTCGGCAGCAATATACTTAATCAGATTTGCCTCAATATCAAGTGTAGCAGACTTATTGAAA
The DNA here is from genome assembly GCA_043800975.1 of Bacteroidota bacterium. Lineage (GTDB taxonomy): Bacteria > Bacteroidota > Bacteroidia > Bacteroidales > JAHJDW01 > JAZDMK01. The sequence goes on along the minus strand of JAZDMK010000325.1, from coordinate 30,676 downwards.
ACATTACAAGTTATTAAATGAAGATGTTTTAATTTCTTTCTGTCTCTATTAGTAAGATGATTGTACATTCTGGAAATTACATTGGTGGTTTCTCCAACATAGGCTTCGTTTAGAATGTCATCCTTAATTATATAAACCAATGGCCAGGTTTCACGCACCTGACTATCTTTCCTGATTACCTCAAGTACATCATCCGTAAATGGGTAATTTGAAATTCTAAATTCCTGACTATTTATGGAGTCAATCATAGTTCATCATATTTCTTCGCCGTTCCCTTTGCCTTATCAACAGGGTACTTCTCGGAGTTGCGTTTGATTTTATCCAGCACAATTTCTTTCACATCCAACTTGTGTTTATCAGCCAGCAGAAATGCAAATGCAAAAATATCGGCCAGTTCTTCTTTGATCTTTTCTTTGTCGGCTTCTTCATTCCCTTTCCACAGAAAGCATTCCAGCAGCTCGGCTGCTTCGATAGAAATGGCGAGCGCGAGATCCTTTGAATTATGGAACTGTTCCCAGTCGCGTTCGTTGCGGAATTGGATGAGGGCTGCGGTGAGGGTGGAGATATCGGAGGGGTTACTCATTGGGGTTCGTTGAGTTGGTTGCTAATCAAATAATGTAGGCTGAATCGGGATATTGGTTTTATAGGTGTAGTGGATTGTTTTCTTTTTAATTTCTTCCACATCTTTTTGCGACTTAAGAAATTTACGCATTTGATGATCGGTCCAGTTAAGATTTAGCTTTTTAATAATTTCCTTCACCGGAAAAGATCCTGTTTTTAATACTTCCAGAATTTTATTCTCGTACGATATTTCAGGTTCTCCTGCAAGTGGTAAAGTTGTTTGTACATCGCCGGAACTATATCCCGACAAAGTGTTTCCGTTGAAGTCGACCGGAACAGCGCCTTTAGAGATTAAAAGATTGTTTGCATTATTCTCGAAATTCTCCGGTTTTCGCACAAATATTTTTCTGTTCTTCCTCAATCCATCCATCACACCCGACCATGTACCTCCTTTGTCGGAAGATTCAGCCACATAGATTTCATGAGCCAGGCCATAGATAATCGGATTTCGGGCCATCGCCAATTCAGCTTTCCAGGGGGCTTTCGGGAAAAAGGTGCTTAATACAAGTACGTCACCATCTACAATTTGGCGGTAGTATTTATTAAAGCCACTGCTGAAAGTCATAATACCCTGCGGAAGTACAATGATGCTCTGACCTTTGTAGGTGATAGCAGAATCGAGCGCCTGTTTATCGACTCCTTTTGCAAAACCACTGACAACAACTTTGTATTCTTTGCTTGCAAGCTGCGCAATGTTATCGGTGAATTTAAGCGATAGTTCTGTAGCGTTTCGTGAACCTACAATAGCAATAGACTTTTCGAGCAGTATTTCACGATTTCCCTTTACATAAATAAGAGCCGGTGCATGTGCAATTTTAAGATTCTCTTTCAGGTTTGCCGAATATTCAGGCGAAGTAATAGGAATTATTTCGTAACCCTCGCTTTGCATTTTCTCGGAAAGAAAAGCAAGATTAGGCAGGTCTTCACGCGCTTCCTTCAATTGATTAATATCCCGAAAATCGAGCTGATAATTCTTGCTCCATTCTTCATCGCTGAGATGAAAAAAATCGGCCGGACTGATTTTATTATCATGATAAAATTTAATAATAAGATTATTAATCTTAGCATGACCCCATCGTGGAAGATGGGCAAGGGCAATCCAGTATGCAGCTTCGTTAGTCATTCAAATCTCCTCCTACAGTGCGGGCAATAATTAAAGGTGCAATTTTTAACGCCCCTAAAGTAGTTAAATATTTTCCAATTTCCTTCACGGTTGCACCGCTGTCGAAAATATCATCAATAAGAAGTATATTTTTTCCGGTAATTTCAGCAGGATTCTCAAAAACAAATGCATCCTTAACATTGTCAGTTTTCAGAATTGCGTTTTCGAAAATCTTTTGTTCGCTGGTAGGTCTTTGTTTTGATAACTTATGCGAGAGGGGAAATTTCAAAACACCGGCAATCTTTACAGCAAAATTTTTAACAAGCTCGCCGGACTTAGTAGGAGGGACATACAGAACGAGATCAAAAATTTCATTCCCGAACTTTTTTCGAAATGCTTTTAATGTCAGTTTTATAAGGAAATCCGGAAAGTCACCTCCGTTTTCATATTTACAACGATGCAACACAGTACCCACATTTGAAAATCCATAATACGAGGCTGCTACACCGTTTACAAGATTGAGTTCCGGCTTTTCAACTTCAAGAAGCGGAAAATAATTTTCTCTGTAGTCGCTCAGTTTCTGTGTCCACTCGGGAGAATCCTCAATAATTATTTTTTTCATTCCGGTGTTGTCACAATTTTTAAAATCCATTTCGGAAGAATCTCCCAGAAAGTCGCACAGGTATTTCATGCGGGAAGAAGTTGTATTTACATACCCGATCATTTTATCAAGGTCAGCTGTCTTGATGGTTTTTAATTCTTCAAATGCTTTGGTGTTTAATGCAGGAGCGTTTGTGATATACTCAAGTTTTTTATGCCCCCCTGATGTAACTTCCCTTAGAATTTTTTGTTCGATCAGGTCGGCTTTGATTACCCTGATCTGAGTTTGCTTCAGATTTGTTTTGCGCATAAGTTCACGTTCGCCCAACATTTCGTTTCTACAAGCCTGAATTACTTTTTCATATTTAGCAACGGAAGGCCTTCCACTTTCAATAAAAGCCTCGGGCAATGTTTTGTCTTTGGGATTATAAAACAGAATGACAAATGCCGGGTTTCCATCACGGCCCGCACGGCCTATTTCCTGATAATAATGAACCGGAGACTGAGGTATCTGGGTATGTATAATAAATCGTATATCCGGTTTATCAATACCCATACCCAATGCATTGGTTGAGATAACACACTTCCATTTGTTTGACATCAGACCGTTTTCAATATCGATACGCGAATCGGCGTCTAAACCAGCATTATAACCAACAGCTGAAATACCAAGATATTCAAACCATTTTGAATAAATCTCTGTATCTACACGTGTACCTGTATAAAGCACACCGGATCCGGATAGTTTTGGAATGTGTTGACCCAACCAGATCATTTTCTCATCTTCTGATTTTACCTGAGCTACATAAAGCCTGAAATTGGGGCGCATCAGGTTTCCCCGGATTATTGTAAGATTACTGCCCATTTGCGCAGCAATATCGGCTTCTACTTTTTTTGTGGCTGTTGCTGTTGTAGCAAGCACAGGCAACTCGCGGGGCAGCAGATTGACTAATGAAATGATTCTTTTAAATGCAGGTCTGAAGTCATGCCCCCAGACGGATATACAATGTGCTTCGTCCACGACGACCATCGAAAGTTTCATCTTTCGGGTAGCTTCAAACCATTCAGTATTTTCCTGTCGTTCCGGCGCTATGTATAAAATTTTTATTTTCCCTTCTACTGCATCATTGATAATACGAGTGTTTTCTTCAGGCGTTTGTTCACTGTTGATGCACCTTGCGTCTATTCCAAGGTTATTAAGTTTTTTAACCTGATCCCTCATAAGAGCGATCAATGGAGAAAAAATAATGGTAGTACCACTGAAGAGAGTAGCCGGAAATTGAAAACATAAAGATTTGCCAAAGCCTGTTTTTTCGATTAAAAGTACATGCTCCCCTTTCAGAATTTTTTCAATCGCTTCCCATTGATTATTATAAAATCTTTCGAGACCAAAAGTGATGTTTAATTTAGCTTCAGCTTCCTGACGAGTCATTTTTCATGAAATGAAATGATTGGATGGTATGGGGGTTTTATTGATTTCAAAAATACGAAATCAGGTGGATTGTGCAAGTTTATTTTGGGAGCAACGTTATAGGGCAGTTGATGAGATCGTTCATAAAAAATAATTTTTATTCTAAACCTAATTCGCGTAGTACACAAATCACAAAAGCTTTTCTGGGTCTTGGTGCATTTGTTTTTTTGCAGCAGTTTAAAATTGCCAGGAGAATGGTTTCTTCAGTTAATGCAGGATTATGGTATTTGATTTTCTTAATCAAATATTCTCTTTCCCAGCTCTCATCACAAGAGAAGAAAAGTGCATCTTCCTTTTTTAATTTTCTGTTGTCATATTCTGACCAGTTTTCTAAAATATTTTCGTGAAGCATAGTATTAAAGTTTTAGTTTGTAAATAAAATGTTTTAAAGTCTTTCAATCCTTCTCCCAATCATCGCGGTTGAACTTTGAAAAAAAACAATGCTTAACAATTAGCTTTTCTTTTATTTATGTTTTGGGATAAATTTCGGTTTTCGTGCTTCAATAAACTCACCAATTACAAGTAGAAGAGAGCCCAAAATTGTAAAAATGATTACAAGAGTATTATACAAACTTAGATTGCTTTCTTCAGTGTTATACTGCTTTTGGAAATCATCCAATGTTTCTTTTTGAAGTTGCATGCAATATTGTCTAAAAATTTTATACTGATCCATTGTTTTAACTTCCTTGCAGCGTTGATTCATATTGATTATCATTCGTTCTTTTACTTTTTGATCAGTTTCAACAGATGCTGTTATCATTAATGCTGTGGCATTATTATAATTAATGGCCTGATTGGGGATATCTCCTGGGGCTCCTTTAAAATCAGTATTGCCGAAAAGGAGAATATCATTTAACATAGCACCAGTTGTAAGCGTTTGATAATCTGTAAACATATTTTGAGTTTTTACTCTTTGTTCTGAATAATGGTCCAGAAAGAAAACCTTAATAATAATAGAAGTGAGCGTGATGAGAAGACCAAAAGCTTTAATTTTGTTAGAGTTCATAGTTTAATTTTTAAATGATATTACTTTTTTTAGTTAATGCCCCGAGATATTAAAAGGTTCCGGAATTGAGTAAAATAATTTTTTAAACCGGGTAAAATAAAGCTCTCCCTGATTATCAGAGAAAGCTTCATTTCAAAAATAAATGAATGATCAAACGGGCTTACCTTCGGTGTCCCATAAAGGAGAGCAAAATGCAATATATCCCTGCTTAAGTAGAAAAGCAATGGCAACTACAAGCAATGCAATGACCCAACCGGCAACAGCTAACCCGAGTGTTGTGAGGGCAATGCTGATAATTTTTTTGATAGCTTCTTTCTTAAGATCGGAATTATCATTCACAAGCCAGTTATAAATGTTTTTGTTTGTACAGATCTCATGTTTGATTTGAGCCAGCAAGCGATCGATAAAACGTTTTCCTTCTTCTTTGGGATCATCAGTTGAAAGTTCTTTAGCTGTGTGAAATGCCACAATGCTTTTTACAGAAAGATGTCCTTCCTGATGAACTTCTGAAAGAAGCGGGCCTGCAGTCAACACCTGATATCCGTTGTTGTCCATGATGGTGCCCATCTTAACGAGCAAATCATTTTCGGAAAGATTCTGCATTTCTAATGCCTGGTCGACCATTTGATCGAGCGTTAATTCGTTTAATAAAGCCATGAAAATAGTTGTTTAATTATCGCCTACTCTGTCTCAGCTTTTCGGCTTCCGCTGTTTGTTATGTTGGGTTAAAACATTCGTTCAAAAAAATACAACATCTCTTAAGTGTTTCAATAAAAGAAAACCGGCAAATAGTATTACCGGTTTTCTAAGGATTAATAACCCATTATTGAATGATCAGTTTTTTAGTAAAAATTTTATCCTGATGTTTTACACGAACCAGGTATATCCCTTTGGGTTGGTTCGATAAATCGAATACACATTTTGATGTGTTCGTAACCAGGCTCTCAATTATTTTTCCAGTATAATTAACCACTTCAATGTGAATACCTTCTTCGGATGTGATATTATTTACCTGAATAGTGAAAGCTCCATTGGCTGGGTTGGGATAAAGATCAAATGAACTTTCGGAATTGTTTTCAGAAACTGCTTGATTAACTCCATGAAGCTGAGAAATGAAGTATTCATTTTCTTCGACTTCATTGTTATTACTGGTCGAGTTATTAACTTCTTTCAAAACGCCAGCGCAGGTTTCATTACTTAAATAGGCATGAAACTGACAAGAAGAACTTGCATGAAAACCAATTGACAATACCGTTTTTTCCTGAGCAACAAAATGTACAATCCCGCTGCTGCTAACAGTACAATTATTTGCATTAATGAAACGCGTTGCATAGTCCTGTGTATTGCTTATAGTAGCATTATCAAGGAGGATGGATTCACTGATATAATCCCTGTTTGCAATTGAACAGGCATTGCCCAACTGAGTTTCAGACTGCATAGCCGGGGTGCTGTTTTGCGTTTCCAGATAAAGTTCGTTGAAGCTAATTATGTGATCATTATTCTGATCACCATTGTATGTTGTACCCGCATAATCCTGTCCGTACAAAGAGCTGTTTACAACATAGTTCAACTCTGCATGGCCTTCCGGATAATACGCGCCGTAGGAATACTCATCCCAGTCAGAACTGGTAAGTACAGACGTTCGGGCATAGTTTAAGGTAGAACTTCCTTTCACCAAACAACCACTCATACATGTCATCCAAATTATACTTTTTCTATTATAATTCGGGATAAGAGAAACCAAACTTTGAATCTGCGCTTCACTAACATTTTGACTTGTATTCTGAATCAATGCTGAGTAATTATCATTACTTCCAGCATTTCCGCCATGACCGACAACCCACCTTATTACAACATTGTCATTGCTGGTTATTGTATTTCCAATAGCCGTGAATTGTGTTACAAGTGTTGAATAGGAGTTGTTAAAGTCCGTAATCGGATTCGTCCAACCATGATAGCCTATTTTATAACGGTCTTTGGTGGTTGCTGTGAAATCGGATCCGGCTCCATAAAAAACAAAGACATTGTCTTCATCATATCCTTCCTTTATGATAAGATCTTCATAAGAAAGATACAGGTCGTACCAATATTCACTGTTGCTGAACGCATCATCAATTGTAGCTAGTCCGGCAGAAACAAGTATAGCGTAATTTGTAGCTTTTACATACGAGGAAGAAAAAGCAATTAATATTATAAGAATGATTTTTTTCATATTATTTCCTCCTGAATTTAATGATTTCATTTGTAAAAGAAGAATAAGAGTAGAAATTACCTTCTGTATCTATGCTTATGCCAACTGGATCAACAACAGGTATTTCTTCAATGCCTGCATTCGATTTTGTCATAATATCATAAACTTTCAGAAACCCATTTTCTCCTTTTACGTTTTTGCTAAGCACGTAATAAAGTTTTCCGTCTTTTTCAAAAAGGCCGGAAGGTACACCTTCAATATAGTCAAAGATTTTTTCGTTTCCGCTGTTATCAACGAAAACAATAGCACTACTATATGAAACAGAATTTCCAGCAGTAATAACTTTGCAGGTAAAATACCCATCTTCATATGGAGAAAGAAATTTCATTTCCAAACTATATTTATCAGAATATTTTGTGTTACTATTGATGTTGTTTTTGGATGAAATCGTCTGAATCTTCCCATCAGACCAATCAAATCCATTAACACCTTCAACACTCTTAGAATTCAATTCATTCCCTTTCATATCCATTGTCTTCAGAGTTGATTTGTTTAAGAATAAATATTGATTATTGACGTATTTAAAGTCTTTAATCATATCCAAACCAACATTCAATTTCTCTTGCACGACAAATTTGATATCTTGAGATTGTGATACAATTACCATTAATAAAAATGATAATAAGAAAAACAACTTTTTCATATCAGAATAATTTGTAATTATTAGTTTTTAGAATCTGACTTTTTTAATTCATCAATTTGCTTCTGCATATCGATAATATACAATGTAAGTTCTTCAACTTTTTCAAGCAAAACTCTGTTCATTTCACCCACATCAACACCATTTTTTTCAGCTTCTACCGCAGAAATAACATTGGGTAAATGTTTGTTTTCTTTGATGAAAGATTCCAGTTCGGATAAGCTTTTCAATTTGTAGTTGTCTTCAAAAACATAGTCAGGCAAAGTACCTGTTTTCACAGTGATTTCTCTTGCATATACTTTTCCGGTAGGATACACAACAAAATTTTCTGTTGAAGTACTTTCATCATACACTACGAGTGATTTTGTGTTTGGATAGCTGGTAGCATCGGCTGAAGAAACGATTCCATAGCTCCAGTTTCCATCATTACAAGATGCTTGAAGTTTGCCCATAGGTGTGGCTGTGCTGATACCAAGTCTGCCTGCTGAAGTTAATCTCATTTGTCCGCTGTTGGCCATGAAAATAATCGAACCGTTGGTCAGGTTCTGTATGCCCATATCGTATGTACTCTGATTGTACAGAATACGTGCCTGATAAATACCAGTGGATCCATAACGCCAGTCGATACAAGCAGATGAAGTAGACTGCAGACAAATTCCGTTTGAAAGATTTTCATTACTAACATTTGCGTTAATATTAAGAGCATAATTCGTCGAATTTCCAATACCTACATTTCCTTCAGCAATGACTTTAGAACCTGCTAAACGAATTCCTGCTTCAAAATCGCCACCATAATTTAAAACCAAATCATCGGTACTTGTATTACTACCATGAACCAATGCCCGGTTTGTTAAGATGGATCCCTGAGCGCGTCCGTCATTCATACCCAATCTTAAATCAGAACCCCCTACATATAGGAAACCTGATAAACCAACATCACCGGTTACATCCAGTTTTTTGGTGGGTGCACTGTTGCCAATACCAACACTTCCTGTTGTACCCACACCTGTTGAAGGTCCTACAAATAACGTTGGAATATTACTGTTGAAACCTACCATCAATGAATTTTCAGTGTTGTTTATTAAGAAATTACTATAGTCCACACCTGCGCCAAATGCAAAAGATCTATTGGCTTGAGCCTTTACATGGTATCCAACGGCAACTGCTGTTTGACCATTTGTATAGGCTCTGTAACCTAAACCAATGCTCGCCATCGATCCATAAACGAGATTGCTGTATCCTGCCGCAAAACCTTGTGAACCGGTAACATCGTTGTAATATCCTAAAGCTGCTGAGTAGGATCCGTTTGCTTTTGAATAATTGCCAGATACAAATGAGTAATTCCCCGTTGCCTGATTATTTGTTCCTGAGGCACTGCTATAAGTGCCAAGTGTTCCATTTGAGCCAAAATTAAACTGGCCGTAACTTGCGCTTGTAAGCATTGCAAGTGCAACGATTGTTAAAAACCTAAATTTTCCTTTTTTCATAGAGATTGATAGTTTAATTGTGCCTACTCTCTCGCAGCTTTTCGGCTTCCGCTGTTTGTTATGTTGGGTTAATACATTCATTCAAAAAAATATCACTTCCCTTTCTTCTCATAAAACTCCAGGCAATCGAGCGGGCAATAGGTTTCGTAATTCGGGTTAAAACCGCCGCTGTAGCTTTCCTTTTCCCAGCGCGCATGGCAGCCTTTCAAATCGCAGATAAGTTTTCCGCTTATCCAATAATCTTTTCCCGTTACGCCACCCTTCCAGCTTACTTTCATTTGTATCACATAGATTCCTGAATCCTCCAGCTTGCGCCATTCGGATACTTCGGTTTTCAGATCGGTCTGGCTGTAGGTGCAGCATTTACTCAGCTTCAACCCACCCGACATAGCAATACCTTTCACCGCAACAGGAACGAGCTCCATCGCGGGAGTCTGCGCAAAGAGGGCTGTACAACCTATCAGCATCAGCCCTGAAAACAATACGTTCAACTTCATTTTTTGGGGTTTTTTGAATAAAACAGAATCTCATTTATTGCCTTAATCCGGCGAGATGGAAAAATGTTATTACCCTCTTTGGAAAAAGTTATTCGTTATTCGTTAATGGTTAATAGATGGTATTCAAGTGAAGGAGAGTTTCACGAATAACGTATAACTATTAACCAATAACGTATTACAAGTGACATTCGGTGTAAGGTTTTTTTTCATGGTAGTGTTTTTTTTATTTATGCCCCGTAACTTTGAAAGGTTCCGTTTTTTCAGGATTGTTTATCATAAAGTTCATTCCATAGTTCAAGATATTTTTTTTTGAATTTTGCTTCCGCATCTTTTGGAAATGGGAATCCCTTGGGACCGACGAATACAAATTCGTGATTCAGGTCAGGCTTAACGTTTCCACGGAGCTTATCAAATTCTTCAAGCCACACATCATAATGCTTTATTAGTTCATTTGCGTCTTTCAGAAGCTCAATGGGAATTAAGTATGCCTTTTCGAGGAGCAGGTTTCGGATGGCTTCATTCCCTTCCTTCAATACCTTCGCCTCCAGATAAAGATTGGTTTCATGATATCGATACAGAGCACTTTTTGTTCTATTGAATTGAACATAGATTTTCCCCAGCAGTTCAGAAAGTGCTTTTTCCTTCCATTGATATCCAGCTTTGAAAATCGTCATATTGGCTTCAAACTGATTTTTAATTTCAGCTTCAATTATACCAGTACGTCTTTTTAAGATCAGCCCCATGACAGTACTGATAAAAGCGCCGCTAAGAAGAGCCGGTAGTAATAGCTCAATAAATTTTTCCATGTTTCGGGTATTTACTTTGAGAATGAAAAACAAAAAGGCATTACCTTTTGCAACGCCTTTTTGAAATAATAATCAGCCTTTAACGATCAGGGTTAAACCCCCCAGGCTTTTTTTGGTTTTAACATCTATTGCTTCGATCTGCAGCACGGCGGCTTCTTTCTTTTTCAAGCCAAGGTTCGGAACTGTAAATTCAAATTTCTGGGAATCTTTTTGCAGCTTTATTTCCCATTTATTTTTCATTGCAGGGTTCAACACAGAAAATTTTCCGATTGAAAATTTGGGTTTCAATCCGGGTTTAATAACTGGCAGTTTTGTTATATCGGCTCTTTTGATTTCCGGTGCATTCATCATTTTAACAGTTGCCGGGATCATTTTTTTGATTGCTGTCTGCCGAAATTGATCCGGATTCAGTTTAACTGTTTTCATTGCCAGCTCTACTGTGGTAATTTTTGTAAAATTTGCAGCCATAAAAAAGCTGAATTCTTCCAATTGTTCCACAATACTCAGGTTCTGCTGCCCAATGTGACGATCGTTCACTGTATCCAGAGCCGCGGCATTCAAGGGCATATCGAGCGAGGCAAAACTGTAGGCACGTGCAAACATACATTTGTGCCCGGCTTCAGCGTTGGTAGGGTTGTAATCAAAACGAACCATAGCGGATGCATGAGCATTAACGGCTGTTACTTTCGCACCGAGCAGCGTAGCATGCGCCATGTCGAAACCGATATACGGATTGCAGAGGTAAAGCTCTACAGTGCAGCTGTTGCAGGCCATATCTCCCTGGTTCTGTACAACCACATTCACAGCGTATGACTGACCGGCAGTGATTTGATTATTTGCGATCACATTTTCGCCGGAATCAAATAATTCAATATCCGGACTATTCCAGAAAACGGTTCCTGATGGAATCGGCCTGTTTCCGTTGTCGGGTTCTGTATACTTGATAAACAAAAATGTTTTGTTTATTGCTTCTTCGGGCTTTCCTTCATTTTTGTTTTCCCTAGATCGGCGGGCACCGTCTTTCCGATATTTTTCAATCTGTGCTTTCGCTTCTTTATTGTATTTCAGATATGGATTTTTTGCGCTCATAAGATGTCATTGTTAGGATTAATAATATCTGTTCTTGTATTCAGCACGGTGTTGTCGGTAGTTACAGCAACATGCGGTGCATTCGGATCATTCAGATCGGAAAACTTTTTTACTTTACGCCACGATTGGAAAGCAATTCCTTTATCGGCATCCAGATTAAAGTCTCCGATTTTTTTACCTTCAAGAAATTTATTGTACAGAAATTTTCCCAGATCGACAGCGTTCCCCAGACTATCTCTGGCAGCCTGTGCCTGTAACTGACCAAAACGTGCGTTTACATCTGCTTCATTCATATTTCCGTTTTTCTCCTGAAAGTCGATGTACTTCTTGTAAGCTTTGTCCGATAATTCAATCTTGCCAAACATATAATGCGATGCATTAGCATCGAAATATGATTTGGGAGCGCCCGTGCATGCATCCTTCTCGATGTTCAGATACGGATAAATGAGGTGACCTTCCGATTCAAGTCCCGGAAGGGAAAACTTACCAAAAGGATAATGAGGTGCAAATGTATTTGCATTATTACCAATTACATCAGGACTGCTTGAATTCAACACATGCTTTACAAGATAATGATCGAGTTGATTTTTGAAAGGAAAAGCCAGTCCGTTCAGCACAACACCCTGATGAAAATTCATGAAAGAATTATACAGGAATTCGTATGCAAGTGAAATTAAAAAACGTGCTCCGGCTGCTCCGACTGTTGCAATGGCTCCTGCAATGGCATCAATTGCTGCAGCAGCGAGTAATATCGGAGCCAGAATCAATGCTGCAAGAAAACTTAAAAAACCTAAGATTCCACCATTACCACCTGAATTTCCAACCCAGTCAAAAATATCACTGGTATTATCTGTAAAGGTATCCCAAACCTCTTGAATTTCGGCTGTGAAAGAATAAGGTTGTGGCAGTGGAAGATCCAGGGCATTTGTTGTTTTTTCAAACCATGTCATCCACATTCTATATGCATCATCCAGATCAGAAGAAGTCATGGATTTACCATATTGAGTACTGCCATTCTTGTTAAAAACATCACGAATACTATCCAAAATAAGTTTGTTTAATTTTGGAGGAAGCTTGGTTGCATCTCCGTTGAACTTGTATTCTTCTGATAATTTGCTTTGAATAAATTCTCCGTTGTTTGCAAAGTTCTTGTATGCCCATACATCTTGCATATTTTCAACAAGCTTATGCCTTTTGGGATGCGTTCTGTATGGTCCACCGGAAATAATGTTGACAAAGGGATGTCCAACCGTATCACATGCAAAATGCGAAAGGTATCCTAAAGCATAAGCATGTTCAGGAGTACCAACGGGCGAATTTTTAAGGAGTGCATCTGCATACTGTCCGGTTCTTCTGTAATGTAAAGTATCGAACCACCACCAGTCTTTGTGTGGCTGACCATCCTGGATAGGATGTTTCAGAAGATCGAATACTTCTACATTATCGGTAATGTATTCCTTAACCTTTGCTTCCAAATTAGCTTTTAAAAGAGAAATTGTGTTTGAAACATCAGCTGCAATTTCTGTAATTTCTTCAATGGCAGATGAACGCTCGACAAGGTTGTCCCAGACTGTTTCCAATGTTTCAACAGCCTGAATCAACTCTTCCGGAATAATCCCAATGAGCATTTTTTTAAACTCCTCAATAAAATCAACTACATCATAATACATTTCTACAAATTTCCTGATCGTAGGGTCCATATCCTTTGTGTTAAAGAAAAGAAAATCGGGTCCCTGTGATCCCAGAAAAAAGTAAGGTGCGTGGCCTGCTGTTAGTTTTTCCGCCATAGCAGACTGATCGGGCGGTAATGTTGCTTTTAACTTGTTAGCAAAGTTTTTCGCAACGAGGTGGTGAATAGCTGGTCCTGACATAAATTAAATTAAAAGTGAATGCCTACTCTATCACAGCTTTTCGGCTTCCGCTGTTTGATAATCATAAGTAAATGGTTTGCTATCTTAAAAACGCCTCTGGGTTTTCTACGGCAATGGCATTGAATTTTTCGGGTCCTATGGCATTGCACAACCGCTGAGCATAGGTCATGTCTGTTTCCTGTGAAGCCGGCATAAAATAGTCGGAACCAAACAATACTTTTCTGCGCACTGCATCATTATCCAGCAGCTCGCTGAATTCTTTATAAAAACTGCTGCCATGTTTCTTTACATCGAAGTACATGGTATAAGAAATATCGGTGTAGAAGTAGCGATATTTCTGAATCATACGGTTAATGATATTCACCCAGTTGTCGCCATCGTTTTTATCCTTCAGCCTTTTTTCCCACATGGAAGAAGATCCATAATGAGCTATGCATATTTTGAGCAGCGGATTTTTTTCACATACAATCGCATAGTTTTTCGGATGCGTGAATATGTCGCAAAGTTCTTTAAAATTGAGTCCTTTAGGATTAACTTCAAAATATTTGTTTTCAAGAAGTTTTAGCAGATCTTTTTCACTTCCTTTGAAATGTACCGGATTATGAGGACTTCCATGGCTTACCACCGGGAGGTTGTGATCAACACAATACTCATACACCCGATCCAGCCGCTCATCAAACGGGAAAACACCCAAAGGCGGATAAAGCTTCACTCCTTTAAAACCCAGTGTTTCTACTGCTTCGCGCAGTATCTGAAAATATCCTTCGCGCCGGGGATCAATGTGCACAAATGGAATAATTTGCTGGGTATTTACCTGCGATAATTCGCGAAGCTGCTCGATATAATTCCGGGGAACATTGCCTGCCTGCATGAAAGCCATATCCATAGCCAGCACAAAAAACTTTGAACCATCGGGATATCCGCGGCGGCAGCGGTCGAAAATTTGGCGCTGGGAATTCATCTTGCTGATCAGGTAAAACTGCAGATATTTTTCAGCTTCTTCTGCATTAATGTTTAACAGCAATTCAATCTTGTGAATGAATCCTATCAGATCGGCAGCCAACTCCTCGGTTGTATGCCTTTTAAGAAAATCCATCAGGATTTTGTTTTTAAAAAAATCAACAGGAATATCCTGTTCAGAGAATGTGTGAATGTGGCAGTTGTAAAAAGGCCTAGTCAGTGTCATAGTTATTAATTTAAATGAGAGTCCCGGTTTAATGCCAGCCTGTACGGGACTTTTAATACAGGCAGGATTATGTTTTGAAATAACGCCTACTCTATCTCAGCTTTTCGGCTTCCGCTGTTTATTATTTGGGTTTAATAATATCATTCTGTCAACTTGCATTTTTAAGAATCCGACCGTAAAGAAAAATCTATCGAACAACACACACTCTTTCGGCCGGAAATGAAAAAAACTTTAGTTTCTAATGCCTTAATCCGGCGAGAAGGAAAAATGTTATTACCCTGGGTGGAAATAGTTACGAGCGACTTTCCAACTAAGTACGAATGAGTACGAACGTACGAACTACGAAGTAGACCGGAGACCGAAGTCAGAAGCCAGAAATGGAAAGCTTGCGCACGGTCAGCGCTTTTCTTTTTTTTTAATAGTTACGAGTGACTTTCCAACGAAGTACGAAAAAATCCGATGTCGGATGCTGGATACAGAATGCCTGCGCACGAGCTTATATTTTGTAATTATAGTTTCCCACGAGCCAATGTTGCGCGGGAATACTTTGCGATATTATCCTGCGCACAGGCCAAATTACTTATCGTGTATCAGCAGTCTACGACTGCAAAGACATTCCACCTTTTCTTTGGATCGCCAAAGAAAATGGTGGAGCCAAAAGAAAACTCGCAGCGTAAAGCCTATTCGTGAAAACTACGGTGAGTTTTAACCCCGAAAAAAAACTCGTCCGCTAAGGCGGACTCAGACACTTTTTTCTTAGCGCAGGGCCCTCCCCTCAACTCACCTTGTTTTCAATCTCATATCCTTTAATGCTGCTGTTCTATAATGTAGCTGCTACGCAGCGATTGTTTGAGCTCCTGCGGAGCTATTGGTTTTTATCTGTTTCTTGCTAACGCTTTTTCAATACGTTTGAATGCGCGTCCTTTTTAATTGTAGTTGCTATACAACACAAATAATCACTCCAACCAAAACCATCGCAGCTGGTTGAGTTTATGAGCAGCTGAAAGTAGCTCAAAAGCAAACCTGATCGCTGTTAAACAGCAACCGAACCATCGTATGGTGGGAGCTCTCGAACGCCTATAAATTTATTGATATGTTAGTAAAACACCCGACATGCGGAACTGCGGAAAAGCTTCCGTGTTGGCTTGTGCGACAAGGGCATATTCAGGCTTCCTGTTGGGATGAACAATAACTAAAATCTGTTTGTAACTGGGAGCCTGCCATGCCCGGCCTTTGGAAGTTTTTCGCAGTGGCTTGTGTGTAGGACGCATATTCGGGTGAAAGCGTTTTTTTGATTACTTTTTTGTGGCGACAAAAAAGTGATTCGCGCCGCTAGCGCCGGCGCGACCTTGCCAATCGCGTTGGATAATACCGAAAGTAAAAAGCCCGTGCGTGGGATAAAACCGAAAGTAAATGGCCAGTGCGTAGGACAATATTGCAAGGTAACAAGTGTAACGCATAACGTGACAAACAATGTATGCTAAAAAAAAAGGCCGCAATTGCTTGCGACCTTTTAGTAGTGGAATTTAGATTCATTATCGTATCACCGAAACTTTTCCCGAAGCGATCATTGCACCACCGGAGGAAAGCAGACGATAGAAGTAGATACCGCCGGGATAATCACCGAGATTGATATCCACCGTTTTTTCGCCGGTTTCGAGCAGGTTGTTTACAATTACTTTTCCGGAATAATCGCACAACTGGAAGTTCAGCGTTCCTTCTTCTCTCACGTTATACTGCAGTTTGAAAGAACCGGAATTGGGATTAGGATATACTTTTACGGTATTTTCAAAACCTGCATTAGAATCATCATTTAAAGTCTTTTCTTCAAATGTATTCTCTTCCGGATTTTCACTTACAATAGCAGGCTGTGCCAGCATGCTGGGCAGCGTGCCGTATGCATTGCAGTTGCAGTTGAGGCAGGCGAACCCAAAATAGGGACTTGCTGTTGACCGGATAATACCAAAGCTTGGGCTGTTTCCTACTGTATATGCAGAAGATCCTGTTGCCGGGCCCACTAAGTTCGTGTAGGGAACATGAGTAAGTCCACCGCTGGGCGCAACATTATATACATACATTTGAGCATTTACATTAATATTTGTACCGCTGTTACAGAATGTCTGACCTGTAGTAAGATTGTTCGGGGCAGTACCAATTTCCCCAAACCTGTTTCCTGTAGTATTCAGCCCGCTTCCCTGAATATTGAAAGAAGCAGCTGTATTCATATACAAACCATACTTTGCGCTTTTCATTGTATTTAATGTAAAGAACGAGCTTCTGAGAGCTGACGCACCACAATTACCCGTAAACACTATACAGGTTCCCACATAGCTTACAGTATTATTTGATAATGTAAGGCCGGGCGTTGTAGTAATATTAATACCAGTTAGGACTTCTGTTGTTTTCTGCGTATTACCATTGGAAGTGGTAATGACTCCGTTATTTAGAATCGTTGCATTAGCACAGCTTGCCAAACGAATTACGTCACGGGTTTTGACTATGTCCTGAATCCGACTGGTACTGCTGTAGAAAAGGATGGATAAATGCGAATTTTGAAAAATATACAATCCTTTTTTTACGTTCTGAGCGTAAATAGCATTGGTGATTGCATTGTTAATGTTGTTGTAACGTATCCTGTATTTTTCAAGATCAATAGTGGGTGTATTGGTAATCGGATCTATCAGATAAATCCCCCGCTGCATGTATTGATTGGTTTGATTACCCGAGCTCATCGTGTTGCAGTCAATATTGATTTCTATAGCAGTTGGTGTAGAGGAAGTACGATTAATGTACACACCCGTGGCGCAGTTATAAATGTTGTTATGTTCAATACGGAGTGTTGAAGTGGTCAGACTTGAGACCGGCTGAAGGAAAATTGCATATTCCCCCCTGTTAAAGGTGCCTGAACCGCTGAAAGTACTGCTTGTTGTAGCATTGGTAAACACATTGTTGAATGAGCTAATAAAACTACTTGACCAGGCGCTGATACCGCGCAAACAGTTTCTGAACTTATTCCATTCGTTGGTATTTGAATTCAGGTTACTGACTGTATTACCTACAGTAACGGATTTGTTTTCCAACCCTGAATAGAATACACCCACACCCGAAGGGTTGGAGCTGTTGTAAGAGTTACCGAGCAGGTTCTGGAATAAAGAGTTTTTAACATGAATATTAGAGCTCATTGAAATGATTCCGTAGGAAAGATTGTCATAAATGTTCAGGTTATTTGTCCAGTTTGATGCGTCAGGCAAACCGATAGTATATATGTTGTTATTAGCAGTATTCAGTGCGATTTTAATCCCCGACGTACCAGCTGCGGTTGATCCTGGCCAATTGGTGTAATTCTCATTAATCAAGTCATTTTTCAGCACTGCCATGAAATCAACTCCGGGAGTAAAACATCCAAGATCACGGTTTGTGAAAATTGTGTTTTTAATGATATTTGAATTGGTAGGTTGCATATTTGCCAATACGGATTCAATAAGCACACCATTGGAGTTATGATTAAAAATAGTTGTATTAATTGTTAATGATGGAAAAACAGTTGGGCTTGCAGAAGCCATTGCCGTTACCCCGTTTACTGCATCCTGAATCACGGTACCTTTACCGCTAACCAGACTTCCACCAGGTTGTACCCGGATTCCTGTCCATTGACCTGTACAGGAAAATAAAAAGCATGCACTTAAGGTTAAATCGCTTCCCGATTGAACAACAATACTGGCATTGGGGCTCATCCTAAACAATACTCCGCTGTATGTAACATCGGAATTGATGTTGTATGTACCCAGTACTTCAACAAGTGTTCCTTCCGCAATAAAAGGGAATGCTGTTGAAAATGCCCCATTGGGAATTGTAATGCTGGGGGTTGCACTGCAATAATTTGAAGAAACCGTTACGCAGGTTTCGCTGTTATTACAAGGTATAACTCCTGAAACAATTTCAGTGCATATATTGCCTGTTGCTGCATTAACAGTTATCGGAACTACTAAGGTTGTACATGCCGGGTTTGTGATAGTACCTCCGTTCAGTGTAAAAGGATCCCAAGTAACCGTGGTTGGAGTTACGGTATACCCTGAACCTGGTACTGCTGCAAAACCAGCAGGGATCGTTGTTTGTAATCCGATTCCGTTTACAGGGGTTGCTTCTGGATTACACACCTCTATAGAATACGGAATTGTGGTTCCCGGGCAAACAACACTTGCACTGGTTGATGATGAAAGTGATAAAGATTGGGTCACTATATCCAGTGAAACAGAAGTAGAACTTAGGGTACTATTGCAACCACCGCTCGTCAGTTGAACATTATTTGTCAAGGGTCCCAATGTTGAATTTACCTGCGCATTGAGTGTAAACACCTGACAATCTCCATTCACAAGTAAAGGAATATTTGTAACAGGATATGTAAAAGTACCACCCGGCTGAAATGTGAGACCGGAAGGCAGATTATCAGTAATGTTGACATCAACGGCATCGTTGCCCGAATTGTTACATACTTCAATCGTATATTGAACATTTTCTCCGGGGCATGCTGAATTAACGGATTGGGTAAGCGTGGTTGTAAGTTCTGTTTGATTGATAGCTACCAGAGAGAAGTCGTCAAAGAGGGTGTATTCTGATGCACCCGCATTATTGGGGTTAGGAATAACCGTTACCGCAACATAATTGATGTTTGGTTGATTAATTATAACATTCTGTGGATACAGTGTCCACGTCATTGGTATTGGAACATCAATTGGTAAAATCTCAGATTGAACAGGTGTATAATTTCCACCTCCACCACAAACTGTAGTATTGCCAACTGTTGGATCAATCATATCGGCTCCGCACGGGGGATTCTCACTAAAAAGAAACTGAACATTCACATCACAACCCCCATAAGCATAAAAGCTAAGGCTGTATGACTGTCCAATTATTAAGGGAGATTTTAACGGAAAATAAATGATTTCGCGATTGGACTGATGATTCCCAAGGCCCATGTACTGCACATTTGCTCCTAAGAAGGCATGAGGAGGAACTATGCCTCCAGGATCATTTCCACAGTAAAAAATTGGATTAAAATAGGCGATTCCTGAAACTGGAAAAAGATCTGGGGAATTAGTAGCAGGCAGGTTATTAATTCCTGCATCCGAAAGCGGCCTTCCTGAAAGATTTGGATTACCCCCAATAATTGCAGGAATGTCTTCAATGTCACCATGACAAATCAAATTTTCACCGCATTCACCAGTTGCATTACAGGCTGGTAAAATTACATCGGGAGGCATTACTGTTATGAAGACATACGTATAATTACCTCTTTGTCCAAACTCACTTTCACGCGGTACATACCTTAGAATAGCGACACCTTCAAAATTTGAATTCGGATTAAACGCAATTGTATTCCCTGTCCCACCCGAAGTAAGTCCTGTCAGAGTACCTGAGCTGTTCATTACTTCCAGATCATCATACCAGTTTGCATTTTCATCGTTGGCTAAAAGGGTGGTAGAGTTGAATGTAAAGTCAACATCATGTGCGGTTGCAAAATTTACTCCGGGAGTTCCCGGGTTTCCAAATGTACCTACAAATTCACAGTTGTCATTCACACCTGCCACACGGGTTCCACAAACAGGTTGTGCTGGCTGACCCGGAAAAACGCCGGTTGTTTCATAATGCAAATCACATAATGCCGTTACTTCGGAGTTATCCAAAAAGCGATGCAATCCGCCGGGTCCTCCTGTCAGGCTTGGGTTCATCAGGTAGATGTTCGGGTTTCCGCAGTTAGACGTAGGAAAATGACTCAGACTGGATGCGCTGTTAAAAACATTTGGCGATGTTACAAAAGTTGGGTTAATACCGTCAAATTGAATTGAACAAGATGAAGTAAGGTTCCCCAGATAGGCTGTGTTGAATGTTGCATTATAGCTACTGTTCCATGTTACAAGAGGATTGCCTGTTGTCTCATCGGTGAGGTAAGTGTCATAAAGTGAATAAATACCAGGATTAGTGCCGGTTATATAACTGTTTCCGTTTCCAGTAATTAAACTGCCAAAACCAAGCTGATGGATGGCCTCATGTAATATAATCGTGTATAAATCATATTCACCAGCCGTCATCGCCGGGACTCCATAAGGGTCATCCCAGATGAAAATGGGCTTCCCCCAGTTGATTTCAAGTGTTCCATGGTAAAATTCAAAATTCCCGAAATTGGATGCGTCAATTCCCGTCCAGAAATCAATTCCTGAATTGAGTGTTTGCCAAACAGTTCCTTGTGATATTCCCAATGACCATTCGGGAAAAAACTGACCTGCCATTCCCAGCATTGGGTCTGAAGCATTTTCAATGGAAGAAACCCGAATTTCTACAAAACGGGTTGTGCCGAGTTCCCCAATCGTTGTATAGGGACTCATCGCATGTTCTATTAAGCCGCTAAGGTCTTCATAAACCTGCAGTGCTACGGCTCTTCTCTGATTCCCCAGTGTGCCATCATAGAAACCCGTTCCGCCTCCGTCCACAAAATCCAGCCTGAAAATTCCGGCTGTTTCCTGTGCCTTTACGCCACCGGGTTTTTTCTTAATGATTATATCTTCCATGGTGTACTCCCTTCCATAGGTATCATACACCTTGTTACTTAATCTGGTAATTTTCTTTTTTCCCGGATCAACTCCTGTTGCGTTGGTCTGTGCTTTTAAAAAGGAACAACAGAACACTAGCAAAACAACGCTGAAAATAAATGTTAGCTTTTTCATAATAGTAGTTAGGTTTTTGTTTGCAAAATTATTTTTATCATGTTAATAAAAATTAGTTTAGTAATGAGTGGTAGCTTCAGGTTTACGAACGGTCGGTTTGAGTTTATAAGCGGTAAAATTTTTAAACTTATTCTTTATCTAAATGGAATTACATATTATTTATATTCTATAATGTTATTATCACCAGCATCGCAAAGGTGAAAATGAAAATGGCCAGAAAAAACAGAAACTCTGCCCAGTTTCTTTGTTCCTTTTTTAAAGTAAACAAATGAATTAAATTGTGAATTGCATTTTTCATAAAACTATTTTTTAACTGTACGATTATTTAGGAAATTGGTAGTTCTGCTACCTGCGCTTTTTTTTTGTAACAACCCGGCTTCTTTTGCCCTGTATACTTTTCAACAGAGAAACTAAAAACACTGCCTTTTAATTCTACACTTTCAGCAACAATTTCTGAATCGTTTTTTTCTGCAAAATCTTTACACAAAACCAAACCCATTCCGTTTCCTTTTTCTCCCATCGTACCCCGCGTTGACTGGAAATTTTCTCCCACAAGCAATTTTTTAAGATTCTCTTTGCTTATACCAACCCCATTGTCAGCTATAGAAATTTTATAATTCTTTTCATTCTGATCTGTGATCGAGATGCTCACAACTCCTTGCCGGTAGCTGAATTTTATGGCATTGTTCACTAAGTTCCGGATCATTGCCTTGAACATTTAGTTATCGAAAAAGCCAACGCTTTCTCTGTCTCCATTAATTTTTATTTCAATTTCAATTTCCTTCTCACTGGCAGCTTCTTTCAGTCCCTGAAGAATTTCCAGTATCTTATCATAGAGGCTGATTTTATCTTTATTCACTTTAATATGACCCGAATGAAGTCGCGACCAACTCAGCAAATCGTTTAATAGTTTGTATGCATTTTTTGAAGAATAATAGATCGTATCCGAATGCTTTTTTATTTTTTCCACATCGAAAGTGAAGAGCTGATGCCTTAACAATTCGCAGGAAGTATGCAATGCCGTGAACGGACTTTTCAGATCGTGGGCAATAATAGAAATCAATTTGTCCTTTACATTATTTTGCGCAATCAGCTTATCGTTGTACTGCTTGCTGCTCAAATTCATTTTTTCAAACACTTTTTTCTGTATCTGATTTTCTAATGCAAGTGCAGCTGTGTTTGCCAGATGCTGAAGCAAAGGAATTGTATTCATTGAAAATTCTGAATTAATTTTCAAGACAATGTGCCCGTATTTTTTCGATGTTGTAGAAATTACCAGTGTCTTGAATTCACTTCCTTCTCGGAGTATGCAAGAGTATAACATCGGGTTTTCAGAAAACATGCAATGCATGCAGCCCTCGCTAAACAGGTTGTCGGAAGGCTTATGGGTAAAAGGTATACAAACTTTGCAATCTTCAATTCCTTTCACGCTTTTATACATTTCACGTATTAACCCGGCAGGGTTCTCCTCAAAAAGGAATGCAGACATAGCATTTTCCGTTACTGTGGTCTGTTGTGCTTTGCTTTTCGCTTTGCTCATTTCATTCATGTTAAACTTTGTTTGGCCTTATTCTTTTTTTGCACTAAGGGTTTATTCCGTTTCAACCGTAAAACTGAAATCAACCCGCCTTACAAAAGCCTTAATAAGATTCGAAGGCAAAATGTTATTACCCTAAAGCAAAAAAAATGAAAGAAATTTGTTAAAGTGCTTATCTGTAATTAATTAAAATTGGCCAAAATGATTTGGACAAGGTCACTTTGTCCCATAACTGATCCGCCTCGTCGGACTGAATACTTTTGCCTATGTCAAGGGATTACTGAATACTGATCACTGATTACCGTTTACTGATAACTGGCTCACCCGTCACTCGTCACCTGTAACTGCTTTAGTATTTCACTTCGCACCTCGCCGATCCTTGTTTAATTTCAGAAACTGCCACTGCCCCTTATCTGTGTAAATCTGTGCTATCTGTGGTAAAAAAACTGATCACTGATTACCGTTTACTGATAACTGGCTCACCCGTCACTCGTCACCCATTTCCTTCAGTATTTCTGAAGCATCTTTTTTGTAACGTGAAAATTCGCCTGCTTTTTCGAAACATTTCCGGGCACCTTTGTTATCACCCGATTTTAGCAGACACAAGCCTTCATACCAGAATGTCTGTGCAGAATAAATTCCCGAAGGAAGTTTTTCAAGCTTTTGAAAATAAGTGAGTGCACCGGTTGTATTTCCCAGCTCCATCATGCTGCTGGCTGTGTAGAACAATGCCGTCTGATTCAGCGAATCGGTTTTCAGTATGCTGAGAAAAGTTTTTTCAGCCTGTGAAAAACGCTGTATACTGTATTGTTCCATTCCGTCAGTCAAGTGCTGATCGGCAGTCGTGCTGTTGCTTCGATTGACAGAAAGTGCTTCCGGCCTTTGGTAATATTTATTATACAGATCCGCTACATTTTCTTTTGGCGTTGTTCCCAGGGTGTAAATTAATGTAACACCAATAGCCAGCAGAATCAGGAGAGAAGCGGCTATCCGCCATATCATTTTTTGTTTCGAGCGGCGCTCGGCATGATATTCCGATCCGGTTTTCTTGAGCGTATCCATAAAGATTCTTCGTTCGCGATTATCCAGATGGTCGTTTACTGTTTTGCGTAATTCAATTTCCTGCTTCAGTTCCGGATCTGCTTCAGCCTCACGTAATAGTTGAGCGCTTTCCTGTTCGGTCAGCTCACCGGCCAGATACTTTTCAATTTGTTCCGCTTTATTCATATGATTTGTTATTTATGATTTCTAAATATTGGGGATCTGATTTAATGCTTTCAATTAATTTCTTTTTGCAATCAGAACGTTTGAACCTGAGGTAGCTGTCGCTTTGCTTAAACTTATCCACGATATCCGACTGACTGCATCCTTTGTTATAAAGGTTCAGAATTTCTCTGCAGGACGGCCCCAGCTTGCTGATATGCTTTTCGATAAGCCATAGCTTTTCGGCTTTTTCTATTTGGAATTCGATATCATTATCCATCGCCAGATAATCCATGTCACTAATATAGGTCATTTTTGCATTCTTTTCAATTTTTCGATAGAGTATGAACTTACAAATTGCGTGCAGGAAAGAACTGAATGAACAACTGAGGCTTTCCATTTTCTTCTCCCAGAGAATCAGCATGGCCTCCTGAAAAATATCCTCGGCCTCACTTTCATCTCCTCCCCGTTGTTTAATGAATTTACGGATTTTAGGACCAAAAACGGCATAGCAATATTTAATCACACGGCTATCGCCTGCTGCGATACCATTTAATATTTCCCGGTCGCTATAATCCATTCTCCAAATACTTAATCCGACAACTCGAAAAAATGTTAGGTTTTTTATGAAAATAATTTCAACATCCTGCCTCTCCGCTCCTCATGAAGAGGCAGAATGTCGCGCTGGTATTGGCTTGTGCTGATTAAAAATATTTTTCAGCCTTTTGGATTTGGAGGAGGAGGGGGTGGTAATGGAGGTGTGGGCTCTTCTCCATCACCGCCTTTGATTTTGTTAAGCTCGGATTTCTTTAATGAATAAAACCTGCTCTGTGAAATGCTTTTTTTCTGTTTTTTGTTTTTTCTCAGGTAAATCATATTGTTCAGTTTAAATATTGCCTACTCTTTCAGCTTTTCGGCATTCGCTTTTAAAGATTAATGCCCCAAGGTTTGAAAAGGTTCCGCTTTTTTAATAAATTTGTTTGTTTTTACCTTAAAATTCACTTAACAAGAAGTTTCAAGTAGGTTTTCTGTGAAAAAGGTTTTAAAAATTATTCTCCTCTACTTCCTATTGGCGGCTGCTTTGCCGGGCAGAAGTAATGTCCTGACTTCTCCTTTTCATAAATTTCAATATGATTTTCGTGCAAAATCATACTTTACAAAAGCACAAGAGTATTATAATCAGTTTAATATCGACAGTAGTCGAATTTATTTAGAAAAAGCCTGTGAGATATATAGGATTGCCGGTGAAAAAGAGTTATACATAAACGCGCTCATTTCAATTTCTGAAAACAATGTTTATTTAAAAAACTATACACTTGCAAACGAGTTTTTAGTCAGGGCTGAAAATGAGTGCAAACAGTTGCCGGA
Source organism: Bacteroidota bacterium (assembly GCA_043800975.1). Taxonomy (GTDB): domain Bacteria; phylum Bacteroidota; class Bacteroidia; order Bacteroidales; family JAHJDW01; genus JAZDMK01. Next base: position 5,219 of record JAZDMK010000325.1, on the reverse strand, counting down.
AAACAAAAAACTTGAAAACAGGATCAATCTGGCAAAGGGTTATTATTATTGTGGCAAAGGGCAATTCGAGAAATCAAATGATTTTTTATTAAAGTATGTGCAGATATGTAAAGAATTAAAACAAAATGATTCGCTCCTATCAAATCCATACCTTTATACAGCATACAATTATCATGTTATTGGAGAGTATTTAAAATCCATAAAAGCATACAAAAATACCTTGCTATGTTACAGTTTATGTAAAAATACAAAGCCAATATCATACGCCTATGTTTTAAAAAATCTTGCACGTGTTTATCTTAGAATTAATGATTTTGAAAGTGCTCAATCATGTATAAATATTTGTTTGAACATTTATCAAAAGGACGAGAATCAATTTACAACTGAATACGCTCAGGCATTACTGACTTTTGGATACATTAAAAAAGATCAGGGATTATTTCTTGAATCACAAAAATATTTTAACCAATCAGAAAGCTTAAGCAAAAAGTTTAAAATTAAAGACGATTACCTTTTATCTAGTATGAACTACGCTAAAGCTTCTATGGCTTCTATTGGTGGTGATTATGAAAGTGCCCTGTTATTTTACAATCAAGCATTAGAACATATTCAAGGAAATGCTGCCAGTGAAGTTACTAACATTTCAATTTACTATAATAGTATTGCTGAAACATACATCAGAATTGGAGAGTATTCAAAAGCGTCATCTTTGATTGAAAAAAGCATTTTATTAATAAAACCATTAAATCAACAAATTCTGGGTAGCTCATACAACCTCGCTTCCGAATGCTATTTAAAACTGAACGAGCCCCCAAAAGCCATCGGGTATTACAACCTTTCTGTTAAGAATATTACTCAATATCTAGGGGCCGATCATTCCTCCCTCGCTCGCGCCCACCTCACCCGCGCGCGCATCTCACTGCATCTGAAAAGTTACGAAGAAGGAAATAAATATGCCTCTCTCGCATTAGAAATTGCAACAAAAAAATTCGGCAACAAACATCCTTTGATTGCGGAGGCCTTTCAACTGCAGGGTGATCTGGCTCTGGCTTCAGGTAAAACGGAGGATGCATTAAACTATTATCAACAGGCTGTTTGTGCTATCTCGCGCGGATATGAAAACAAGAATGTATTTTCTAATCCAAAGAATGATCAGGCAATTGCTCCCATGCAACTTCTTTCCATCCTTAAAAGCAAAGCAGAGGCGCTCACCCAATCGGGCGAAAAACAAACTTCCCTGAATAAGCAACACGCCTATTATGACGCAGCATTGCAAAGCTATGATCTGGCCGATCAGCTTGTAGCGGCATTGCGTACTGGATATACAAGCCGCGAAAGTAAACTGATGCTGGCTGATGCTGAAAGTGAAACATACAACAAAGCCACGCGCCTTGCTGTGAAAATGTTTAACGAAACCAAAAATCAAAAGTACCTGGAGACTGCATTCAGTCTTTCAGAAAAAAACAAATCATCGGTTTTACTGGGCAGCCTGCGTGATGATGAATCACTGGCCGGTGCAGGCATTTCGCCTAAGATGATTCAGTATGAAAAATCACTAAAACAGAATATCGGACTTCTTGAGAATATGATTTACGAAGAAGATGCAAAGCCATCAGCAGACCCGAAAAAACGAAGTGGGTATGAAAGTCGTTTGCTTGCATTCCGCCAGGAACACAGCCGACTGCTGTCGCAACTGGAAAAGTATTCACCTGCATACGTTCGCCTGAAATACAAAAACAACACAGCCTCTCTGGCAAATATTCAGAAAATGATGGCTCCGAAAACTGCTATTGTAGAATATGCATTGGTGGATTCGATGATGTATACTTTTTTAATTATACACGATCAGGTAAACGTAATCTCGCATACTACCGACAGCAACTTTTACAAGCTGATTGCCGATTTCCGCTCGTCGCTGACCGACAACGATTTTTCGGATTATTCGATGGATGATTATTCTGCTTATGTTCGTTCTGCATCGAAACTGTACGATCAGTTGTTGCTGCCTGTTAAAAAAGAACTGGAAGGAAAGAGTGTCATTTTTATTCCGGAAGACAAACTGGGATACATTCCCTTTGAAGCCCTGCTCACAAGTTTGCCAACTATCGGGAAAGTTGATTTCAACAACCTGCCTTATGTGATTGCATCAAACCCTGTGAGCTATTCGTATTCGGCTACATTGTTATCGGCTCCTTTTCACAACAACGCAACTACGCAAACCGAAAACCGAATGCTGGCATATGCACCCGATTACATATCTTCAGCTACATCAACCAATGCAAAATACCGTTCGTATACAACGCGCAACGGATTACAAAATCTGCCCGCTGCAGCCGAAGAAGTCAATCAGATTGAAAAGTATTTTGACATTGTGAAGGTAGATGGCCGTGAAGCAACTGAAGAACAGTTTAAAAAAGAATCAAAAGATTTCGATGTGCTTCATCTTGCCATGCATGCAGTGGTGGATAACGAAAATCCGCAGTTCTCAAAACTTGTATTCGCGCCGGGTGATACAGCAGAAGACGGATTGCTGAATGCCTCCGAAATCATGAACATGGATCTGAAAGCACGCATGGTTGTGCTGAGTGCGTGCAATACGGGATTTGGAAAAATACTACGGGGCGAAGGTGTGTTCAGTGTGGCGCGTGCCTTCCTGTATGCGGGATGCAGCAGTGTGGTGATGACGCTGTGGTCGGTGGAAGATAATTCCAGTGCACAACTGATGGATTATTTCTACAGTAATCTTTCGAAGGGTGAGACCAAAGATCTTGCGCTGCAGCAAGCGAAGCTAAACTATATTCGCAATGTTGACCCTGTAAAAGCACATCCTTATTTCTGGGCAGGTTATGTGAATATTGGAAATACAGCTGCCATAACTGAACCGAAAGATGCAGGAGCGAATGAATCCTGGCCCTATCTGACTGGTGCTGGCGTTCTTGGATTTACACTGGTGTTTGCTTTCCGAAGAAAGGTGTTTACACTATTTGCCCGTTAAACTTTCTTCCATTAGTTCAATATATCTTGGGTCGTTACGAATGCTGATCAGCAGATTTTCCTTACACGAAAACTTTTTTCTCTTCGCCGATTTTTCATCCGGCAAACCGACCAGCACGGCTATTTCTTTCATGGGAACACGATCAAAAAAAAGAGATAATATCTGCCGGCAGGGCTGCTCCAGCCTTATAAGATGATCTGTAAAAAGTTTTTGTTTTTCGCTGTCAACAAATAATTCATGGGCATCTTTCATGTTCACATCGGAATCCGACAGAAAGGTTTCCATCACCATCAATGCTTTTTTCTGTCTTGTTAGTTTTTTTCTCCAGATCAGGCTGCAGACAGAAATGAGGTAGGTGCCGGGAGAACAATGTAGGTCGATCGTTCCCGATTGCAGCTTGTTAAAAAGAATGATCAGCCCATCGTTAAACACATCGCGTGCATCATTATCAACACCGCTGTTTTTGTAAATAAACCGCTTAACAGCCGGATAGAATTTCCGGTAGATTTCTTTCAGTATCTTTTCGTCACTTTTGAGTATACCTGAAATCAGCTCATCGTTGGAGTAATGCATAGGGCTTCAAAAGCTACAATTATCATTATTCGAAATTGAATAATGCAAATGTAACTTTTTTCGCTTCAAAATTTTCGACTTATCTAAAATTCTAATTATGCACGTTTTTATCTAAGAAAAATAAGATGGGTTGAAACAATCGTTCAAGCAATCTTTTGTCCTCGGTGATGATTTCTGCAGTTCCCTGCATCTCCTGACTAAAAGGTAGTGTGATGTTGTAATTTGTTTTCAGACCTTGTGGCAAAGAAATATCAACGGTGTAATTATTATCCTGCGGCATGATAGATACGGAACGTACGGTTCCTTCCACCATTCCGAAATCAACGTAAGGAAAACCGGCAAATTTAATATTTACATGTTGCCCTGCTTTCACTTTGCCCGAGCCCTGAACGGGAAGTTTCACACGACCGATCACGCTGGTCTGCTCACGCGGAATAATGGTGACAACAATATCTCCGGCCAGCACATTCTGATTCACACTCCAGAATTTATTAAAAGAAACTTTACCTGCGATAGGGGATATCAGCAAAAAATTCTTTTCCCAAAGCTGAACCTGCCCCTGTAATAATTCATACGAATGAATGAGAGAACTCTGCAATTGTTTTTTCTGATCGATGTACTGCAACTGCATATCCAGCATCTGGTCTTCAATCTGTCCCATCTGAATGAGCGTGCTTGCCAGCGTTGTTTTGCTGTTCTCCGATGAAAATCTTTTTTGTAGTAATTGACTTTCCGATTTTTCAAAATCCGATTCAGCAATTACATTTTGTTTGTGCAGCATTGAATCGCGATTGTATTGTTTTCGCATCAGGTCAAGATCATTCTGTGCTAAATCCGATTGCCCTGTGAGCCGATTGTAGTAGGTCTGGTAGCGTGCACGCTGTTTTTGCAACGACTGCATTTTCTTTTGATGATAGTTGAGCGTTACAAATGTTCTATAATCCTGAAATGATTTCATAAAACCGGCAAAGCCCTGCTGCAGATCGCCCAGTACATAATCGTTGCGCCATTCTGTTTTGATGCATTCAATACTGTCGAATCCATACAGACATTTATGAAAAGAATTTAATTTGTTTTTCAGATCAAGTACATCATTCAGCTTTGCAGGATTCTCAATTACGGCAAGCAGCTTTCCGGCTTCTACCGTTTGTTTGTCACTGACGAACAATGATTCAATCTTTCCATTGCTGCGCGCTGAAATGGCCGCCGGTGCATTGTTGGTTGTAACGACAATGGTTGATGTAAGCACATCCGGATATCGGATAAACCAGCACCCGACAAACACAAGTGCAATGACCAAAAAGATAATGCCGATACCGCGCCTGAGAATCCAGTTGGGCGCATGCCCCAGAATCTCATCCAGCTCTTCGCTGCGGATTTCAATTTTGTTTAAATCTTCTGCTTTCATTGTTACTCGAGAGTTAGTGGTGTGAAAATTATATTGATGAATAGTGATTAGTTTAACCCCTCCGTCTTCATTGCAAGCAATGAATCCACCTCCCCTTAAAAGGCTCATCTATGCACACAATTGTTGATATAGGAGATATCCGTCGAACATCGCATCAAATCTATCAATGCCACATTTGAAGGTCTTATTTCCCGGTGGGCTTTCGCATGCATATCCTTTCCATCCACCCAGTCTTGCCACAAT
>JAZDMK010000276.1:0-9846 GCA_043800975.1 Bacteroidota bacterium | reverse complement strand
ATACTGGCAGTATCATCTGCTTTACACATTACTGAGCAATCAGTGGAGTATTCAACGCCATTGACTTTGATTGATCCAGTACCACCTTCGAAAATAAATCGTAACCCCAAAGTGTTTTGAATAACTACTTTTCTGAAAGAGTCCAGTAAACAGACTTCACCGTTTAGAGTAACCTCATTATTTAAAAAATCTGCTTTTAACACTTGCTTGAAAAGCTCCATTAGCTTAACAGTTATCAACTGCCCGTCCCGCTTCCTGATAAAGCCTACTACAATCTCATTATATTCCTGATCTGCCATTTTTATCTTCCTTTCATTTCTTTTGTTTTTTTCTTTTCACATGATCCCACACGAACATTCCTGCTATTCCAAGTCCCATGAATGCTAACAATCCGAGGATGGACTTTTTTTTTCACTGTCACTGAGCACATCATTCAGATATTGCTTGGGAATGATGTTGTACATTACTTTTTTCGCTTCACCCACAGTGATCTTAAAATCTTTGTTCAGATCAAGGGCAGGGTTGCTTCTTGCAATAGCAGAAGCTGAAAGCCTTTTGGTTTGAATTACAAAATCATCCGGCCTTCCAATAGCAATGGGAGCGAAGGCAACCATATACAGATCATAGTATGACTTTAGTTTCCCAGAAAAAGGTCTGAAATAAGCATACACATAATCGAGTTGTTGCAGGCTGGTCATTTTGTACAATGCCTGAGTTGTTGTTCCCATTCCTCTTGCTGTGGAGGGCATAAACTGAATCAGACCGGTTGCTCTGGATGCAGCCCTTGTGTAAGGATCAGCAGAATCACCTTTTTGTTTATTTACAGCCTGTGCATTTAATCCGCTCTCATGGAACATGACAACCATCAGCCAATTTGGATTGATCTGAAGCTTTTGGCAAATCAACTTTACCTTATCTACAAAAGCTACTTTGTTTTCTCCTTTATTGCATCGTATGTACTCTTGAAGTATCATTTTATTTTTCCCCTCATTCCGTTTCAGTGTTCAATAATCTTGATAGTTTCCAAAAATGCCCATCGTTCGGTATTATCCACAGTACGAAACTTTACCAGTTTCCCCAGTTCAGTGTCAACTGTTCCCAAGAATAAACCCAGCAAAACATTTTTACCAACTTTGCAATAGGGTTGATAGCGGTTGTTCAGCACATCTGTCTGCTTCACACTTACCACAAGTTTCTGAGGTAAACCCTGCACTGTACTGCCATAATAATCCGGTGGTTTTTTGTATCGAACAGCAACATTTGTATTCGGATATCTGTCAAACATATTTTTGTAAACAGGGAAAATGTCTACATAGTCGGCACTTGCACTAATCCAAAACGAAAACTTTTTTCCAGCATGTTTTTTCAGAGATTCCGGTAGATCTTCTTTTTTTATCAGATATGCGACCTGAATAAACTTGACGTTGTTTTCTTCATCGAAATGTTGTTGCCCTGTTGCATACCCCAAAAACTCGCCGGGCTTTGCCTGATATGCAATGTTGTTTCCGCTGCTCTTTTCATACCATGCCTCATGGTATGAAGCATTGGGGCTGGTGCGAACAAACATTTCTTTTTTGGCAACAACCATCTGATTCTTTTTTGCAAATGATACAGGTGCTGAACCGCCTTGTTTATTAGGATTTGAACTGACCAGCGTAAGAAATTTCTGGTATTCATCCGTGTCAAGATCACTTTGCAGATCGGACAACAGATCGGAACTATACAGATTTCTGTATGCTTTAATAACATCGTCAAGATTGGTGACCTGCTTGGCTGTGCTGAATACAGCTTCATCATTGGTCATGTCGAAAGATCGCATCCAAGAAATCCCCGAAGGATTACATGCTGAACGAAACGCCATTGCCTGTCTTACTGCGGGGCTGTCGTCTGCTTGTTTCTGCGCTTCCTTTTCTTTGTTCCGGTTTAAAAACTTTTTGCCTAACTTGTATAGAAGAAATCCTCCGATACCAATCACCAGCCCACCCACAAGGATGCGCTTCGGATGGTCAAGCCAGTCTTTTACCCGTTCTTTATTCAGCCTTGCCATCAGAGAAACATATTTGCCTTTTTAATAAGGCTGGGTTTTTCTTTAATCTTTTTTGCCATGATAATAAAATCGTGAGTGGACAATTCTTGTCTGGCTGTTTTCATGATGTCGAACATAGCCTGAAGAACTTCTTTCGCTTCTTCGGGATCATTTGCATCGATCTTTACTTTGAATTCATAATTAGGCATTGGGGAGTTCCTTTCTTTCGTTTAAAAAGTTAATAATTTCAGAAGCTGCATTGTTGTTTTCTTCTATATCGGAGAAGATGGTAAAAATCTGTTTCAGCAATGGACTGCTGACCGTATTTAAATATTCAGCAATCAATCCGATTATTTCTGCTCTTTTATTTTCTTCTTCGCTTGTCGGTTCTTCAACTATGCCTGAGCTGTCTTCTTTCTTTCCAGTAAGTTTTTTTTGTCCTTCACCTTCATTGATCCCCATTAACTCAGCTATCGGCTTTCCGATTCTGTCCTTTGGAATACCAAAGCTTTCAAGTATGTCGCCCAGCATCCCGACATAATATTTTATTTTGGTTTTCGTTTCCAGTTGTTCTTCCAGATCATCATTTTTTTGTTCCAGATCATCCAGCATTTTATGCAATCCATCATTTTCTTCTTCCAGCTCTTTGACAAGATTTATGAGTTCATCATGCTCAACAGCTTTTTTCTTTTCCTCAAATCTCTTATCAACTATTGCATTCAGTTCAGCTTCTCCAAAGCCCTGAAAGGCGGGTTGCACGGGAGGTTCGTTGACAACAGTTGGTTTTAAATCGCAAATTAATCCGTCAATATATTTCCCTTCTGAATCCAGCATATCTACTTTAATGATTTCCGGTTTGTGAGATTTCATCAAAAAGTTGATTTCTGTTTTTAGAGAATGGGGCGCTACTTTGTCAAGTACTCTTTGACTATTTCCGGCATTAATAACTGTGATGGTAAAGAATACATCCTTTCCGTTTCTTCGTTCAACCTCGGCTTTCTTATGAAGGCTTTTTAAAAAATATGTCATGCTGGTAGCTGTCATGGCTGTTTTCCTTATTTTGGAGTTACTCTGATAAAATCAATTCTTTGTGCAGTGCGTTCGGGGTTTTCAATAATGATAAGCCCGCTGAACTCCTGCACTTGTCCGATAATGGATTCAGAAAAGTGCTGGTCAATTTTTAAAATGTGCGTATCGGAATGGATCACTGTTCCATTGGCAAGGTCTTTCGATGCGAGATAATAAAACTCGTTGTATGCCGGAATCCTGTATTCTGACTGATCGATACGGGTCTGTAAACTTTGTGCCTCGAAGTGATATTTTGCAAATCCCTTCTCCCGCATACGTTGGCGCATGTATTGAACTAAAAGGCAATCCATATTATTCAGTGATTCTGCATTCGAGATAAATGTTCAATGTGTAGGGAAGAAAAGCATCAGTAATACTTCTCATAGTACCCATGTCGCGGTAATAGCCGCTGACGGGTTGGTTGGCAATAAGGTTTTCATCTGCTTCCAGAAAAGTGTTTTTCGGCATTAGCGGAATACGGCTATATCCAACACGAAAATGTAACGGATGTACTTGTCCTGCATTGAGCAATAAACTCAGTTCTCCGGCGTGTAAGACTTCATTGAAGGTGTTGTAATAACCTTTGATTGTTACATACATTCCGGTACAACGCTTAATATAGGAAGGCAGCTTTTTATTTATCTTAATAATTTGTCCGGCTTCCGTAACAATCGCGGAAAACACAATGCGCCTGATCTTATTGCCTCTGCTTACATTCATGGCTTAGTGATTTTTCAGTTTGAGATACAATACTGCTGTGTATGGAAAAGTAATCCCTGTAGAAAAGCCTCCGTCTGTATAGCGGCCATCGACATAGCTTCCACCTGCATCAACATTTTCGTCTTTATCAAAAAGAAAAAAGCGTTCGTTAGGGCTGGTGGATTGATTACAAGTCAGCATTTTTGTTTCATAACCATCGGGGAAAATCTCCTGATCTGCTATCCTCAGTTCAATGGTAGAACCGAAGTGCGATTCATCTTTGGGTAATGAGATAAAAAGACCTTGCACCTTTGCATACAGCTTGTCGGTGTCTGCGGAAAACTTCACGGTTTGACCGGAGCTTTCCACATTGATTTTGATGAGTTGATATTTTGTCAGCTTCATGGCTTTTTTTTCCTTTCATTTAATCCGGCTCAGGTGGTTGTTATCCTCTGCACTTTTCTTTCTTCATTAACCACCTGCAAGCCGGATTTTATTTTGTTAGTACTTCGTTACGGATGTCCCGACAAGTATAACCTTCATGAACAAATTTTCCACTGAAATGCTGCCCCATTCAATGTTCAGTTCCATCGGTTGCTGGTCAAGAATCACCTTCGGGTTGTCCAGCATAAACAGCCCTTTGCGGGTAGTCATGTTGGTTGTGTTAAACACTTCGCAACTGGTGGAAGGGATCAGAGTTGTTCCGTTTGCCTTGAACTCAAACTCACCGTTACGGATGTAATCCGGCAACAAGTCGTAGTTCACAGTAAAGGCTTCGGCTGATGGTGCAGATACTCCTGCAAGAAGAATGATACCGGCAAGCAACATGATGTTTCCTTTTTCCAGCTTTCCCGAACTGATGTTCGATAACCCTACGACTTTGTTGTCATCGTCTTTGAGCATCTTAATCACTTTGGTCTGGCTGATTTTTTTGGTTACGTAGTATGCTGCATCAACAGCCTGAAGTGTCTTGTTTGAAAGTCCCTGCTGGATGTCCTTTGGGAGCCAGTGCAGTCTTTTTTCAAATTCGCCGCGACTGTTAGTACCTCCACCGGCTGCCGGAGCAGCAGCTGTTACAGTCTGTCGTTGCTGGGTTTGCACTCTGCGGACGAATTGTTTTTTTTCATTGAGGTTTGCTCTTTCGAGAGCACCAAGAAGTTCATCTTCGCTGACTGCGCCGAGTAAGTTATACTCGCTTGTTGAGAGTTGTCCTAAGTTAAACATGGCTTTTTCTTTTTTAATTTTTTCTTTTTTTTTAATGAATAATTTTTGTTTTAATTCTTACACCACAATGCAGATTCCATTACAGAATCTGCACTTCCTGTACTTCCTGATAATCGTCCAGATCACCCATAATGTCAGAGGGCATCTCTACCTGCACAGTTTCTGTCTGGGCTGGGAGAGCTGGTAACTCAGGATCGTAAGGGGCAATGGATAGGTTGATGGGTTCACGGAAAACCCTTTTGAGTGGATCAGCAATGTTGAAGCTGCCTAGTCCGTTCAGAAGGTCTTTTTTCAAAAAGACTTTTACACTGGAAGCTACACCACTCACGGCAACACCGCTTGCGATTAACTTCAGGTTTTTGTTTTTGAGCAGAATTGCACCACCTACACCCACGCTCAACTGAACAACAGGTTTGATGATTTTATTCCACTGAAACTCTGTAGCGGTTTCATCTACTTTTGCAACTTTGTCAATCAGTTTTCCGACAACGCTGCCTCCGATCACACCCAGAATTATGAGTCCGGGAGTAGCCAGTTCGTTCAAGATACGTACACCTTTACCTTTGGACTTTCCCGGCTGTTCTTGATTTTCTTTTTTAGCTGCCATTTTACTTTTTTTTAAGTTTATTAATGAATATTTTCGTTTGTGTTATTTCAGGCGAATAGCATCAATCTTTGCTTTCCGCGTTTTTCTTTTTTGTTGTGTTTTCTTTTTTGCGGCCTGTGTCTGTGTGCCGGAAAGCTGTCCTTCTTTTTTCTTTTCTTTCTTTTTCTTTGCACTTGAAACTAATGCGCTAACTCCCCAGATTACCAGTCCTGCACCACCTGCCACAATCAATGGGTTTTGTTTTACAAAGCCCCAAATACCACCTGTGGTTTCATCACCACCGTCATCAGGAGTGTTCTCTGGTGATGGTGAGCTACCGTCATCCGTGAACTCTGGATCGTCCATTAGTTTTTCTGCATCCGCTGAATTTTGATTTAACTCATCTTCCAATCCGGCTTCTTCTCCTTTTTTGAAAAGTCCTGCATCCGACATGATTTTTGCTGCGGCAAGTAGTACTGGTGCAGCTGCTATCAATGCCGCTCCTGCTACAGGTGCTACACCGATTTGTCCGAGCAGGATTTCGCTTTCTGTTCCTTTCAGTCCGCCAGACTTTCCATTGATAATGGCACTTTTGAGTTTGTCTTTTTTGCCTTGCAGCTTGTCAACAAAAAGCTTTTCAATCTTGTTCAGTGCCACTACACTTTTCTTCCAGTCTTCTTCTAAAACCCCGTGGGTCTTTGCTTCGACATAGGTGATATAAGCCCACTTCAGTTTGGAGGCCATTTTTTTAATGTTGAGCTTCATAGCCAACAGGAAGCCATTGCGGGCAGAGATTGTAACAGGGTTATAACGGATGAATGCTTTGCCGCCTTTCTTTACGGCTGTTCCAATCTTTTTGAAAAAACCTTTTTTTCCGGGCTTCTTCTCTTTTTTGGTTTGTTTTTTTTCTTCTTTCTTCTGTTTCTTTTCCTGCTTTTTCTCTTTCCGTTTTTTCCCATTCAGTTCTTGGTAGATTTCTTCATCGTTCATTCCGTCCAGTTCTTCCCAGTCGTTTTCCAATCCTTCCAGATCGGAATTTTCTGGAATATCTTCCAGCCCGAAATGTTCGTTAAAAGCGTCTTCGTTTTTTGCAAGTATCGCCAATGCCTTGTCACGGTTATTCGTGTTCCAGTTGACAATGGCGTAATCCAGCATTTTTAAAAATGCTGGTGGGTAGTCAACGTCCCTGATAAGCCCCGGCTTCTGGGCTACCATGTTACGGGTTTTGACAAGGTGTGCATAGATTGCCTGTAAGCGTTCTTCATTGCTTTCTGCGCCCAGGTTCTCTAATCCGTCCAGATCGTTTACCAGTTCCATCACATTGGGAACTACGCCGGACAGTACGGCTACATTGATTCCATTTAAACTCATTGTAAAATCTTTTTTCTCTGAAAAGGGTTTTTCAAGATTGAAGCGGGACAACACACAGTCTATGATGTAGTGTCCTGCTGAATTTCCGGTGGGGACTATCACATACACATGCTGAAATGAATCCAGATCATAGCGTGTAATCCTGAATTGATGTGGTATTTTTAAATTGGTTAGTATGGATGAAACAAAAATTGAAAAGCAGTCGCAGTCAATTCCGGTCTGGCGTTCCCACCAGCTTCTTGCGGGTCTGCGCAGTTCTTCCAGTCCTTTTTTATCGAGCTTGTATTGTATATGGTGGTAAAGGAAATTCCAAATGTTACGACAGGTTTCTTCTACTGTTTTTCCTTTGAGGTAGGGTGCGATCTTTTTTGTGTCGTCTAAATATTTCCACACAACTTTCTTCATCAGGTCAACCGTCTCTTCAACTTCTGCATCCTTTAGAATTACTTTATCATTCACATTCGGCAATCCGAACAACTGGGTGTATTGTCTCCCATCCCTGATAGGGCGATAGCCTGATGTTATGCTTTGTATGTCGAACCTGTTGCTCATAATATTTTCTGAATTTCAGATTCGTAATAAAGTCCGTTGGCATACAGAGAATATTTCATTTCCAGCGGAATCGCAAGTGCATCACCGAATGCGCTCATGTCTTTCTTTTTAAAAGCTTCTATGAGTTGTGGGATTTTTCCTAAAAGTCCTACGATGTAACCAGCCAGAATGCGCCAAGGAATGATTACTTCAATGGTGTCAATCTGGGTTGTGCTGAGTGGTTTAATTTTTACAGTCTTGTTTTCCGGCTGTGTGCTGGTGATGTACTTTTCTTTTGTAGTCAGGGTGATGACGGGCTTTGTAATGGTAACGGAAGAACGTGTTGGGTTGTCTACTCTTATTTCTGTTCGTATTACCAAGCCTCTCATGTCCACAGTGTGAACTCTGGGGTTTGAAAGGTTGGTTACTACTTTCTCAGAAACGTTTTGCATTCCCATGAGCTTGTAAAATCCATACAGAAGCCCGCCAACGATCCCTATTTTAAAGATGCTGTTCATTTTTTGATAAGTCTTTTGATCTTGTCAATGCCGAGTTTTACTCCGTATCCGACAATCGCGGATATGGCTGCGTAGATTGCTACTTCGAGCATTCCGTCAAGGCTTACACCTGTGAGATTGGCGGAAACCGCTCTGCCCACCCCACCGAATACTCCTGAAGCGGTTGTTACAATTGAGTTCTGTTCGTTTTGTGTCATCTTTCTTTGTAATTATGCCGGTTATGGCGTATTTTCATTACAAAGATGTAGGTGGGCGAAAGGGGCGCTTGTGGGGAAATGTGTGGTTTTGTATTGAAGTATTGACCAGTGTTTCTTATTATTACTTTTTGTTGTTTTTAATCATAATTAGGCATCTAATTCTCAAAAAATACGTCTATAGATAAATATAAAATCACATGAAAATATTTATAATTGAATCTCCCAATCCAAATGATTTGTTTGAAGGGAGAAATGAAAAAAGCAGTTTAGAGCATATTTGTAGGATGTATGGTCACAAAACTTCATCTCTAACTACATATTCAAAAGCAGACTTGGAAAAAATAGTGAATTACTTGTCGATAATCAAATTGGAAGAGAATGAACATTTATGTATACATTTTAGTAGTCATGGAAACAATTCAGGAATTCAAATTGGAGGTGATTTTATAAATTGGAAGGAATTCACTAAGATTTTGATACCAATTCTGACTGAATTATCTGTCGGTAATCAAACTATTATTTCAATTTCCGCATGCCATGCAAAGGAGCAGCTTATTACAACAATCATTAATGAAGCTGTAAGGAAATATGGATCTTCAATCGCGCCTCCTATTTATTTTTTCGTTTTTAATGAATCTCGAATTAAATGGAATGATGCTTTGCTTTGTTGGTCAATTTTATATCACCAGCTTGGTAAGCTATCAAAATTTTCAAAAGAGAATATTCAAAGCATTGTGAAAAGGATTAGTAATGCAGATTTTGGAGAAATCTTGTATTTTAGATGGGATAGTTCAAAATTGAAATATTTGAAATTTCGCCCAAAAATTAGTTAAGGCTCATCTAAAAACTCATAAATAATTTTCACTTGCCAAGGTAAGAGTAGTTTTTTACCTTCAAGTTTGAGCTTTTCCCGAATTGGCTTTAACCAGTTTCGTAGAGTATTAATATGCACACCGTATTCCTGTGCAATTTCTGATAATGATTTCACTTTTCCGGGCATAGTTTGATCCTCCTTCTATACAAATATACGCTCGCTTTTGCCCTATATTATTAGCCAGAAACCCTTTGCAGTCCGTTGCTTTCCTTTTCTAAAAAACCCCGCTTTTGTGCGGGGTTTTTAGATTAGTTATGCCTTGAATTTCTCATACAGTTTTTCCATGTCACTACTGATCTTTTTATCCAATAGCCGGGCATAGATTTTTGTCATGTTGATGGAACTGTGTCCAAGCATTTTTGAAACACTCTCTATTGGAATGTCATTATTTAAAGTCACTGTCGTTGCAAAGGTGTGTCGGGCTAAATGAGTAGTAACCTTTTTTGTGATTCCGCATTTTTTGGCAATTTCTTTCAAAAAATTATTCATATTCTGATTTGCAGGAACAGGAAGAAGTGTGTTTCTTTGGATGCACAGGGGATGATTTTCGTACTTCTGTAATATTGATAATGGAATAGGCAGAAGCGGAACATGACAGGCACTGTCCGTTTTCTTTCGGTTAATCATGACCCAACATTTTCCATTATCAGACTGAAAAAGATTACTCTTGTTAAGCGCTTTTAAATCCGAATAAGCAAGCCCTGTAAAACACGCAAAAAGGAAAGCATCTTTGGCATATTGGTGATATTGAT
>JAZDMK010000272.1:0-11098 GCA_043800975.1 Bacteroidota bacterium | reverse complement strand
CCCGCTGGCGGTTATATGATTAGTACCCCTGAACTGAATGCTGAGTTCGATATCGCAATCGCTTATACCATTCCGACTTCAAAAGATCCGTTCTTCATTGATGTTAAGCAATATGAAGTTCCTGCCAAATATGAATACATCAGCATTCCGAAAATCGACCGCGATGCCTTCCTGATTGCCCGCATTGCCGACTGGGAAGACATGAACATTGTAGATGGTATGGCCAGCATTTATTTCGGCGGAACATACGTGGGTCAGTCGTTTATCAATACACGCAGTATTAGTGACACGCTGGATATTTCATTGGGCCGCGACAATAAAGTATTTGTAACGCGCACAAAACGCAAAGAATACAGCAGTAAAAAAATCATCGGAACAACGAAAAAAGAAAATATGGATTATGAAATCAGTGTAAAGAACAACCGTACAGTTCCTATCGACATTGAGATTCTGGATCAGATTCCGATTTCTTCGAACAGCGATATAAAAGTAGATGTAGATGAAATTTCAGACGCTTTAAAAAATGACCTTACCGGAAAGCTTACCTGGAAATTCAATATTGCTCCGGGTGAAGTTAAAAAAGTGAGACTTGCTTTTTCTGTGAAGTATCCATCGAATCGTGAAGTGAATGTTAAAAAACAATCGTTTAAAAACGCAAGGTTTTTATAAATAAGAAATGAAAAGCAACGAAGAAATTTTCCTGAAGCATATAGCGCAAACCTCATGCAATCCAATTTTACTGGAGGTTGAACGCGCACAGGGTTGTTATATTTATTCAAAATCAGGAAAGAAATATGTTGATCTGATCTCGGGCATATCGGTTGCAAACACTGGCCATTCGCATCCTTCCGTTGTAAAGGCAATTCAGAAACAAGCCGGCGAATATTTGCATACGATGGTGTATGGAGAGTTTGTAATCGAACCACAGGTAAGACTGGCAGAAGAAATCACTAAAATTCTTCCTTCAAAACTCAGTTCTGTATTTTTTGTCAACTCGGGAAGTGAAGCAGTAGAAGTCGCTATGAAGATGGCCAGACGTCATACTGGCAGAACTGAAATTATTTCGTTTCAGAATGCTTATCATGGAAGCACAATGGGAGCACTTTCATTAAGCAGTTCTTTAGAAAGAAAAAAACCTTTTGAACCCCTTGTCCCTGATATAATTCAGATTCCTCTCAATCAGGAAAAAGCACTCGAAAAAATCACACAAAAAACAGCTGCAGTTTTTGTTGAACCTATCCAGGGAGAAGCCGGCATTCGTGTTCCTGATAAAAAATACATGCAGGCACTGCGCAAACATTGCTCTGAAAAAGGCGCTCTTCTTGTGTTTGATGAAATTCAAACTGGAATGGGGCGCACAGGTAAAATGTTTGCATTCGAACATTTCGGAATCGTACCCGACGTGCTGCTGCTCGCAAAGGCCTTTGGCGGCGGGCTTCCGCTGGGTGCAATGATCACTTCACAAAAAATAATGAAGTGTTTAACACACGATCCTGTACTGGGTCATATTACAACCTTTGGTGGAAATCCGCTCTGCTGCAGTGCCGGACTCGCCGCATTACAAGTAATGCAAAAAAACAAACTAACTGAATCTGTATCAGCGAAAGAAAAATTATTCAGAAAATTATTGATACATCCAAAGATTAAAGAGATACGCGGAAAAGGATTGTTGCTTGCTATCCAGCTTAAAGACGCTAAAACAGGATGGAAAATGATTCACAAAGGGCTTGAAAAAGGATTTATCATTGACAGTTTTCTCTATGATGAATCTTCTTTGCGACTTACACCGCCACTGATCATGAAGGAAATTGAAATAGAAAAAGCCTGCAAACTTTTATTACAGGCTCTCGATGAAGTATAGTTTCAACTAAAATCAGTAGAGTTCAGTGCTCAGCATTACCAGAGTGCAACTTTCATCTACCTCAATACCTTTCTGCTTAAGCTGTGCAGCAAATGCATCATTCTCACTTCCGGGATTAAAAATCACACGTTTCGGTTTCATATTGATGATGTAATCAACGTATTCAGCCTGATTGGAGGAATTCAGATACATGGTCACGGTATGCACATCCTGAATATTGGGTTTGTCGTTCAGAATTTTAATCCCTTCGATTTCGCCTTCCTTATTACCAATAGCGATTACAGGATGACCATCTTCTGTTAATCTTTTGACGGCTTTGTATGAAAACCGGCTCGGATCAGGGCTTGCTCCGATGACGATTGTTTTCTTTGATTTGCTCATAATTCCTCCGTGAAAATTTAACTTTATACGGCGCTGAATTTGAAAAGGTTGTGTTATATTTGAAAAAGTGGCGGTAGCAGTAGCAGTAGCAGTAGCAGTGATAGGTGTATTAGCAGGCTCAGTGAAGTACGAAAATAGTTACTTGTGACGAGTTAGCTTTGCAGTTCTCTTTAACACATAGGAATACAAAAGCTTGAAATCAGTAGTCAGAAATACAGTGGCAGTTGCATTAGTAGTAGCTGTGGCAGTAACAGTGATAGGTGCATTAGCAGGCTCAGTGAAGTGCGAAAATAGTTACAGATTACGGGTTACGGGTGACGAGTTGGCTTTGCGGTTCTTTTGAACACTGATAACACTGATGGTACAGATGTACACAGATTTAAATGTTGTAGTTGTAGTTGTAGTTGTAGTTACAGTGATAGTTGCAGGAGCAGTTTCAGAAATTGAACAAGGAACAAGGATTACTCACTTATTAATTTATTTCAATGGAGTTCGTGAACTCAGCTGCGCCTCGGTTGGTGATGTGCGAAGTGAAATACAAAGTTGCGTGGCAAACTCAACGAAGTATGAATTAGCACCCCGTCCGAACGGATGTTCATCCGGGCGGGGAAGTTTGGAGTCAGGAGTCAGAAGAAAATACGGCAAGCAGTGGCTGATACTTTTCGTTTTTCTTGCCACCAAAACACGAAAGCACCAAATTACACTAAAGTTGAATGATCAATCGAACCATAGAACATTTAAACATCCCCCGCCTGCCAACGCAGTCGGGCAGGGAAGTAAGAAGATTTAACTTAGCGGATTTTTTTGAACACTGATAACACAGATGGTACAGATGTACACAGATTTAGAAGTGGCAGTAGTAGCATATTTGAATAAGAAACAAGGAGCTATTCGAACTCAATCCTCATTCACATAGTTGTGAAATAGAAAGCGCAAACACAGGCTGAATGCGAAGTCGCTGCGTTTGTATTCGGCAAGGTTAATTGTCTTCCAATAAAACTGAGGATACAGTTCCATTGAAAAGTTTCTGTTGAAAATAGCATTCATTCCAAAGCTTGCCATTCCACCAAGTCCAATGCCGCCTTCCTCAATCTGGTTGTAGGAATAATATGCGTTGTAAACACTGAAAGGAGAATTCATCACCTGAATTTCAGCTTTGGTTACCTTGGTATTGTTGATGTTCAGAGCAACAGAAAAAAACGGGCTCACCAGTTTCTTTTTATAAAATATTTTTCCGAATCCGATGTTCATATCATTCCGGTTCTCAACACCGGTGATACCGCACTTTACAATTCTATCGTCCGAAAACTGATAGGTAGGATCATCGATATTCAATGTGAAAAAATCGGAAGTACGTGCTTTGTAAAAATTAAGTTCCGCAAAAAAGAACATATGATCTTTTCCTCTAGCACGAAAATGAAAACCCATTTCCATTGCTGGACTGTACTTCATTTCCTGAGGAAGGTTTGTAGAATCGTAAGTAAATGTTTTATTCCCCAGCAACTGATAAATGATATAATAATTCTGCTGGTATGCCAGAAAACGATTGATACTGTTAATGCCGTCTCCCCGGTGAAAATTGGCTGTTTTATTGGATGGGAAATTGATACCGCCCTGCGCCGCATAATACCATCCGGGCAAGAATTTACGCAGCGTATCCTTGGGATGCGTTGATGCCTGCATACAAAGCGGGAACAGCAGCAGAATAAAAATTAAATATTTAATACGTGTGATCATTGATGCAAAGATAAGAATTAGTTATTGAGCTATCAGTTAATTGAATTAGTATCTTTAAGAATAAAATTTAATTTTTAAAGTATTACAGAATTCCCCTGTATTTAATTTTACGAAGAACGATTTCATAGGGTTTATCATTAAAATAGGATGTTTTCATAATCCAATTATTTCTTCTGTCGTATACATATTCCATTTTATGATGCCGGGTAATTTTTCCATTTTCATCATATTCAATTTGCTCAATTTTATCTCCGAATTTATTAAACACATACTGGGTTTTGCTATTCACTTTTCCTTTAGAATTCAATTGTGTCCATGAAATTATTTGTCTATTTTTATTGTATTCTTTAACACTATGAAAGTATAATCTCCCTTTTGGACCTAACTGTTTTTCATCGATACAATTTCCATTCTCATCATATTGATAATTATATGTAGTTGAATCCATATTCTGTCTTATGTAATACGTTTTCATTTCTGACTTTAACCCTTTATCGTCATATGAAAACGTGGTTCGTGTATCAAGTTTCCCCCAAAAGAAGAAATCCTGACAAATCATAAGGCCTTTATCATTGTATTTATATAGACTTTTACTTTTTTGCTGTTTATTAAAAATATAGTAAGATTCAACTATTCGCTTTTTATTATTATACTTTGAGACAACATAGTTCGAATTTGGATTAAGTGTCTCATATGCAATTGTCGAGTCGTTATGTTTTGTTTTGGATGGAAGGGGATATACCTGCTTTGAACCTACTGTTAAACCATCATTTTCAAATATTAGTTTTTCAACAAGTCTGTTTTTTTTACCATATTTATTAATGATCTTATCATAAATAGTAGTTCCATGCTTACCAATAACAACCTTACCTGAGTCCATTTTTGCATCATAAACATCTATCTGTAGAGTTTTCACACGGCCTCTTTTAATTTCGTTTTCTTTTTCTTGCTGACCAAAGCAAAACTGTGATGTAAGGATTATAACCAAAGTAAGAATGATAATTTTCATATTCATATGGAATTAAATTTTATTATAGACTTCCTGTCCGTAGGAAACGAAAGTTGCTTCAGTGCATCCTCTACCCTCACCCATCGAAAAACCTGCGCTCTTTCTTCTTCAATTTCAAAATCAAATTGTTTTTCTTTTGTAACTAATAATTCAGGATTTTCAATCTGCACCGCAAAATAATGACAGATCACCTGTACACCCGGGTTGAAAAGCGATAGCTGCAGGAAGTCGGTTTTGTAAATGAAAGTACATTCTGTAATCTTCTGATTTAATTCTTCCATAAACTCCCGCCACAGGCATTGCTCGGGTGTTTCATCATTTTCCAAACCACCACCGGGTAATTTTATTATGCGCTTGATCATAAAAATCTCATCCGACAAAAGTATCATTCCCTTGTCATTCCTGACGATTCCGTATACTCTTTGTGTTAGTTTCTGCATCGTACTTTTTTCAAAATGTTTGCTGAGCAGTTATTGCTCCAAATATTATTTAGAAATTTACTTCTTGTTTTATTCACCACAAATTTCACAGATTTTCACAGATTAAAATTTTTGATTAATCTGTGTTTATTAGTGGCCATCTGTGTTATCTGTGGTAAAAGATTTTTTTATCGCTTTTGTTATTTCTCTTTTCCCGGGAGGTCCTGGAAGATTTTCAACCCTGAATCCTGCATCACGCAACGCTCGTTTCACGGAACCTTTGGCAGAATATGTCAGCAGCAATCCACCGGGATTCAGCATCTGATAACACTTCTGAAAACATTCCAACGTCCACAATTCGGGCTGCTTATCCGGAGAAAAGGCATCATAATATATCAGATCATAAAGACTTTTCTCACTCCATTCTTGAAAAGAACTTTCACGTTTTTTCAATCGAAAAAAAGGATGAATCCTGTTTTCAGTTTCCCAGTTTGATTGAATAATTTGCAAATACAAATCTGAAAATTCATTTTTATACATATCTGCAAAGTTAATCTGAGAAAGGGTTTCCGAAGCAACCGGAAAAGCATCCACTGAAACGTACTCAACTTGAATTTTATTTTCAATAGCAACAATTGCCGTCAGCCAGGCATTCAAGCCAGTTCCAAACCCAATTTCAAAGACAGAAATTGTTTTCAAATCTTTCGGCAAAGCCAGCAATCCTGCATTAATAAAGATATGCAACGACTCGGTTAAGGCACCATGAGTTGAATGAAAGGTCTCCCCTATTCTTTCATCCACCAACGTGAATGTACCATCTTCCGTTTTTTGAATTGTATGCCGGTTCATTTGTTATACAAAAGATGAAGTCCGACAATGGTATCTGAAAGCGGTATTGAATTTACTGTTTGTCCGTAGGGGAAAGATAAAATGTGAACACTTTTTCCGGAAGCCACAATTACTTTTTGGCTGATATCCTCATACTTTAACCTGTATCCGGCAATAGTTTTAAAAGGAACCATACTCGTGGAACTCCAGTTGTACCATTCGATTTTACTGTCGAACAAAAGCAGATAATTGTTATTGTCAACCTGAGTCACATCGCGAAGTGGCAATGCTGGCATGGTGTAGGGCGTAGAAATTGAATTTGTGACAATATGATACATTTTTAAAACTGCATTTCCATTTTTATTTGAGAAAAGAAAAACTTCATCGTCGTTGCGGGAATGCATTGCCAGTGGCGATTCTGAAATAACAAGACTGGTTTGTAAAACACGGGTTGAATAATTATAAAGTGAAATATTTCTGTCGGTGCCTGACTTTGCATAATCAACCGTGATAAACCATGGATCGTTACGAAGCATTAATTTCGGATAAAACCCAGTTGGACAATTGGCCGAGAAAAAATGAGTGCCGTTCTTATCGTATCCTCGCGATGTACCATCAAAATAACCGAGGTACTGATCGGTAAGATTCGAATATATTCCGGTATAAAATGGGAAAGGTGGTGAGGCAGAGGCCTGAACAGTCCATTGGTTCAACCAACCCGGAGCAGAGTACGCAACGGCATCTGAAATTATCTCCCCATACTTTAAAAATAAATTTGCGCTGGAGTTCACTACAGAGCCGCCATAGTCACCGGAAAAGGTAAATACAGGTTGAAACGAAATGCCATCCTGACTTAGCTGAACTTCGTATGTAGTGGATGCTTTTTTAACAACAGCAAGTATCCCTAGCAAAAGCCTCGGCATGGGCGCAATGTCAACTGCTCGGAAATAATTTTTGTTGTTATTTTCAGTTGTAATCTGAAGCAAAAACGTATAGGCTCCACCAGCAATAGAAAGGTCAGTTAAAGGATATTCACAAGTCAATGTAGCTTCTTTAGCGTTAGGAAACCAGCTGGCTGCTGGCCCAACAGGCTGAAGGTTCTGATCTGCAAGATATAGCTTGGCTTCTTCAATCTGATCTTCAGATGTAACTGAAATGGATAGCTGAACCGTATCATTATAATCAAAAACTTGATTTTGTGAAGGTTTAATAAAAGTGACAGTCGGATATGGAATGAACTTATCCTTTTTGCATGAGGTAACAATAAGAGAAAAAAAGAATAAAGTTATCAGCGATTTTGTCAGATTCATTGTGTAAAAGTAAAGAATTTTTATCTATTTTTGAAGCATGAAAAACGAAGCTATGATACGCGAACTAAATCTGGAGAATATCTTGTTTATAGATATAGAAACTGTGCCTCAGTATGCCAGTTACAATGAAATGTCCGAGCCACTGAAAAGTTTATGGGTAAAAAAATCGGAATACTTGCACCGCAAAGAAGAAGAAACACCAGAGTCGCTCTATTCCAGAGCGGGCATTTATGCAGAATTTGGTAAAGTTGTATGTATCAGTGTCGGTTCTATCAAGCAATCGGATCGAGTCAAGCATTTAAGAATCAAATCTTTTTATGGCGAGGATGAAGCTGAAGTGTTGCAACAGTTTAACGAAATGCTTTTCAAGTTTTACAACCGTCCAAACTACCAGTTGTGCGCGCACAACGGAAAAGAATTTGATTTTCCATATCTATCCCGCCGTATGCTTATCAATCGTTTGCGGCTGCCTTTACTTCTCAACAATGCTGGTAAAAAACCATGGGAAGTCAATCATTTAGACACAATGGATTTTTGGAAGTTCGGTGATCATAAAAGTTTTACTTCGCTCGAATTACTGGCTGCTGTGTTTGGAATTCCTTCACCGAAAGAGGAAACTGATGGAAGTCAGGTATCCCGCCTTTACTGGGAAGAAAAAAACATGAAACAAATTGTTGATTATTGCCACAAAGATGTTGCTACCGTTGTTCAAATTATGATGAATTTCCTGGGTGAACCTATGATTGATGAAAGCAACATTCAGTTTTTTAGCTAATTTAATAAAATATTATTTCTCACAAAACCTTACACTGCATGAAAATGCAGACGGGATCGTATCCGGCAAAATAAAATGGAAGAACAGGAAAATTTCAACAATAATTCACTCCGTAAAAGAGTAAAAAAAACTACGGCAACGCAGATTCTTGCTGATCAGGGCAAGCTTCCGCCCCAGGCCCCCGATCTGGAAGAAGCTGTTCTTGGCGCATTGCTCATTGAGAAAGATGCATTGACTGCGGTAGTTGATAAACTCAAACCCGAATGTTTTTATAAAGAATCGCATCAGCGAATTTACGCTTCCATTTTACGCTTGTTTGCATTATCTGAACCCGTCGATATTCTTACTGTTACCAACGACCTTCGCAAAAGCGGCGAACTTGAAATTGCAGGCGGTGCATACGCAATCACACAACTGACAAACCGTGTAGCATCTTCTGCACATATCGAATTCCATGCAAGCATTATCATTCAGAAATATATCCAGCGTGAATTAATTCGCATTTCTTCTGAAGTCATCCGTGACGCTTATGATGAAACAACGGACGTTTTGGAATTGCTCGATAAAGCAGAAAAAAATCTTTTAGGTGTCAGCGAAACAAATCTTCGCCGCTCCTATGATGACATTTCTATTCTGTTAAACAAAGCCATCGAACAAATTGAAGCGGCTACAAAAATGGAAGGTCACCTGAGTGCACACAGTGTACCATCAGGTTTCGTTGAACTGGACCGCGTTACAGCAGGCTGGCAGAAATCCGATCTGATTATTCTGGCTGCAAGGCCTGGTATGGGTAAAACTGCGTTTGTATTGTCCATGGCCCGAAACATGGCTGTCGATTACAAACGTCCTATTGCAATTTTCTCTTTAGAAATGTCAGCTATACAGCTTGTGACAAGGCTTATCTCTGCTGAAACAGAACTCCCTTCCGAAAAGTTACGCAAAGGACAACTGGAAGATCATGAGTGGGTGCAGCTGCACGAAAAAATGGCTGCGCTAAGTGATGCCCCCATTTTTATTGATGATACCCCTGCTCTGACCATCTTTGAATTGCGTGCAAAATGCCGTCGCTTAAAACAACAAAAGGGAATCAACCTTGTAGTAATTGACTACCTTCAACTAATGTCAGCTGGCTTGGACAATCGTGGTGGCGGAAATCGTGAGCAGGAAATCAGTAGTATTTCACGCGCGCTGAAAAGCTTGGCTAAGGAATTGGAAATTCCTATCATCGCACTTTCACAATTAAGTCGTGCTGTTGAAACCCGGGCTGGTTCTAGCCGACGACCAATTCTATCTGATTTACGTGAATCGGGTGCCATTGAACAGGATGCCGATATCGTAGCATTTATTTACCGGCCCGAGTATTATAAAATCAATGCAGACGAACAGGGAAAATCTACGGAAGGTCTTGCAGAACTTATTCTTGCCAAGCATCGAAATGGAGCTTTAAAAGATATTCCATTGCGTTTCATTGAAAGATTTGCTAAATTTGAAAATGCAGATCCCGCTGATCTTGCTTTGTATTCATCAGGGTCTGCCGATAACTACAGCGAGCCACAAACAAAAACATTCGGTTCAAAAATGAACGATAAAGATGATGACGACGTTTTTTAAAAACAGAACCCTGAAATTATTTGTTTTTGCATTTATCTTTCTTCTTTCAATTGCTTCTGCATTGCCATCCCGCGCCAATTATATTTTGCTGCCCATGGATGAAGCGCAGAAAAATCATTTAAAATCGTATGGTGTCACATACTGGGTGCTTTCACAAGGTGTAGAAACTTGGTGGCTGCTCAATTACCGCGGGGGAAGTTTCCTATTACCACATTCAAACAGCATTGAAAAAGAATGCATCATCCGGGGTGTGACGTATGAAATCATTGCCAACGCTCAGAAAAATTCAATCTTTGCTGAGATTGCTGATCCTGAAGTAAACATGGAAACTGTAAAACTGGAAAAAGCCCCAAAAGTTGCCGTGTACGCGCCGAAAAATAATCTTCCCTGGGATGATGCTGTTGTCATGGCATTGCAGTATGCTGAAATTCCTTTTGATTTTGTTTACGATGACGAAGTGCTGGATGGAAAGCTTCCACTTTACGACTGGATGCATCTGCATCATGAAGATTTTACCGGACAGTTCGGAAAGTTCTGGTCGGCCTATCAAAATACGGCATGGTATAAAGAAGATGTTAAAGTTAATACTGAAACAGCAGCCCGAAGAGGTTTTAAAAAAGTGTCTCAGCTTAAACTTGCCGTTGCAAAAAAAATGAAAGAATTTATTGCCGGGGGCGGTTTTTTATTTGCCATGTGTTCGGCAACC
This sequence comes from Bacteroidota bacterium, assembly GCA_043800975.1. Taxonomy (GTDB): domain Bacteria; phylum Bacteroidota; class Bacteroidia; order Bacteroidales; family JAHJDW01; genus JAZDMK01. The sequence continues at coordinate 461 of JAZDMK010000272.1, read as the reverse complement.
GATACGTATGATATTGCGCTTGCAGCAGATGGTGTAGATATTTGTCAGGCGCAATACGATGGAGATCCCATGGATCAGAATGCACAAAAGAAACTAAACTTCGATAATTGCCTTGCATTTACAAATTTTACAATCAGCACAAACCCCTACGAATACGAACATTCAAATATTGATGTAAGTTTGACTCGTCGAATAAACAGAAATGAAGATTTATTTACACTATTTGAATTTTCTGCCAAATGGGATCCGATTCCAACGATGTTGTGTCAGAATCACACACGTATAATTACAGGATACATGGGTCAGACTACTGCATTTAGTAAAAACTATATCAAAGCCAGTGCACTGATCATGGGTGAAAACAAAGCCGCCAATGAAGCGCGTTATATTCATGGTGAATTGGGAAAAGGATTTTTTACTTTTTATGGCGGTCACGATCCCGAAGATTATCAGCACATGGT
>JAZDMK010000253.1:0-11553 GCA_043800975.1 Bacteroidota bacterium | reverse complement strand
GCCTGCTGATGGCTTTGGTTTACCAAATCAATACGGCAGCTTTCCTCCGATACAAAGTATCGTAATTCTAAAAGGCCCACAAATGGATGCAGACGGATCTGACAATCCAGTAGGAATAGATGAAGGAATTAACGGCTATGGCTTTGGTGATGGAATTCAGGATAATGAATGTTTAGGACTTAAAAAGTTTGTTGTAGGTTCTAGACAGGGCCCGTGGATAACGGATCCTGTATTGGCAGAACATTACTATAACCTGATAAGTTTACAATATGGATATCAGTATGGCTCGACAGCAACATTGCCAGATACACTTTCGTGTGGACCTGATACAAGATACTTTTTTCCTGGTGATACAGACACATTACACTGGGGAACAAACTATGTAATACCTTCTTGTTTTGAAAATAATTGGACAGAAGTAACTTTGAAAACTCAGCCGTTCGACAGACGTTGTTTCGCTTCAATGGGGCCATTTATATTTAATTCAGGTGCAATGCAGGAAATAGATATTGCATTTGTTTTTTCACGAAATTTTTCAGATACAGCTCGTCTGGGTGCATTGCCAGTGATGGAGCAAAGAATAGATTCATTGCGCAAATATTTTGTAAATGATTATACTCCATGCAATGGAAGTTTCTTTGGAGTTCAGCAAAAGGAAGCTGATAATTTTGTGTTTCAGATATTCCCCAATCCCGCTACAAATCTGTTAAATTTTGAAATTACAAACGCAGATAAAAATTCCGTTGTTACAATTTTAGATTTGTATGGAAATAAAATCATGAGCAGAAATCTGAACAATAAGATGAACGGTTCATTCGACATAAGCGGCCTCAGTCGTGGGATGTACCTGATCAGCATTGTCAGCGGTAATAAATCAATCAGTAAAAAATTCATCAAACTTTAAAACATAAAACAATGAAAACACTTTTCCACATTTTCTTTGTTTGCAATTTATTCTTTCTTGCAACAATAAAACTGCTTGCCCAAAACCCGCCCGTGGCTTTGCCCGATTATGCTTCAACGCGCAGCGGTTTAATGGTGAAAATACCGGCTATTCAAAATGATTATGATCCCGATGGAGATTCAATATTTATTCAAAGTGTTGGGGGAAATAATGGAATTTATTCTAAAGACAAAAACTACATTTATTATACACCTTATAATAATTTTATTGGGATTGACTCATTCCTATACAAACTTTACGATTGGCCTTCGTGGAATTATAGCTGGGGAAAAGTTTATGTTAACGTTGCGGACGGACACAGCTGGGATTCTGTGGATGTAAGCAATATTAATGCGGCTGTTAATTCTGACGGGATGTTGTTTTTTGATTATAATTCAGCGGGTCACTTTTATGCACCAAAAGGGGGGGCGCAAGTAACAATTTTTTCAAGTATGCTAAATATCGGTGGCCTTGATTCGGACGATTCCCTTCACTATGTAGGACATTCATATGCGAACACACAAGCAGGATTTTATCCCGGACCTACATCCAATGTGTATGATTCTGCATACACTGATAAATTTTACAGAACATGGAAAGTAACAAAAGCTGAAATTGAATATCATAAAACGCATTGGTGGACATGGGGCTATGTGGCTCCTGAAGCTATGCAGAAATGGCCTGCGCATGGTGAAATCTCTTTAGGGCAGGCAGCTAACCTTGCTCCGTTTTATGATTTCGATAGTGATGGAATATACGAATCCAATCATGGCGATTATCCCATTATTCGTGGTGATGAAGCACTGCTTTTTCTTTTCAGCGATGGTCAGGATACATTGTCTTATAGCAAAGGAGAAAAACTTGGAATCGATGTGATAGGAATGTTGTACGCCTACGATTGCCCGCTGGACAGTGCTCTTTGGAATTCAATTTTTTTAAATTATAAAATTTACAATCGATCAGCAGAGACGTATACTAAAACATTTGTTGGTTTTTGGTCAGATATGGACATAGGTTATTCAGATGATAATTTTATGGGTTGTGATGTGGAACGAAGCACGTATTATGGATACAATGGAGATGATATTGATGGAAATGGCTCGCCTTTTTCATATGGAGCATTTCCGCCTGTGCAGAGTGTTACAATTCTTAAAGGTCCTTTTATGGATGCCGATGGATCGGATAATCCTTCAGGAATCGATGAAGGAATTAATGGATTCGGTTATGGAGACGGAACAACAGACAATGAATGTTTAGGACTGACAAACTACGTTCAGCCGTCCGGCTACGGAATGTTTTCACCTATTCCAAATATTTTTAATTCATCTGCATTGTTGAGTTATATGATAATGCAGTCTTATTGGCAGGATAGTACCATGCTGTATTATGGTGGAGAAGGCTGGTACAATGACACGCTTGCTTATGGCCCTAATACACGTTATCACTTTCCGGGTAATTCAGATACACTTCACTGGGGAACAAATTATCAATCTCCCAATGGTATTGATTACTGGAGTGAAGACACTGCACATCTTGGTCCCTATGTCAGACGTGGAGTTGGCTCAATGGGTCCCTTCACCTTTACTCCGGGAGAAATGAAAGAGATTGATCTTGCTCTTGTATTTGCACGCAACTTCAATGATCCCGACAACCGCGCTGCCATTCCTGTCATGCAGCAACGAGTGGATTCATTACGCAAATATTTTGTGAATGATTATACACCCTGCAGCGGAAGTTTCTTCAATACTCCAAAACATGAAGAAATCAATTCTGAATTCCATGTGTTCCCAAATCCTGCAACAGATCAGTTGGTTTTTGAAATTACAAATGCAGAAAATAATTCTGTTGTAACCATTACCGATCTGTTTGGAAATAAAATCATGAGCAATAATTTGAACAACAAGATGAGTGGTTCATTCGATATAAGCGGCCTCAGTCGTGGGATATATCTGATCAGCATATTGAACGGAAATAAGTATCTTAGCAAAAAGTTTGTGAAACTTTAATCAATCCTATGAAGAAATTCTACTTTCTGTTTTGTTTGTCATTCATTTTTTCTTCTTCTCTGCATGCGCAGAAAGCCGCACCTGTGGCGGTGAATGATACGGTTCATATTGTTGCAGGACAATCTGTAAATGTGATGGTGCTGAACAATGATTATGATGCGGATGGTGATTCTATTTGGATTACGCTTACTACATCTCCACCTCACGGACAAGGATTGAACATGCTTACATATATTAAATACACCTGTGAAAACAGTTATTTTGGTCTTGACTCCATGAACTATCGTATTACTGACGGGGGAGCGCAAAGCAACTGGGCAAAAATTTATTTTGTGATTGAAGATTGTCATTGCTTCGATTCGGTGAACGTGAATAATATCAATGCGGCCGCAAACCCCAACGGTCTTCTTTTCTGGGATAAAATATCAAGTGCATATTTTGAAGTACCGCGCGGGTCAAACATACATAGTTGTTTCATCTCCTCAATAAATATCGCGGCAAAAGATCCGGCAGGAATAATTCATGCTGCTGGCCAGTGTTATGAAAGCTCAGGCCCGGATTATCAGGCAGGCCCGGTTGCTGATGTGTACGATTCAACGTATTTTATTAAGTGGCAACGCATGTGGAAAGTAACACGGCAGCAGATAAATGATCACATCAACAATTGGTACATCCCCGGATATAACATACCCGAAGTAATTGCAAACTGGCCTGCACATGGCGATACAACCAAAGGCGAAAATTTTTTCCTGGCTTCTTTTGTAGATTATAACCACGATGGCGTTTACAATCCGGATGAAGGAGACTATCCTGAAATTCGGGGTGATATGGCTTTATATATTATATACAATGATGATACACCACAGCATTTTGAAACTCCGGGAGGTCTTCCGTTGCGCGTCGAAATACATGCGATGATGTATGCCTTTTCCTGCCAGCAGGACAGTGCACTCTGGAATTCTTTGTTTTTAAATTATGAGATTATTAATCGTTCTTCAAATCAATATGACAGTACATATGTCGGTATGTTCAGTGATTTTGATATCGGTTTTGCAGATGACGATTACATTGGTTGTGATGTTCAGCGAAGCACGATTTTTAGTTTTAACGGAGACAGCCTTGATATGAGCACATCCTACATTAACGGGTATGGAACGCATCCTCCGGCGCTGGGGTTGACACTTTTAAAAGGTCCCCGCATTCCCGGAGATGGTGTCGATAATCCTGCAGGGATTGATGACGGAATCAATGGCTTTGGTTTTGGAGATGGTATAGAGGACAACGAATGCATGGGCATGCGTTTTTTTCTGCCGATTAACAGAAACTCAGGTACAGGTTATATTGCCACTACCGATCCCGTATCGGCTTCGGAATACTTTCAGATGTTGCAGGGAAGGTGGAAAGATTCAACCCAAATGGTATATGGAGGAGTGGGTTATTACGAAGATACCGCTTCATGCGGGCCCGTTTGCAGGTATGCATACCCCGGAGATTCTGATCCACTGCATTGGGGAACAGATTATCAGACTCCAAACTGCAATATAAATGACTGGACAGAGGTAACACTTAATAACGCTCCATTTGACAGGAGAGGGTTTCTTTCAACAGGATCCTTGTCTTTCAATTCTGGTGATTCAATTAATCTTGATTTTGTTTACGTCTTCGGACGCGATTATGTCAACCTCGGAAATCTGGCTGCCATTCCCGTCATGCAGCAACGCATCGACTCGGTGAGAAAATATTTTCTGGCAGATGCAACACCTTGCGGATTGGGATTTTCAGGAATCACAAATCAAAAAATTGAAAACGAAATTTTAATTTATCCGAATCCCGCTTCCGATATTCTTAATGTGGAATGCAAGGATGCGTACGGCATTGCGGATGTTAATGTTTTTGATATGTATGGCCGCATTGTTTTAAAAGAGAAGATTCAGCATTCGGAAAAGTTCACTCTGAATTTAATAAATCTGAAGAAAGGAGTATATTTGATTAATGTAAACGGAAAATATTCTTTCAGTAAAAAGTTTGTGAAACTATAATCATCAACATGAAGAAACTTTACATTTTCTTTTCTTTTTTATTCATTATTAATCCTACGTTGTTTGCGCAGAAAGCCGCACCTGTGGCGTTGAAAGACACCATTGATCTGGTTGCCGGACAAACATTGAACCTGATGGTTTTAGCCAATGATTACGATCCTGACGGGGATTCTATTTTTATTACGCTGAAAACAAATCCGCATTACGGAATTTTAAATAATATGGGAACTCATCTTGATTATGAATCGGTAGATTATTTTAATGGATTAGATTCCCTTCTATACAAAATCTCAGATGGCACGCTGTCCAGCCCATGGACAAAAGTTTATCTGCGAATTGCAGATTGTCATTGTTTCGATTCGGTGAATATGAACAATGTCAACGCAGCGATTCATTCCGACGGGGCTTTCTTTTGGGATAAGGCAAGTACAGCTTATTTTAAAGTACCCTCTAACGGAAATATAAGTTCAATCTTCACTTTTGGATTAGCAATGGTGGCATTTGATAGTGCAGGAAATATGCATGCGGCAGCAGAACGATATGAATATCCCGGACCCGATTATCAGGCCGGACCTGTTTCGAATTCATATGATTCATTGCATAACATTAATTGGCATCGCTTGTGGAAAGTTACGCGGCAGCAGGTGAATGATCATATTGCCAACTGGTATTCTCCGGGATATATTATTCCGGATGTTTTTCTGCAATGGCCTGCACATGGCGATACAACGCAGGGTGAAGCGTTTTACTTAGCTCCTTTTTTTGATTACAATGGGAATGGAATTTATGATCCTTTGCAGGGAGACTATCCATTGATACGTGGTGATATGTCAATTTTTTTCTTGTTTAATGATGACACACCTGTTCATTTGGAAGCTGCAGGTGGATTGCCTTTGAAAGCTGAAGTACAAGGCTTACTTTATGCATTTGATTGCGATGCAGACAGCGCATTATGGAATACAATGTTTATGCACCTGAGAATTGCTAACCGTTCTCATAATGTTTATGATTCCACTCGTTTTGGATTTCTGACTGATTTTGATATTGGCTATTCCTCTGATGATCTTATAGGTACTGATGTTCAGCGAAACTCAATATTCGGTTATAATGGTGACAGCGTTGATTACTCACCAGCATACGCTGAAGGATACGGTCCATTTCCACCTTCACAAAGCACAACGATTCTGAAAGGTCCACTTATGGATTCAGATGGCACTGACAACCCTGACGGAATAGATTATGGAATTAACGGATATGGATTCGGAGATGGAATCGATGACAATGAATGTTTTGGAATGACAGGAATGATGCCTGTTACACGCGACTTCATCCAATATCCAATGACAAGTGATCCTAATACTGCATTTCAATATTATTTGTTTTTAAACAACTATTGGAAAGATACCACCCGTTTGAATTACGGAGGCATGGGTCATGTCAGTGATCCCGCAAGCTGCGGCCCCGCTACAAATTTTGCTTATCCCGGCGATACCGATCCTTTGCATTGGGGAACAAATTATTCAATGCCTGCTTGCCATGCCAATGACTGGACCGAGTATACAAATGCAAATCAGCCATCCGAAAGATCTTCAATTGTTTCAATGGGGTCTTTTACTTTCTATCCCGGTGATATGCAGGAAATGGATTTCGCTTTTGTGTTCGGTAGAGATTATGTAAACCCCAGTAATCTTGCTGCCATTCCTGTCATGCAGCAACGCATCGACTCCGTGAGGAAATATTTTCTTGCTGATGCAACACCTTGCGGGCTGGGTTTTTCAAATGTACCAGTTATCGCTGAAAAGCCTTCCATGCGCGTATTTCCGAATCCGGTTAGCAACATTTTAAATATTGAAATTCCTGCTGCAAACTCAAATGCAAACTATATAATTTTTAATTTGCAGGGAAGCATAGTGCTCTCCAACAAAAATGTTAACGCCCGCTCTATGAGCATCAGCACGCAAAGCCTGATGCCGGGAATGTATTTCATTCGTGTGGAATCGGGAGCCAGTGTTTATTCGGCTAAATTTGTAAAACATTAGAAACCCTTGTCAACCCGTAAATACATACTATCGTTCTTACTCTCATTCAGTGCATGGATGTATGTTTCTGCGCAGCAAACATCTGTATATACACTTTCTCCTTATCCCAACGTTTTTCATCAACCCGATAACAGCATGCTTTTATTGAAAGGCAAAGGACAATATCCGGACGTGCTAACACAAACCATCGATGGTTATACTGTAGTAAAAAATCAAAACGGTTTTTTTGAATATGCACTTCCCTCCATCGACGGTGTTAAGTTAAGATCGGGTAAAATCGCGCACAACCCCGATGAAAGAAATGAGAATGAAAAAAAATTCCTGACAAACCTTGCCAAAGACATTATTCCTTTTCCTTTCAATCCTGTTTCTAACGAAAATAATATTGCTTCAAAAGCTATTGCGCATACCACCGGACATAAAAATGTGTTGTTGCTGGCAATCGGTTTTCCCGACATTCCCCAATATGTTACTGCAAGTGGTCTCGACTCGCTGATGAACATTTCGGGATGGCAGGGCGCGGGAAGCTTTCGTGATTACTTTTTAAAAAATTCAGGCGACAGTCTTTCGCTTACCATTGATATCAGCGGTTGGTACACGGCTTCGCAAAATCATGTTTATTACAGTGCCACAAGCGGAATGAACCGTCCCCGCCAACTGGTGGCTGAAGCTGTAGATTCTGCCGAAGCACATGGCGTTGATTTTTCGCAATACGATAACGACAATGATGGTGTTGTAGATGGCGTCATTGTAGTGCATTCAGGCCCGGGTGCGGAGGAAGCGGGACTATCGGAATACATCTGGTCGCAGACCACCGATCTGGGAGCCTTCCCAAGAAACTACGATGGCGTTAGTATTTATTATATTTCGATAGTGCCTGAAACACGCAGCTGGGGCCGCACAGGCATCGGCGTGTATTGTCACGAATTCGGTCATCTGCTCGGCTTTCCCGATCTGTACGATCCTACCAATGCATCGTATGGAATTGGTGCATGGGACTGCATGTCGTTCGGATCGTGGCTTGGCAACGAATACACACCATCCTGTTTCAGTGCATGGACAAAAACCAGTGCGGGTTGGGGGAAGACAACATCATTGATTGCACCGGGATCCTACATGCTTCCACAGGCAGCGGATTCAAATCGTTTTTATAAAATTGCAGTAGCCGGAACTTCTGAATATTTTCTGCTCGAAAACAGAATGAAGACCGGCTTTGATGCAGCGCTTCCCGGCGAGGGACTTGCCATCTGGCACATCGATCAGGCAGTCATCAACAACAACCTCAGCACGAATCAGGTGAACCATGATGTGAATCACAAGGGTGTTGATCTGGAAGAAGCCGATGCGTTACTGCAGATGGATCAGAAAATAAATACCGGTGATGCCGGAGATCTGTATCCGGGAACGTCCGCCAACATTGCCTTTAATTCACTCACGAATCCTTCATCCAATACGTATAGTGGATCGAACAGCGGAATTCGTATCGATGAAATTTCAAACTATAGTGTTTATTCCTTTTTCAATTTTATCAACTGCAAACAAAATGTTGTTGCTCGACCTGATACAAGCATATTTGCAGGCGATACACTTCCGCTTTATGTTTCCCTTTCGCAACCCTTCAATACAACTTCGTATGTGTGGTCGCCTCCGCAATCAATGAGTTATCCTGCGATTGCATCACCCATCGCTTTTCCGACATTAACAACGACTTATACAGTTACAGTAACCGATGTGATTTGTGAACTGTCTTTTACCGATCAAATGATAGCGGAAGTGAAAATATTTAAGGAGAAGAGTTCGGGAATTCCATCTGTTAGCTGGGGTGCGATGGCTGCTGCTGATATTGATAATGACAAAGATGTGGATTTGTTTATTTGCGGTCAGACAGCTGGCGGACTTGACGGCAGAATGATGATCAATGATTCAGGAAATTTTAATAACTCTGTTTTATTACCTGCGATGAATCTGAGCGCCGTTGCATTTTGCGATTATGACCACGACGGCTGGAACGACCTGCTGATTGCGGGTTCTACTGCAAGCGGAAACAAAACATTTTTGTATAAAAACACAAACGGAATTTTCACGGAAGTGAGCACACTTTTCCCCGGCCTTTCCAGTCCTGCGATTGCGTGGGGTGACTTCGACAACGACGGGCTTCCCGATCTGGCGCTCTCCGGCGCACAATCGAAAACAGTTCCCTACAATTCCATTTTTAAAATTTATCACAACAACGGAAGTTCTTTTACTGAGCATGCATCCTTCGAAGGAATTATTTCCGGATCACTGGTGTGGGCCGACTTTGATAAGGACGGATATTTGGATTTACTGCTAACGGGAAGTGATGTTCAGATACCGCCGCATCATCCTGTAACTAGAATTTACAAAAACAACAAGGGTGTTTTTTCAGACATGCAGCTTTCGCTCGAAGGCGTGTATGCTGGCTCAGCCTCGGCAGATGATATAAACCGCGATGGCTTTCCCGATTTTGTAGTTTCTGGAATATCCGATGCAGGGCCGGTTTGCATACTGTATGCCAACAACGGAAATTTTTCATTTACTGCCGACAGCACGCTCTTTCCGATGATCAGTACCGGCGTTTCCCGTTTTACCGATGTGGACGACGATGGATACTCCGATGTAGTGATTTCCGGATACAATGGTTCACAGGGCGTTTCAGCTTTATACATGAATACGGGAAGCGGTTTTGTAAATGTGAATACCCCTTTACCCGCTTTGTATTACGCCTCATCGGCTATTGCTGATTTTGACAATGACGGTGATAATGATATCATGATTTCGGGATTCAACGGAGCATCCATTGCATCTTCTTTTCAGCAGAACCGTTATAACAGCAATGTGTATGCACACGGTTTTATGCCTGCTGCCCCGCAAAATTTAAAAGCAGTTGCCGATACACCGGGAACAACGCTGCTTTCGTGGTCAGCTCCTTCGAATGCTATGACAAAAGCGAATGGAATTTCTTATAATTTTTCACTGACAAAATTATATCCGGAAGAAGAATTGTTTTACAATGCAACATTTGAAAACAGCGGCTGTTCTTCCACAGGAAATGTGTATCGCAACAATTCTGTTTCGTTGAATAATCTGGAAGAGGGTGGATACACCTTTGCCGTTCAATCGGTCGACAATGGTTTCCGCACATCGGCCTTTTCGAAAAGCACCTTTGTGGTTCCGCATTTTCCGGAATCGGACAGTATATTTATTTATCCAAATCCTGTTTCGGAATCCATCACATTCACTTTCCCACCCACAGCAGCCAACACACAATGGACGATTGTAAATACGCTGGGTGAAGTGATGATGAAAGGCGTTTTGCCTTCCACCCAAAAAATAACGATTACTGTTTCGGGGCTTTCGCAGGGAATGTATCTATTGCGGATGACCGATGCAGGAAGCCGGATACACACAGGGAAGTTTGTGAAAGTTTGAGAGTGAAAAGTGATTCCATCGAAGTACGAATTGATACGAACATACGAAGTGCGAATTTGTCCCTTGCCTGCAGCAAGCAGGGATGACGGAAGCTGGAAGCCTGAAATGGAATCCTTACACACGGGCGTCGCTTTTGGTTTTGTTGGATGACGGATACCGGATACACACAGGGAAGTTTGTGAAGTTGTAGTGACGTGATACGAGTGACAAGACAGTATCGGGAAGTGTCAGGTCAGTTTCGCTCGGTGCCGACGAGTATCAGGAAGTGTCTGGCTAGTTTCGGACGGTGTCGGTCCAGTATCGGAAAGTGTCAGACCAGTATCGCCCGGTGACGGCGAGTATCAGGAAGTGTCGGACGAGTATCGGTCGGTGTCGGTCCAGTATCGGAAAGTGTCTGACCAGTATCGCTCGGTGCCGGCGAGTATCAGGAAGTGCCGGACGAGTTTCGGTCGGTGTCGGTCCAGTATTGGGAAGTGTACGACCAGTATCGCTCGGTGCCGGCGAGTATCAGGAAGTGTCGGACGAGTTTCGGACGGTGTCGGTCCAGTATCGGGAAGTGTACGGCTAGTTTCGCTCGGTGACGGCGAGTATCTCCATGACCTGCGAACCCGGCTCAATGGACTGCAACCCGATCTCTTTGAGGTGCGAAACCTTCTCTTTGAACTGCGACCCCGTCTCTTTGATCTGTAAACTGACAGTATGACAAAAATTACTCAATTGATAATGCAAAAGTCAAATTAAGAATTTGCTATCTTTGAAAATATTTTAACTATCTTGCTAATTATGAAAGTTAAAGAAATTCATATTAAAAACTATAGAGGTATTAAAGACATTTCTTTTAAATTAAAGAATAATCTTAATGTCTTTGTTGGTATAAATGGGTCTGGAAAGACTACTGTTCTAGATGCAATCGCTACTTCTTTTTCATGGCTTATTAATAGAATTAATCGGCAGAACGCAACAGGAACTACAATACCAGATGATGACATAAGAAATGATGCTCCTTTTTCTTCCATAGGAATTTTTGTGGCTGATAAAGAAAAAGATTACAAATGGAAAATTATTAGAGCATCAAG
>JAZDMK010000227.1:0-13314 GCA_043800975.1 Bacteroidota bacterium | reverse complement strand
GTAAATTATTTATGAATTTTGATTTGCGATTTTTGATTTTGGTTTGAAAAATTCAAAATTTTGAAATCCATAATTTCAGATCATTGTTGCTTCAGCGAAACCTACCAAAAGTAGATTTACATCAAAAAAATAGTTTTCTTTGAAAATCTGCAATCCGAATTCTACAATCCGAAATTATGAAACTATACTCAATTGATACCGAAAATTTCAAACTGGACGGAGGAGCCATGTTTGGTGTTGTGCCGAAAGTAATGTGGCAGAAGATTTATCCCTGTGATGAAAATAATTTGTGTCCGTGGGCAATGCGTCTGTTGTTAATAGATTCAGGGGATCGCAAAATTCTGGTTGACTCCGGTATTGGTGATAAGCAGGATGCGAAATTCATGGGGAATTATCATCTGTTCGGTGAGCATACACTTGCTAAATCGCTGGCAGCGCATGGCTTTACGCATGATGATATCACGGATGTGATTCACACGCATCTGCATTTTGATCATTGCGGCGGGAGTGTAAAAAAAGTTGGAGAAGCACTCGTTCCTGCATTTCCAAATGCAAATTACTGGATCAGCAGAAGACAATGGGAGTGGGCTACAAACCCCAACCGGCGTGAGAAAGCATCCTTCCTGAAAGAAAACATTCTGCCTTTGCAAGAACATGGAAAAGTGAAACTGGTGGAAGAAGATGGAGAATTGTTTCCGGGAATTTCAGTGCAGATGCACCATGGCCACACCGATGGCCACATGATTGTTTTGGTGAAATATAATGAGAAAACTTTCGTTTACATGGGGGATGTATTTCCTGCGCATGTCCATATTCCTATTCCTTTTGTGATGAGCTACGATACGCGTCCGATGCTTTCATTAGAAGAACGCGAAAAGTTTTTAAAAGAAGCCATCGAAAATAATTACATTCTTATCTTTGAACATGATATTGATAAGGAATCCTGTACGCTCCAAATGACGGAGAAAGGTGTAAGAGCGAAAGAGTTTTTTAAACTGAAAGAATTGCTTTAGTTATTGATCAATTCCCTGCATATGTATGGCAGAGGTGTAAACCGGAATGAATAAAACAGCAGCCAGCTGCGGGATAGTGAAGGTGTTTTTGTCACCGCTGAATTCCCAGTAATCCCAGTCGTTACTCGTCCAGGTTTGTATGTTGAGCTTTTTGCTTCCATTCACAAACACTTCCCAGTGGTCAAAATCTTCAGAAGTCCATGTTTTCACATCGGCATCAAATGCAGGAGAACTGCTGGTTATTTCCCAGTAATCAAAGTCATTGGAAGTCCAGGTCTGAATATTTAAAACTTTAGTTCCGCCCACAAAAACTTCCCAGTGATCCCAGTCTTCGGATGTCCATGTTTTAATACTTCCCTGAATAGAACCTAAATGAAATTCCCAGTAGTCCCAGTCTTCGGATGTCCATGTTTTAATTGTTCCGGTGGTGTCACCAATTTTGTATTCCCAATAATCCCAGTCTTCGGACGTCCAGGTTTGGATTTTGAAGGTGGTTGGGTAGGTATACGGAGGATTGTTTCCGTTGTTGTTTCCGTTGTTATTGTTGCCAATGCTGTTGCCATTGGGTCCGTAGAAATCGCCGTAATTGTCCTCGCAGCTTGCAAGAATAAAGATTGAAAGAAAGAAGAACAGATATTTCATAGTATAGGGATTTTGAGACGGTTAAACATCAAAAATTGTACCTATAAACTCATATTACATATTCCTTCTGTACTGTCCGCCAACACTGAAAAGGGCTTGGGTGATCTGACCCAGACTACAGCATTTGGAGGTTTCCATCAATGTGTCGAAAATGTTATGGTTGGTCACCGCATCTTTTTTCAGTTGAGCCAACAAGGCAGGTGTTTTTTCAGCCTGTGTTTTGTGAAGTTGTTCCAGCATTTCTAACTGATAATTCTTTTCAGTTTCAGTGGCACGGATTACTTCACCGGGGATTACCGTTGGTGAGCCTTTGCTTGAAAGAAAAGTGTTGACACCAATGATTGGCATTTCGCCCGTGTGTTTCAGCGTTTCGTAATACAACGATTCTTCCTGAATCTTGCTACGCTGATACATGGTTTCCATTGCGCCGAGTACACCTCCGCGTTCACTGATGCGGTCGAATTCAGCCATTACAGCTTCTTCCACTAAATCAGTTAACTCTTCAATGATGAATGAACCCTGCAATGGATTTTGGTTTTTTGCCAGCCCCAGTTCACGATTAATAATAAGTTGAATAGCCATAGCCCGACGAACGGATTCTTCAGTAGGTGTTGTAATAGCTTCATCGTATGCATTGGTGTGAAGCGAATTACAGTTGTCGTAAATCGCATACAACCCTTGCAATGTAGTGCGGATATCATTAAAGTCAATTTCCTGCGAATGCAGTGAACGACCGGAAGTCTGAATGTGATATTTTAGTTGTTGTGATCTTGCGTTGCCACCATATTTATTCTTCATGGCTTTGGCCCAGATACGGCGTGCTACACGGCCGATAACAGAGAATTCAGGATCAATACCATTTGAGAAAAAGAAACTGAGGTTGGGTGCAAAACTGTCGATATGCATACCGCGACTCAGATAATATTCCACGTAAGTGAAGCCGTTGGATAAAGTGAATGCAAGCTGTGATATAGGATTGGCGCCTGCTTCTGCAATGTGATAACCAGAAATGGAAACGGAATAAAAATTACGAACGTTTTTATCTATGAAATATTGCTGCACATCGCCCATCAGTTTTAACGAAAAATCGGTGCTGTAAATGCAGGTATTTTGTGCCTGATCTTCTTTCAGAATATCGGCCTGAACAGTACCACGAACCGAAGCTAATGTGCAGGTTTTAATATTTTCATACACATCTGCAGGCAAAACCTGATCGCCGGTAACACCAAGCAACATCAGGCCCAGTCCGTTGTTTCCTTCAGGTAGCTCACCTTGATAGGAAGGGCGTTTTGTGCCAGCCTTTTTATAAATATCATCAATCTTTTTCTGCACTTCTTTTTCCAGACCGTTTTCGCGAATGTAAATTTCACATTGCTGATCGATGGCAGCATTCATAAAGAATCCGGTCATTACAGGAGCGGGACCGTTGATTGTCATCGATACAGAAGTCTTGGCGTCAGCGAGGTTGAAACCGGAATAGAGTTTTTTTAGATCATCTAGACAGCAGATGGAAACGCCCGAGTTCCCGATCTTACCGCAAATATCAGGACGCAGATCAGGATCTTGTCCGTATAGTGTAACCGAATCGAAAGCTGTACTCAGTCTGATAGCAGGCATTCCCAGCGATACATAATGAAAACGTTTGTTGGTTCTTTCGGGTCCGCCTTCACCTGCAAACATGCGGGTTGGATCTTCACCTTCACGTTTGAAAGGAAACACACCCGCGGTGAAAGGAAATTCGCCCGGAACATTTTCCTGCAGGCTCCATTTAACAACATCGCCCCATGCGGTGTAGCGCGGCATGGAAATTTTTGGAATTTTTAAATGCGATAATGATTCGGTGAAAGTAGAAACGCGAATTTCTTTATCACGCACTTTATACATGAACTCATCATCACTGAAGCATTTCTTTTTTGCTTCCCATCCATCGATAATTTTTCTGCAATGTCCGTCGAGTTTATATTCTAAATCTTTATATGATTTATCCAGTTCGTTTTTAGCAGCCGGGTCGCTGATGCCTTCCATTGCACGTGTGATTCCATACATACGCTGCGCAATATCAGCCTGATCAATTGTCCATTGATTATATCCACGAATAGTTTCAGAAATCTCAGAAAGATAGCGAGTACGATTGGATGGAATAATCTGAATTTTTTCGGGTGAAATAGGTTTGGGATTATTTCCTTGTACGAATGTGATGCCTGTTTTTTGATGAATTATTTCCATGATTTTAGTGAAGAGTTCACTTACACCGGGATCATTGAACTGTGAAGCAATCGTTCCATAGATAGGCGCTTTCTCAGGCTCTAATTCGAAAAGATTATGATTGCGTATGTATGTTTTTCTGACATCACGGATTGCATCTAATGCGCCACGTTTATCAAATTTATTGATAGCAATTACATCTGCAAAATCAAGCATGTCGATTTTTTCCAGTTGGGATGGTGCGCCGAACTCAGGAGTCATCACATAAAGCGAAACATCACTGTGATCAACAATTTCTGTATCACTTTGACCGATACCGCTTGTTTCAAGAATAATCATATCAAAGCAGGCAGCCTTTAAAATCGTAACAGCATCTTTCACGTAACGTGACATAGCAAGATTACTCTGGCGAGTAGCCAATGAACGCATAAACACACGACCGTCGTTGATGGCATTCATGCGAATGCGATCACCCAGCAAAGCGCCGCCTGTCTTGCGTTTCGAAGGATCAACAGAAACAATTCCGATTGTTTTTTCAGGGAACTGATCAAGATAACGTCTGACAAGTTCATCGATTAATGAGGATTTTCCAGCGCCGCCGGTTCCTGTAATTCCCAATACGGGAATTTGATGAGCTGCGGCTTTTTCTTCCAGTTCAGCAATCAATGATTTTGCTTGATCAGGGAAATTCTCTGCAGCTGAGATCAGACGGGCCAGTGTAACATAATCGTCGGCTTTAATTTCAGAAGCTTTTATGTTTAATTTTTCACCTACGGGATAATCACTTTTTTCTATCACGTCATTGATCATGCCCTGCAATCCAAGTGTTCGTCCATCATCCGGAGAATAGATTCTGTCTATTCCGTACTTGTGTAGTTCCTCAATTTCGAGAGGAAGTATTACGCCGCCGCCACCGCCAAAAATCTTGATATGACCACAGCCTTGTTCTTTCAGCAGATCTTTCATGTATTTGAAGAATTCGATATGCCCGCCCTGATAGGAAGTGATAGCAATACTCTGAGCATCTTCCTGAATGGCGCAGTCCACAATTTCTTTTACAGAGCGGTTATGACCCAGATGGATTACTTCCGCGCCAGAACTTTGCATGATGCGGCGCATGATATTGATGGCTGCATCGTGTCCGTCGAAAAGAGAAGCGGCAGTAACGATTCGTACATGATTTTTCGGCTGATATTTTTCCTGCATAACAGATTACTTTAAAGAGGAGAGCAAAGGTATAAAAAATGTAGAAATTCATACAAAACCGACAATTTGCATAGATTTGGAGATTAGAATTTGTAAGTCAATAGCAGAATTGTTGAAAAGAAAATGACAAAAGGCGAAATAATATGGAAAAGTGTCGTATCTTTGTGGAAAGGAAAATAGGGTGAAAAAGGAAAAAAAATACAAAGAACCTGTGCTTTCTGCTTCGGTTGTTAATGAAAGTGAAGTTCTGTATCTTGTGGATACGGTCAGGCAGGGTATTGCATTTAATTATTTTTTATCACTGGTAAACAAGATTCCTTTTACCCTGAATGATTGGACTCAAATTCTCAATTTATCGGGCAGAACCATGCAGCGATACAAAAAAGAGAAGGGCACTTTTGATCGCATCCATTCTGAAAGAATCATTGAAATAACATTGATGTATAATCAGGGTGTGGAAGCTTTTGGCAGCAGTAAGAAATTTGATGCCTGGTTAGAATCTGAAAACATTGCCCTAGGCGGCAAAAAGCCAAAAGAATATCTGGATACCACATTTGGCATTCAAATGATAAAAGCTGAAATTTCACGCATTGCATACGGCATTCTGGCATGATTGTTTTTCGTTTAAGCAAATCAAAATATTGCAGGGATCTGAGTGGTAAAGGTGCTGAAACCGTTGGAGGAAGATGGAACAACGTGGGCACACCTTTGATTTATACAAGTGAATCGATTGCATTGTGTACAGCAGAAATTGCAGTTCATTTGCCTTTGGGAATGATGCCAGACGACTATAAACTGGTTCATATAGAAATTCCTTCCAATCTTGTAAACCACGAAATCAAAGTAAACGAACTTCCAAAAGATTGGAAATCGTTTCCATACAAAAAGTCAACTTGTATTGTTGGAGACAAATTGGTTTCCGAAAACAAATGGCTATTTTTAAAAGTGCCATCAGCTGTGGTGCAGGGAAGTTTTAATTATTTAATTAACCCAAGACACAAGCAATTTTCAAAAGTAAAAATTATCAAAACGGAAGCTTTTGAATTTGACAGCAGACTCTTTATCAAAAGTAAAAAATAAAAAAGGGGTTGCCGCAGTGCAACCCCGGGGTCGTGTCAGCACGATATTGCGTTATTTACATTTTACCCAGAAAACCGACTTCCAGCCTTTAAAAATTTTGGTTTTTAATTTTGGGTCTTCAATGTATACTCCAATCAAGGGGCTGTATCCTTTGATGGTTTTTACGATTGAATACGATGCTGAGTCAATGCTCCACTGTTCGATAAATGAAACCCGTTCAATTTTTTTGAAGTCAATCACAGGAGAAATTTTGATAGCTGCAGAATCCTTTTTCACCTCTTTCTTTTTAGTTGTATCAATAGGAACAGGATCTGCAGTTGTTATTTCATCCGGCTTCAGTACAGTTTTGAATTCAGGATCTGAATACACAACAAGTTTTCCGGTTGTTGCTGCATCGAAAATTGTTTTCAGAAAAAGCTCCCGTTCTGCCAGAGCAAGGTTTTCATTGGTAGTAGCAGAATCCAGTGGATTCATAATAGGAACCGAATAGATGATTTCATCTGTAACGGACTGCAAAGGAGCAGCTTTGTTTTCGGTGGTTTTTTCGCGGCAGGCTGCGCTCATGAGCACGATCACTGCCAATAGAATTTTCAGCGTTTTCATTGCGTTTGTTTTTTTGGTTAGCAAAATTTAAATACTAAGGTTGGCAAATACTGCGGATGACTCCTGGTCAGGGACTCATCTGCTGACAATGATATAACGTATGAAAAAAATATTTTAGTATGAGAGACAAAAAAAAAGTCAGCCTAGGCTGACTTATATACTTATTCTCTTTGAATCCGATTATTGGTTTTTCACAAAGAAAGCGGCTTTCCAACCTTTAAAAACTATATTGCCTGTAGCCGGATCCGTGGTGTAAACTCTCATAACAGGGGCAAATCCCAGCACTTTTTTCTCAAATTTTAAAGAGGATTGATCCATTTTCCATTCTTCCTGAAAGCTGATCCCATTAAAATCCTCCACATTAAATTCCTTTTTAATAACCATTAACGTGTCTTTTTCCGGTTTTTGGGGATTGGGCATGGTTACACTATCGACACTTTCAAAACTCGCAAGAAATTCCTTTGGTGTAATCTCTTTTTTAAAGTCATAACCATCATAAGTTTTAACTTTTCCAACCATAACCTTATCAAAGATGGTTTTGATTAATAATTTGCCTTCTTTAGCTGTTTCAGGTGTTTGTCCAAAATCGGGACTGCTACTTAAATCAATAACAGTAGTAACTTTATTAACTGTTACCATATTGGGTGCATCCGTGTTTTCTGTCTTCTTATTACTGCATGCAGCAATGAGACAAATGAGTGTGATAAGACTAAGTGTTTTGATTTTCTTCATGAGATATTTTTTTTAAATAAAAACATATTAAAATTATGAGGAGTGGTCGCAGATAATAACCCAATTATTATTTTTCTTTTTAAACAAAAGAGTGAAGTATCCGCCCACATCTCCTTTCTCTCTTTTAAGATGCCACTGCCCGACAATGAATGCGGAATTTTCAGATAAAAGTTCAACATTAAGATTTGAAAAAGTAAGAATTCCCATGGTGGCTTTATCCGGATAACTTTTTTTATAATTATCCAGTGTGGCCTGCCAGCCGTATTGTATGCCTTTGCTTCCGATGAACTTTAAAGAATCACTTTTCCAGTAGCCCTGCATGTATTCATCGAGGTTGCCTTTGTTCCAGGCTTTTTCCTGAAAGGAAAGAACTTGAAGAATTTCTTTTTTGGCATTTTGCTTTATATCATTTGAGGATTGAGCATAAAGAGTTACAGAAAGAAACAAAGTAAGAATAGCAACTGAAATAATTTTTAACATTTCGATTATTTAGAATATTTTTTAATTAAAACTTTGAATTCGTTTGTATTTCTGATGTTATCGAGATCAGTATCCTTTTTAATGTGTTTGAAATTTGTCCATCCTTTATCTAGTGCCAGTTCCAAGTACTTAATCGCCTCATCCTTTTTTTGTAAAAGTGAGTTGTAGCAAGCTATGTTATAGTAAAAGCTATTGTTATCGGGATTATACTTAATGAAATCAAGATTTCTTGCAATTAATTTTTCATATCCCATATTTTTGTAATAGGATGCTTTTTCAATGTTCCCCTTTTTCTCGTATAATAAGCTTAACTCAGTATATACCTCACTGTAAACAGTCCCAATTGAAATAGCTTTGTGATAATACTCTAATGCTTTTTCAATATTCTGTCCTCTTTGATAAAAATCAGCAATTTCACTCATGCCTTCCGAACTATTTAAAGCAGTCGCAACAGAATCAGCTTTGTTGATGAATTCGTTTGCTTTTTCAATCAAATTCATTTTAGCATAGCACACAGCCATCGAGATGTAAGAGTCTGTATAATTGGGATCAAGTTTAATGCATTTCTGATAGGCGGCAATTGCTTCATCAAATTTTTGTAATCGACCATAGGCATGCCCCAGATTCTTTATGGCCCATATCCAGGTTGGGGCTAGCTCAATTGCTTTATTGTAGTCTTTAATGGCTAGATCGTATTCTTTTAATGTTCTTAAATAAATATTGCCCCTGACAAAGTATAAAAATGCAAAATCGGGTTCTAATGCAATTGCATCATTAGCGTTCTTTAACGTTGATGCAACAAAGCTTTCCCGATAACAAACAAGAATGGATGTCAAAGCTTTCAAATGATTGTAAATTAAATTATTTGTATCGATCAGACATAAAGCGTAATCTAACTCGTCAAAAATCTCAAAAGGAGAAATGGAATCGGGTGGATTTATTCCACTCATAATACAGTTTAAGCTGATTTGTGCTTTATTCTGAAGAGCAGCAATCAGAGAGGATTTCATAAGATTCGTAACGGAAGAAGCTTTTTTATCATTTTTAAGATTTTCGTAATTAGATTTTGCAGAACCAAAAATTTTAGATTTTCTAAGTAAATAATCATGTTCAATACAATATCTGAAATTTGAATATTGATGGTATGTTGCAGTGTCAAGTTGTTTTTTCAGATCATCATCAAAACCTCTTTGCGCAACTTGATTTGTATTTAATTGAATTGAATTCTCATTTTTTGAAACCTTAGCAAAAGCTATACTGTCATATGTTGCCAGCACTGTGGCCGGGTTGCCGTTGATGGATGGGTTTTGAGAAAATTTGGTTTCATTGGGAATATGATCGTTCAGATAAAAATTGATTTCGTTTAATGTGATTTTATAATCATGATTTTTATCTGCAAAACCCATCATGCCTTTCACAAGAAAGTATGTAAAAACGCCACCACCGCCGTTCCATTTGTCACTTTCATAAGAAAGCTCACCCGGCTGTGAGGAAAGAATTTTAACAGTGTTTTCCCACTGAGACTGCAGTGCAGCAGTTGTACTTGCTGCTCCATCCAAACCTCCTGCAAGTTTTCCCGAGCGACAAGCATCTGTAATTAATATGATACGCGCTTTGTTTTTTTGAACAAGGGTAGCAAGGTATTGTTGTAAATAAAAAACGCCAACCGTTCCGCCTGCCATGTAAGCTGCTTTTGGCGCATCATTGGCAAGTAAAAATCCCTGCTGTGACAAAGTTTTGTTTTCAAGATCGCCATGCCCGGCAAAATAAAAAATGACTGTTTCATTCTCTTTTGTTTCTTCTACAAGCCAGTTTAGTAATTCGAAAATATTAGCAGCGGTGGCTTTTTCATTCAATAACATTCTGCTATTTGCTACATCAATTTTGCCACCTTCTGGTGCAATCATGTAATTGTAAAATGACAATGCATCCGTATGGGCATAGCTTAATGATTGAATATTCTGGTATTTTGAAACTCCGATTACAACCAACTTAGTGGCTGCAGAAAAATTTTGAGATTCGTTTCCAAGACGTACTCCTCTGTCCTGAACCTGGCTGAATGTATTGGTAAAAGAATAAATCAGAAATGATAAAAGTGTTAAATGTTTTTTCATAAATCTAAATATTTATTTATCAGTTTTTTGTATTCTTTAGATTGGCGTATGTTATTAAAAGAGGTGCTTTGTTCAAGAAGCGTTAATGTTTTTTGTTGAACGGATTTTATCTCTTTTCCTTTAGATTTAGCTTTTTCTATAGTTAGATTTAGAAAAGAGTCTAAGTTTTTTATTGCTTCTTTTATATTGCTACGTTCAGAGTACCACCCTGACAGACTTAAATAATTTCTCTCATCATTCGGAAAGTTTTTAATGTTTTCATTAGCGATAATCAACCATTTTTGAAAAACATCATCTCTTTTTCTTAGTTTGTCAAATTCGGAAAGGCTCATAAATGCAACAAAATCCTTGTACCCATTATTTAATGCCAAATCATGATACTTAATAGTTTCTTCTTCATTATTTAGCATAGCATAACACCAGCATAAGTTAAAATAGGCATCACCGGATTTCATTATTTTATTTTTTAATGCATAAATGAAACCCGGAATTGCTCTTATGCAGCACTGTTGTGCCCTTTCAACCTGATTTATTTGCATATAATAATAGGAAAGAGTTGCAAAATTGCCTCCTATGACTGAATCTAAAGTAAATGCTCTTTCATAGTATTTGAAAGTCTTATTTAGAAACATTGTATCGGTAGGACTGTATCTCAGTAAATCTTGCCCAATGCTAATTAGCTCTATTGCGTTTTTAGTCAATATTGCTGCCTGATCCAGTTTTTTGAAATAGAATTTTAATTTTATTGTATCATTTAAACATTTGTAGGAATTGATAATTTCAGCGTAACCATAGATGGAGGTTGAATCAGTTTCAAGACATTTTTTTGAAAAGGAGATTGATTTCTCATACTCCTTCAAGGAATTGTAAATTACAGCACACAAATTATTTCCAAATCCCCATTTTGGAGAAATAGAAAGGGCTCTTTCAGCTAATGGAATAGCTTCTTTGGCCCCTTTGGTAAAATATATGGTATACGCTTTAAATAAAAGGGCAATCGTATTTTCGGGATCCAAAACCAGGCAACTGTCAAGAAATTGAATCCCTTTCTGAAAATTAACGTTAATATTCATTATTCCACTGATTAGCAGGTAACGTATATTAATCTGTTTATTCAGAATGTATGTGCTGTCAACTAGCTTTGTAGCTGCCTCCATTTCCTGCACCATGTCTAATTGTGCAAAAGTGAATTCCGGAATTTTACCTTCAATGTATTTCTCTAAAATTTTTTGTGTTTCAAATTGTAATGCACTCAACAAAGAAAATTTCAAGCTATTAATAATAGTTGCTGCTTTCTTATCATACTTTAATTTGTAATAAATATCAACAGCGCAACTATATTGTTCAATAGGTTTAATCAGGTAATGATGATCGATGCAGTATCTGAATTTTTCATATTCTTTATAAGTGGCACTGTCTAAAAGATTTTTATACTCATCTTCAAAACCCCTGCTGGCAATTTCTTTTTTGTCAAATTTTATTTCAGATTCTTTATTTTTAACAGATGCAAAGTACACCGGATCAACCAAAGAAATGACAGTAGTTGGATTTCCTTGAATTGACGGGTTTTGCGAAAAATTTGTTTCACCAGGAATTTTATCCATCAGGTAAACATTCATTTCGTTTATTGTAACTTTATTGTCATTATTCTTATCTGCAAAACCCATCATTCCTTTCACCAGATAATAGGTAAATACTCCACCACCACCATTCCATTTTTCACTTTCCTGTGAAAGTTCACCAGGTTGGGATGACAATATTTTAATTGTATTTTCCCAATTGTTCTGAAGCGCTGTTGCCGTGTTTGCAGCACCTTCTAATCCTCCGGCCAGTTTTCCAGAATGACAGGCATCAGTTATCAAAATTACTTTGGCTTTGTTTTGTTGTGTCAGGGTCTGCAAATACAACTGGAGATTGTGAACACTGACAGTTCCAGTTGCCATATAAACTACTTTGGGTGCATCTGTGGCTAAGAGGAAGCCCTCATTAAACATGGTTTTTCGTTCAAGATCACCATGCCCGGCAAAATAGAAAATTACAGTTTCTCCTTCTTTCGTCACATCCAAAAGCCAATTGAGTGTTTCGATTATTTTTACCGAAGTAGCATTTTCATTTAAAAGCAATCTGGCGTTGGCAGGATCTATTTTTCCCCCGTTGCCAGATGTCATATAATTATAAAATGCCAAAGCATCAGTATGAGCATAATTTAATGATGTGATATTCTGATATTTTGACACACCGATAACAACCAGCTTGGATGCAGTAGTGAAATTCTGTGGAGTATTACTGATCTTTACTCCCCTGTCAGTTTGTGCGTTTGTATGAGAAGGGAAAAAATTAAAAGCTAAAAACAGGAATAAAGAAAAGAATGAAAATAAATTTTTGGTGAAGCGATTCTTTTTGTTTTTCATATTCAGGCGGGTAATTTGTGAGCTTATTTGAATCAAAAATTTAAAATAATTTTAAAGTCAGAAAACCCAAAAATGTCGCAAGTAATCCGGCGGCGATGCTTATAGTTATGTATAACATCGCATAGGTGTGTTGCCCGTTTTGCATCATTCCAAAGGATTCATGAGAGAAGGCTGAGAAAGTTGTAAATCCGCCCAAGATTCCTGTTGCAAGAAAAAATTTCCATTCAGCAGGAACATGGCCCTTTTCAATTAGACCCAATAAAAGTCCTATCAAAAAACAACCTGCAATATTTACTACAAGGGTGCCATAAGGAAATGAGCCCGGGTTGCGGTTTTGAACTAGTTGAGAAATAAGATAGCGTGCTACCCCGCCAATAAAACTACCTGATCCAATCAATAACAAAACTTTCATAAATAAGGAATGATTTAAAATATCGATAAAGATCGAAAAATTATTCGAAAAAATAATAAATGGATATAGTTATTCCTGCGATTACAATAATCCAGCGAAGAACAGATGCGTTGATTTTTCCTGCGGTCATTCCTCCCAGATTTCCTCCCAGAATAGCTCCAATCATCATTGTCAAAACAAACCACCATTCTACTAATGGAGAAAAGGCAAAGTAAATGGCAGCAGTAAGGTTAATAAATAATGAAGTTATTTGTTTCAGTGCATTGATGCGGATCATGCTTTCACTTAGCATCAGGCTGAGAACTGCCATTAAGATTACACCCAATCCTGCACCGAAATATCCGCCATAGATTCCCGCAGCAAAAACAAACAGGAAATTAGCAGAGGCTTTTACAAATGAAGATTTCTCGGAATTC
>JAZDMK010000221.1:0-10091 GCA_043800975.1 Bacteroidota bacterium | reverse complement strand
TTCAGAAAAATTGATAAACACAATATCCATTTTGCACAAGCAGATCTGACAACTTTTTCAAACCCTGATTCATTCGATTTGATCATCTGCGTTGATGTGATGGAGCATATCGAAGACGACAACATCGTTTTTAAAAACTTTTATACTTCGTTGCGAACAGGCGGAATGCTATTGGTGTCAACACCTTCCGATCTGGGCGGTTCCGATGCACATGACCACGACGACGGATCATTTATTGGCGAACACGTGCGTAACGGATATAATAAAGAAGCCGTTCAAAAACAATTAACAGATGCTGGTTTTTCTTCTACCGAAGCATACTATACGTATGGTAAACCCGGTCATATTGCATGGGTCCTCTCCATGAAAATTCCGATTAAAATGCTGGGCATATCCAAATTGTTTTTCATTTTGCTTCCTTTCTGGTATCTGATTACCTTTCCTTTTTTTGTATTTCTGAATTATCTCGATACGGTAATACAGCACAAAGGCGGTACAGGGCTGCTTGTGAAAGCATGGAAGTAATGCATCTATTTATACAATGTGAAAAATGAAGTTTTCACTTTTTATAGCAAAGCGTTATCTGCGTTCAAAAAAATCGCACAACATTATTAATATTGTTTCGCTGGTATCGGTTGTTGGCGTTACGATTGGCTCCATGGCGCTGATCATTGTTCTTTCGGTTTTCAATGGTTTTGAAAACCTGATTGTTTCCCTGTACAATTCCTTTGATCCGGAAATAAAAATCACATTAAAAGAAGGACGCCTGTTTGATCCAGCCTCTATTTCACCCTCTGTGCGTGCTATGCCGGAAGTTGCCTATTATACACAAACGATTGAAGAAAATGCATTAATAAAATATAAAGACAGAGAATACATTGCAACGATAAAAGGAGTTGAACCTGAATTTCGCATGATGACAGGTATCGATTCCATGGTGAGCGAAGGAACAGCCCAGATTGAAAATAAAAGTGCCAACTTTGCTATACTGGGGCAGGGTGTGGCTTATTATCTTTCGGCTAATATCAGCGATTTTTCAAACCCACTTACTCTGTATGTTCCCAAAAAACTGGAGTCTGTTTCATACGACCCGTTGCAAGCTTTCAATTCCCAAAGTATTTTTCCCTGTGGTATTTTTTCAATTCAACAGGATTTTGATATCAAATACGTTTTGTTACCATTGCGCTTTGCACGGGAACTGACAGGCTATTCAAACGAAGTAAGTGCCGTTGAAATTGGTTTGTTGCCTGACGCAGATATGGATGAAATGCGTGATAAAATTCAGGCGGCTGCAGGAAACAATTTCGATGTTAAGACACGTTATCAGCAACACGAATTTCTGTACAAAGTTATGAAATCTGAAAAATGGGCCGTGTGGCTTATCCTTTCCTTTATCCTGATGATAGCGGTGTTTAACATTATCGGTTCATTAAGTATGCTAATCATCGAAAAGAAAAAAGATATTTTTATTTTAAAAAGCCTGGGAGCAAGCCGTCGTTCTATACGTCAGATTTTTATGATAGAAGGCGTATTGATTAATATGATCGGAGCATTAATAGGAATGAGCCTTGGCGCATTAATTTGTTTTTTACAAATGCAGTTTGGACTTGTATCTATTGAAGGTGGGGGTTCTTTTGTAGTTACGGCTTATCCAGTCAGCATGGAAGTTTACGATTTTGTTTCTGTATTTCTGACCGTGTTTATTATCGGATTTGCTGTATCATGGCTTCCTGTCCGACAGGCCACAAAACCCGGTTATGATAAGGATTTCATTATGATGCACAAATAGTGTTTGTTCATAATGTCCGAACTCTTCGTTACTCGAATTAAAAAAAATACTCATTTATTCTAGTAAACTGCGCTTTTTTTTAATGTCGAAAGCCTCGATCTCGAACATTCTGATTCAAACACAAACTTTTTAAACCGAACATAAATGAAATTGCATAAAAAAACCCGTTCCTTTCAGAACAGGTTTTTTTCAATCGTATTTGATTTATTTTTTTGAACTGACAATTTCCATTGTGTCCATCGCAATAACCAGTTCTTCGTTGGTTCCAACCGTTACCACTTTTACTTTGGATGATGGTGTTGAAAGGACGGCATCTTTTCCGCGAAGTTTATCATTGACAACTGTGTCAAACTCAACGCCCATATATTCTAAACCATCGCAACTACGCTGGCGGGTGAGATAATCGTTTTCGCCAATGCCACCGGTGTACACAATGATGTCAACACCACCCATCGCTGCTGCGTATGAACCGATATATTTCTTTACGCGGTATGCATACATCTGCAATGCCAGCTCCGCACGCTTATTTCCTTTTGCTGATGCATCATACAAATCGCGCATATCGGATGAAACGCCGGAAATACCCAGCATACCGCAGTTTTTGTTGATGTAATTATTGACAGCTTTATAATCGAGTCCTTCTTTCTCCATCATAAAGACCATCACGCCGAGATCAAGGTCGCCGCAGCGTGTGCCCATGATCAGGCCTTCAACTGGTGTGAGCCCCATGGAAGTATCAACCGATTTGCCATTGTGAATAGCTGCGATAGAAGCGCCATTTCCCAAATGACAGGTGATAATTTTGGAGTTATTATAATCCATTTTAAGAAGGTCACATGCTTTTTTAGATACATAGCGATGGCTTGTTCCATGAAAGCCGTAACGACGAATGCGGTATTTTTCATACATGTCGTATGATATTGCATACATGTATGCATGCTCAGGCATGGTTGCGTGAAAAGATGTGTCGAAAATACCACACTGTTCTACTTCAGGAAGTAATTTTTGAATCGCATATATCCCTTTCAGGTTGGCTGGATTGTGTAAGGGTGCCAGGGCAACACATTCTTCCATCATATCAATTACATCTTGTGTAATCCGAACGCTTCCGCTGAATTTTTCACCGCCATGCACAACGCGATGGCCTACCGCTTTGATTTCATATTTATCTTTAATAACGCCATGTTCGGGATGCATCAGGGCATCAATAATCAGGTTGATCCCTATGGTATGATCGGGGACATCCTGTATAAGTTTAAAATCATCTTTTCCTGTGGGCTGATGTTTCAGTTCGCTGTCGTTAATTCCAACTCGTTCAAGCAATCCTTTTGCCAATACGTCCGGTTCAGCAGTCATATCAATCAGTTGATATTTGATCGATGAGCTGCCGCAGTTCAATACAAGAATTTTCATGGGTTAAATTTTATTTAATTATTCGAATAGCTGTTTTTTTTCAAAAGTAGAAATTAATCTTGATTCTTCAAATTTTTCAAGTAAAATATTGATGCAGTTGAAAAGCATATTATTTGCGGTTTTTGTATTTATTCCAGAAAAAGAAAAGAAGGCAGCCAGATAGGGCCCCGGCAGAATTTACAATAAAATCGGCTGCCTCAAAACTGCGGCTTAACGCGGGAATCAGCTGCATGACCTCCATCAGCAAACCATAGACTGTACAAATCAGCCACACAGCAAAATATTTTAAAAAAACAATGTTGTTTTCTTTTGCATAAAAGAAGGAAAAAAGAATTGAAAATGCCAGAACGAAGTACATTCCGAAATGAACAATTTTATCGAAGTGGATTTTTTGTAATAATGGAAACGAAGGTATACCGTCGCCGGGCATCAACGAAAGTGTCAGTACAACCAGCGCCCACAGAAAGGGAATAAGGATTACATATTTTTTCATATAACAAAAAACGCCATTACCCCGCGCTGTTACGCCAGGTAAGGCAGTCTGAAATATTTTTAAATTAAATGCCTAGCTGTTCCTGATATTGAGCAGCAGTCATCAATTCTTCAACTTCAGCTGGGTTGGTAATCTTAATACGGATCATCCAGCCATCGCCATAAGGATCTTTATTGATTACTTCCGGATTGCTTTCAAGCTTCGGATTCTTTTCCAGAATTTCTCCGGAAATTGGCATGTAAATGTCAGAAACGGTTTTTACAGCTTCAATGGTGCCAAACGGTTCTTCAATGTCAATACTTTCACCAACGGTTTCAATCTCAACAAAAACAACATCACCCAGCTCGCCCTGTGCGAAATCGGTGATACCAACCAATGCTTCATTGCCTTCTACTTTTAACCATTCATGGTCTTTTGTGTACTTCAGGTTGTCAGGAATGTTCATACTTTTCAAATTATTATGTTCGCGTCAAAATTACATTTTTTTCAAAATGAGCAATACAGAAACATGAAAAATTTTGAGTGCAACGAAAGAAAAAATTATTGTGCTAAAGTAAAGCGGATACTTATTCCTCCGTTTGTGTTGGAATTGGGGAATTGAGAGGAAACAAATGGATTCGTAATGATTTTATCAAAGAATAAGCGGATATTAAATTTCGGGCTGATCTGATAATCAGCAGCTGTGTTGATTGAAATCATTCGCTGACCTGATGAAACCTGACTTACGTTCTCAACGATTTTTCTTAATACAGTCTTGTTAGTACGTATCGATACATTCGCTGTAACATTCAAATCGCTGTTGATTTTCTTTTTGCGACCCTGAGAGTTTAATATAAAACTGACATTCTTGAAACGATAACCTGTGCCTACAACAATTTCCTGCCCTTTCACTTCTGTCAGCTGGTTGTTTGAAAAACTTAAAGACAAATCGCGTGTTTTCTTCATTTCCAGTTTTGTGATCAGGCTGTTTTGCCAGGTCATATCTAAATTAAAGAGCGGGGCAAACTGTTCGGAAATCGTAACCACATTCACATCATATTTGGGAATATAATTGTGGGCTGCATTCTGCATGGATGCAAAACCGTCCTTTTCATCGAAAAGCAGATTCGTTGTATAAGCACCAATGTTATAAGTACATCGGTATGAATGCCCAACCGTAAACGTTTTGAAGATTTTCTTGAACATTTTAATTTTCATCAAACCATCGTATGTCACTCGCCAGTTGGGTTTTGGAATGTTCTGGAAATAATTAAAAAACTTACCCGATGGTTTCACTCCGCTATAAGCGGTTAAGAATGCGGGAAGCAGAACATCCTGCGAAGTTCCTCCGTACCCGACAGGGAAGCCAACACTATCGAAGGTGTGATCCCAGTTTGGGTTTGCTTCTGCCAGCAACATGGCAATATCAAAGCGGTTCTCTTTAAAAGTGTTGAAGGTTTCCGAAGAATGATCCTTATTATCTCTTACAAATGCAGTTTTCCACATGACCCAGGTGATGCTGAAATTTCCGGTAGTGGTTGGTGTGTATGTATCATACGATCCTTCCGCATTGGCTTTAAAGTACTCTTGATGATTCCTAACATAATTACGGGTTGCGGTAAGTTCAATCCGGAAATCTTTGATGGGTTCTATAGTTACACGACCATTGAAATTGACTGCATACTTTGTAACGTACGCATTATTCATCATTGTATCAGGAGATAACCAGCCATGTTGTACTGCTGTGGGGCGGATATCTGCCTGACTGCCGAAAGTGAATGGAGTGCCTGGCGCATTGATTGTCCAGTCTTGCCCAAGCAAATAGGGTTTTGGCATAAAGCCCGGCATAAAGGTTCCATTGGTTTCGGTATAACCAAAAGATACGGTTTTTAAGCCCAGCATTGCCTTAACAAAACCTTCAAAAATTATTTTTGCATAATTGACAGGTACTTTTGTTGTGTCTTTTTCTTCTGTATCGCCCGTTTCTTCTTTTCCTTTCGTGCTCTTTCCTTTGGGTGGAACACTGTTCACGACGCTCTTGTTATTCTTGGGCTTGGCAGGGCTAAGAACTTTTTTAAAGTATGGAAGTTTGTTGTAAAAATTCGTCATATTTAACTGTCCGTTCAACTGCTTCGAATTGGAGTTTTCAATCGTGTTCCCAAGTTCAACAGCAGCAAGCCTTGCAGCAGTCCATGTGTAATCAGTATTGTATCGTGCATTGATAGTTATCCAGTTGAACAAAGGAATTTTATTGATAGGTAATGTATAATTCACAATGCCGGTCTGCTTGTAAATTTCCATTCTTCCCATGTTGCGGATGTTGTTCCACACAGTATCTTTCTTTTCCTGATAGAAAGGATCACTCTTGTCAATCTTTCCATAAGGCTCGTCAATCCTTGCATTTGTGTTAGCATCAAATTCCAGTTTTAACGCCTGCGTTAAATCCCATTTTACAGAATAAATTCGGTTCCAGATAAAGTCTTTTACATAAGTGGGTTTAATAATAAGATCAGCACCGGTTGTATTCCGCATCATCATTTCATTATACTGCTTATCCATATCCGTGCGGAAGGAAATCATTTTGGGAAGCAGTGCAAAATTGAAATCCTTGATCAGCTTCAAACTCTTGTATTTTGCTATCGGTTTAATTTTAGCAAAGGGAAGAATGCTCTTCGGATTCTTTGAAAAATTATATCCAATGCCGCCTTTGATCTGACGTTGCGTGTTATATTCAATATCAATATTGCGTCTGTAGATTTCAGAAAAAGCGTAAGTAAAATCAAGATTTTCCACATCGTACAAATGCGCTTTCTTAGCACCCGTGCGGTTTTTCTTCACGTTTACAAAATTGATGCTCTTGCGGCGTGTATAATCCTGTGTGATTTTGCGTAATGAATCGCGTGCAGTTTTGCTCTCCAATGAATTGACAGCATCTTTCAAAGGAACATCCGGATCCAGCGGGTTGTATTGAGGAACACTAAAGCCTTCAGCAAAATCATAATGCATAGGAATTCTTATTCCTGTTTTTTCAGGAAAGAATTTTCCGAGTTCTAATCCTGTAGCTACATCATACGAATAAAGATTATCCTTGCTTCGTTCATCCAGCTTTTGTTCAATACTTCCAAATCCTGCAGTGGCAATATTTCCGGCAAAAGAGAAAGTTCCAAAATCGGCAAGCGTAGAGGTTATTCTTGAATTAGCAGCCCATCCGCCTTTGTTGTTAAAGTCAGAAACACGCAATTCGTTTACCCAGATTTCAGCGCACTTGGGCTGACCATCATCAGTGCCTGTGAGCGATGTTTGTTTTGGGTTGCGTATACCAATCATGATGGTTTTTACATCACTCAGATTGGGCATACCCACAACAGTAATTTTATTGTTCCCGTCCAACTCAACATAGGGCGTTGTCAACGTAACCGTAGCGCCGGTTTTGCGCATCTCAACATTGCGTCGTTGCTTGGTTTCCTGCAACAGATTTAAATCAAAATCAAATGCATTGGTTGTGGGCCATATTAAATTAGGATCCGATTCTCCCCAGTTGGTAAGGGTAAGCGGAATTTCATATTCGTAGAAATTCTTTGTGAAGTCAGTTCCCATACGAATGAAAACGGTCAGATCTCCACTGTAAAGAGGAAACTCCTGTGACGCCTGCTCAGCATGAACAAACATTTTCAAGCGACCATACTGACGGAAATCAAAGTCACAGGTTTTATAAACAGCACGGGCATCTCCATCTTGCAGGTTACATGTTTTTAATACCAACGATTGCTCATTTAAACGCTGAAGTGTAGTGGAACCAAAGGCAACTTCACGTTCGATGTTGGGAGGAAGTACATAGTTGATTGGTGTGCGCAGGCCGTTTTCTTCAATGTTTACAGCAGATACATCAAAAGTGGTTTCGTTGCTTTCATCATTGGGAACATATTCGCCGGGAACAAGCATCGAATAATTGTATTTTCTCCATTCAGTTTTAACAAGCTCCAGCGTGGCAAATCGTAATACGATACTGTCAGAAAATCCTTTCATAAACATACGCATGAAGCGAATGGATTTAAAATCAGAGATGCTTCCAACAACGCGGTCGGGGCGGCGTACAGGAACTTTAATCTGATACCACTTTACGGTTGTGGTTTGTCCGTTCGGAAGTTTCGGATTGGCTTCAATTACATCCGTAATAAAATTTTCACCAACAACCATTGAGTTGGGTGCAAGGTGAATCTTGTATTGAAAATAACGCTCACTTTCACTCAGCGTATTATCACGGTTGATATCTTCAACATCCGGAAGGGTGGTGGCTGATGTTGGATAATCTTCAACCGATTGCTCATCCGTAGGCGAATTGCCATCAACTCCGTTGAATTTCTTATATCGGGAAAGAATATCCGTTTGAGCCTGATCATAATCACCGCCCAGAAAATAATGATAGTTGTCAGTAGATGGATCTGCAAGAGCCATATTATAAGCCTGCGAGCCGGGAATAAACTTTGAAAGATACGTTGAATCATAAAAAGATGTTTCATCAACTGTACGCAAACCATCAAGCCCAACATCCTGAAACTCGCGGGAAGAAGGATTGTTATCAAAACTATTTGTCAGTGCCTGAATCTTGGGAACACGCCCCCATATCGTAAGATCGTAATTGCTTGCTGTATCCGAAGTAGGCAATCCGTTTTCAAAACTCTTTCTTCCGTCACGTAAAATATCTTCTGAAATGTCACCCAGATTTAAATACAAATCACCGCCCGAATGCAAAGGGTTTGTGCCCTGTCCGTCAGAATACACAAAGGGATCCATCATCCAGAACTCAACGTACTCAACATTCGTGGCTTCAAAATCGGTGGTTTCAATCTTTCGCATAATACCCGCCCAGCGGCTCGAAGGTACATTCAGCTTTCCTGTTGTTTGATCTACACCGTTTGAATATCCGGGAACGGCATCAACATCATAATTGTACTGACCGCGGTCTTTTGGATAATAGGCAAGGTTCAAAACAGCAATGTTCATCGGTGTTCCGCCCGGAGGTGAAACATTCGGGAATACTTCCGTTTCCAGAACCGGACGCACCAAGTGATTCGACTGCATGTTCAAATCATCTTTAATATAATCGGGCGTATTGCTTGTGTAATTGTATGTGAACAAAGGATCAACCACATACCAGGAAAGCAAAGCCCTGTTAAAGCCATACTTGCGCAGTGTAGCGGGAGCACCTTCCGGGAACATGCCCGATTCAGTCTGCCCCTGCGGCGTGCTGGCAAGCTTCCATACACCAATTGATTTTAAATCAATGGCCGATTTACTTCCTTCAAAGTCATCAATATAAGATGTTCCTGTTTTTCCAATCGCTTTCGAATGACCCGGAATCAATTGAGCAAACTCACCGGAAACAGTTACTTTGGAAACTTCTTTTGTGTTTATAAAAGGAATTTTATCAATGATTTTTGTGATCAGGCGCGATTCTTTCTGATAGGTTCCATCCAGCCCCCAGATTGTGTTGGAAATAGGATCATCGCCAATATTTACTTTTTGTGTAAGCGGCTTTTCAGTCAGATTTAACAAGGTGGCACCAATGCGCACATCGTTCGAAAGCTTATGATCTACGTGCGTTCCGAACAATGTCTTTGTCTGTATGTTGAAAAGAGAATTACTTTCCAGCGAAATTTTTATCGGCGCACCTGAGTTTAAAATACCTTCATTAATAATTTTTAAACGGCCCAACGTGTAGTCAACGGTAAAGTCAACGTTTTCTGTAAGCTTTATTCCGCCTGCGGTTACAGTCACCGATCCCTGCGGAATATTCATCGCATTCAAAGAAATATCAGAACTGACAGATGATTTATAAACACCGGCCATGTAAAATTTATTCTTTTCCGGATACTGCTGTGCGGTTGTTTTTGTTGAATCGTACAATTCCTCAAAGGCATACTTGATACCGAGATTTGGATCACTGAATCTACTTTTAATAAAGGATCCAAAAGGCTCAAGTACGGGAAAGAAAATTCTTCCGTTGGCCGAATTGACAGTACCGCCCGTGGTTGCTGCGCCATCCACAAAGTCGAATACTCCGTCGGAAACGGGCGCCAGCTGCGTGTTTAAGCGGTCAAGGTTAAAGACCTGAATCAAAGGATAGCCACTGATGTCGCCTTCGGAAATGTAACCCTGTGGTACGCCGGTTTCATCATTGGCATACAAAATATTTAAACGGAAATCGTCTCTGTTCACCTGATAGGCACCAATGGAATAAACATTGCGCATGCAAAGATTCCACATCGGAATTACTTTAGGACTGGGTGCAGTACTCTTCAATAATTTTACTATCAGACATTCGGGTGCAGCAATGCCACCGTTCGAAAATTCCCCGACCTGATACACACCCGTGTCACCGATAATCGTGTATTGATAAGCAACACCCAAAACCTC
>JAZDMK010000047.1:0-11087 GCA_043800975.1 Bacteroidota bacterium | reverse complement strand
ATTTTTTTGAAATAAATGGTGTCAAAATGAAAATAAAAGCAAATCTACCCTGCCCTTTTGTCTTTTTAAATAAGAAATTGTATTATTTAGGAGAGTTCTATTACTCAAATGAAGAAGAAGCAAAATGTGTCGTTATTGATCTTAAGCCAATATTAAAATAAAGCAAACCGAGGTATCGCAAATTGCGATACCTTACAAAACTCAATGATAGCAAGGCAAAGAAGCGAAAAGACATTACAATTATTCCTCAGGAAGTTATCATAAACAAAATATTCTTTTTAAGGAATGAGAAAGTAATGATCGATCGTGATTTAGCTGTTTTATATGGTGTAAAAGCGATTCGCCTACGTGAACAGGTAAAACGAAATATTTCAAAGTTCCCTTTACACTTTATGTTTCAGTTAACAGAACAGGAAGTTGAAATACTGGTATCGCAAAATGCGATACCTTCAAAAGGCCATTTGGGTGGCACCTTGCCTTATGCGTTTACGGAACATGGTGTGCTAATGTTAGCAAATGTTTTAAAGAGTGAGCAGGCCATACAAGTAAGCATTAGAATTATTGAGTTGTTTGTAAAGCTCCGCGAAATGCTAGTTTCACATACTGAATTAAAATTGGAGATTGAAAAAATCAAAAAGAAAATTGATAATCACGATAAAAATATTGAGATCGTATTCAGCTACTTTGATGAATTACTCGACAAGAAAGAAAAACCCAGAAAAAGAGTTGGCTTTAAACTCCCAAAAAAGAAAAAATAAATAATCAAAATTGAATGCAGGTTATACACATTCACAAACACGAAGGAATATGTAAACCATCGGCCTTGTTGGCGGGCTCAGCTGGGAATCGACAGCTGATTATCAAAAAAGAATACTGGCACCAGCCTTTGCTTGATACAACTGAGCTGCATGCATTGGTGGCGGTGGAGTTTGTATTATCCTAAAACTTTGCATTTTTTATTTGTTAGTGCAAAAAATGTTTTTCTAACTTTGCGCACTTGGCGTCTTGGCGTGAAACAAAAAAAGACCTAATAACTTAATAACTCAATAACCTAATAACTCAATAACCTAATAACTTCTAATTGTTATGAAAAAAATAATCGAATGCGTCCCCAACTTCAGTGAAGGCTACGACATGAGCATCATCAAACAAATCACCGATGTGATTGAAGCGGTGGAAGGTGTGAAACTGCTGGATGTGGATCCCGGCATGGCTACCAACCGCACCGTTGTCACTTTGGTCGGTGAGCCAGAACCCGTGATTGAAGCTGCTTTCCGCGCTGTGAAAAAAGCATCCGAAATTATTGATATGCGCAAGCACAAAGGCGCACACCCCCGTTTTGGCGCTACTGACGTATGTCCGCTGATTCCCATTGCCAACATCACGATGGAAGAAACTGTAGTGTATGCACGCAAGCTGGCCGAACGCATCGGCAAAGAATTACATATTCCTATTTACTGTTACGAAAATGCAGCGCTCACACCCGAACGCCAGAACCTCGCTAATTGCCGCTCCGGCGAGTATGAAGGTCTTCCTAAAAAATTACAGGATCCGCATTGGAAACCTGATTTCGGTCCTGCCGAATTCAACGCACAGGCTGGCGCAACCGCAGTAGGCGCGCGCGATTTCCTCGTTGCTTACAATGTAAATTTAAATACTACTTCCACCCGCCGTGCCAATGCCATCGCTTTTGACATTCGCGAAAAGGGCCGTCCACAACGCGAAGGCAACTCCCCTACCGGAAAAATCATGAAGGATGAAAAGGGAAATGAAATCTGGATTCCCGGATCACTCAAGGCCTGCAAAGCCATCGGCTGGTTTATTGAAGAATACGGAATTGCACAAATCTCGATTAACCTTACTAACATCAGCATCACATCGGTTCATGCGGCTTTTGAAGAAGCAAATAAAAGAGCACAGGAACGCGGTTTGCGTGTAACAGGATCTGAACTCGTTGGTCTGGTTCCCAAAAAATCACTGATTGATGCAGGTAAATATTTCCTGAAGAAACAGCAACGTTCTGTAGGGATTTCGGAAGAAGAAATTATTAAAATTGCGGTAAAATCATTAGGCCTTGATGATCTGAAGCCATTCAATCCGAAAGAAAAAATCATTGAATATTTGTTGGAAGACCATTCGAAGAAAAAGCTGATCGACATGACCTGCACCGGCTTTGCCAACGAAACTTCTTCCGAATCGCCCGCACCCGGCGGTGGTTCCATATCCGCATACATGGGTTCACTGGGTGCTGCTTTAGCAACCATGGTAGCCAATTTGTCTTCACACAAAGCCGGCTGGGATGAACGTTGGGAAGAGTTTTCGAACTGGGCCGAAAAGGGTCACGCCATTCAGGATGAGCTGTTGCACCTAGTGGATGAAGATACCAATGCATTTAACAAAATCATGGATGCATTCAGTCTTCCAAAAGGAACGGATGAAGAAAAGAAAGCACGTACCGATGCCATTCAGGAAGCCACTAAATTCGCGACTGACATTCCTTTCCGCACCATGCAGAAAGCCCTGGATTCATTTGAAGTAATCAAAGCGATGGCTGAAATTGGCAATCCGAATTCAGTTTCAGATGCAGGCGTAGGCGCGCTGTGTGCCCGTTCTGCTGTGATGGGTGCGTATCTAAATGTGAAGATCAATGCCGCCGACATTAAAGACGAAGCATATAAAAACGATATTCTGAACAAAGGAAAAGCGATTGAGGAAAAAGCAATCGCACTGGAAGCTGAGATTCTGAAGATCGTGAATGAGAAAATAAAATAATTATATTTTTTCTGGTAAAAGGCTGCATCAATAATGCAGTCTTTTTTTTGTATCTTCGTGTTTTAATTCTTCCCCCCATGAAAAGCATTTGCCTTTTGTTTGCTTTAGCAATTATCTATATTCCGCTTAAATCGCAGACTCTGATTGCTACAAGTAATAATCCACAAGCCACAGCCAATCACAATCAAAGAAAAATTGTCCGGGATTCTGACGATAATGTATATGTAGTTTTTGCTGATTCACTAAATCACGCTTGTGTAATCAAAGGGCTTATGTTACACCGCTCAACACTTCTCTGGGATACGGCTTCTATCATTTGCTCCGGTCAAAACCCTACCCTTGCCATTACAGATGATAATCAGATTTCGTTGTTATATGAAAGTAATGATTCTCTAAGGCGCATAATGATTACAACAACAAGCAACTTTATCAGCTGGACAGCACCTGTGCTTCTGAGCGACTCAAATTATTTCTGTCATCTACCTGTTGCAGATATTGATTCTGCACAGAAGCTGAATGCATTCTGGATTCAAAAAAACAGCAGCACGGATGGAACGCTAATATATGCATGTCTTTCCGGCGACAGTATAATTTCAACGCTGAATCTGATCACAAAAACAGGACTGAATGACATTGCTGTTGCCTGCCACTTGCAATACACAAGAAATGATCTTTACTCCGGGATTCATTTTTCTTCAGACTCTCTTTTATTTTTCCACAGTACTCATTATATGATGTCTTATGACACGACCCAGATTACCACAGGTTCTTTTCCCTGTATTACCTATAACTCTTATAGTGACCCAAGTTTCCCTAATTATAACACCTACAGACTACTATTTATAAATCCTGCAGATTCTCTCTATGAGATTCAGTATATGTTGTTCGTCAGCTCCACCTGTCCGATGCCATTCACAAATGTTTCGTATGTCTGTATCGATGATGTAGCATACCCTCTGGGATATAGTTTTCTTTTTTTGAGTAACGGTGAACTGAATCACAGTTTCTCGTATGGCTGTTTTATGCCGCAATCTATTTTAAGCTCATATACAGGGAGCATATCAAACCCATCTATTGCCTATAAACATTTCAATATTGAATTTGTTGATTTTATTTGGATGGTTAATAATGCAGGAGAATACCAAATTTTCTACAAACGAGATGAAAAACTACCTCCGATAATAGGTGCTGTTAACGAACAACCTTCATCTACATTTTCAATCACCGGATATCCCAACCCATTCTCTGAAGAAATTACAATAGTTGTGAAAGCACCATCAATGCCTGAGTTAAATATTTACAATTCATTATTACAACTTGTGGCAGTATTAAGACCCGAATCCATTGACAATTTTAATTACACATACAAATGGAAAGGCACTGGGATTGATGGAAAGCGACTGAAAGCCGGAACTTACATTATTCGTTGCACCGCCGGGAAAAACCGCACAGCAAGAAAAGTAGTACTTAATTAATCTTCCTGTACCGATTAATTGAAAACATAAAACACCAAAACAAGCAGAATAATTATGATAACGGTAATCACTTTAATCTGCATGTTAAAAAATTTATTGTGGGATAAATAGGGTTTCACGGCTATTTCCAGTTGTGCACAAATTCTATCGACAGATGGCACATCCTCTTTTTTGAAATAATATTTTTCTGTAGGATTGGTATCAAACTGAACCGTTGTCTTTTTATTTTCTTCTTTGAAAAAGTCAATTCCTTCTTTGTCGAGCGCGGCTTCAAATTTCATAACATCGGAAGAATTGATATCGAAAAAGAAATTGCCATTATGAAACTCTGATGCTTTTTTTAAATACGCAGCTTTCTCTTCTGTTTCCTCCACGGATTGCTGTTCTTTAAACAGCAGCATTTCCTGAAACTCCTCATTCCAGCCATTCTTCCAGAGAACTTTTGTTGCCGCTTTCATGGCATCTTCCTGATACTCGCCCGGATCTTCTAAAATATCAAATATCTGCTCTTTTGAATAGCCTTTGTATCTTTCGTAGAGGTCTTCTTCCATACAACAATTTCTTTGGTAATGATTATTTCAGTTTATACATCAGCGACAACAACTGAATTTCAGAAACCTTCGCCGCATACTGCAGGTTTACCAGCATATAGCCTGCTGTTTCAAAACTGGTTTGCGCTGCTTTTACTTCCAGTATTGTTGCCTGATTTACCTGAAAACTCTGCATCACTAAATCAAGCAACTGCTTTGCCATTTCATAACTTTTCTGCTGTTCTTCAAGCTGAGTGAGATTTGTTGTGTATGACTGAAAAGTTTTAAAAGCAAATGTTTTCATGGCCGTCATCATACTTTCTTCCTGAAGCTGCGCATTGTTCAGATTGAGTTTTGCCACGGTGTGCTGCGCTTTGTACGCACCTCCGTTATAAATCGGAATGGCAAGTGAAAGCATGGCAGACGGACCATACACCTGATTCATCAGGTATTGTCCTGCACTGAAATCCGATTGTCCGAAGTTGTAGGATGCGCTTAATCTCACGGAAGGATAACGTTGGGAAGAAACTTCACGAACCAGTTGCTGGTTGATGAGTACCTGCTGAACAGCCGATAAATACAAAGGATTGTGAATGATGCTTTTTTGAACCGAATCAAAAATAAGGGAACGATTGACAACAATACTATCGTTGATCGTGAAAGAATATTGCGACTTGGCGCTCATCAACTGAAGCAGATCGGCTTTCGACTGATCGGTGACCAGTTGCTGCATTCTCAGATTTTCTTTTGCTGTGTTAACATCCATCTGCGCCTGAAGAATATCAATGCCATCGGCCATGCCCACGTCCTTCTTTGTATTGATGATGTCCAGTTTTTTATTCGATACATCGAGTAACTGTTGCATAATCTTTACATAATACTGCTGCCGTATGATATCATAATACTGAATCATTACATTCGATAATGCAGTTTGAATTTCCTGATTCAGATAATATTCATTTTGCTTTTGCAAAAGAGAAAGACGTTCTTTCGTAGCTGTAATCCGATAGCCATTAAACAAAACAATACCAGCTGTAATACCTGCATTCACAGAATTTCCAGTAACATTATTCAATTCCGAAACGGTGCCTGAAGAATTTTTATTGTAGGAATTTGTGAGTGATCCATTATCTGATGCTGTGGCTCCTATCACGGGAAGACCACCGGCAACGCCTGTCTTGTTGTATGCTTTGGCAATGTTTACATTGTTTTCGGCAATACGAATATCAAAGCTATTTTTAAGTGTTGTATCAATTACATTCTTCAGAGTAAGCTGCTGCTGCGCGCTCACAATAAACGGAAACAATAAAATGAAAATAAAAATCCTTCTCATTGTTCTTACTATTTATGTAATGATGTTTTCAATTTCTTCTTTGTCTTCATCCAGTACTTTACGTTTTCCTGAAATAAATATGTACACTGCAGGTATTACAAATAAAGTAAGAATCAACGAAAATAATATTCCGCCCACAACAACAATCCCTAATGGAATACGGCTGGTTGCCGCAGCACCCAGGCTTAATGCAATAGGCAATGCACCCAGCGAAGTAGCCAGACTTGTCATCAGAATCGGACGAAGTCGTTGCGTCGCTGCTTCTACAACAGCTTGTGTTTTCGACATGCCCTGCTCCCGTTTTTTGTTTGCAAATTCAACGATTAAAATTCCATTCTTTGTAACCAATCCAATCAGCATAATCATACCGATTTCAGAAAAGATGTTGAGTGTTTGTCCGAAAATCCAAAGGCTGAGTACAGCGCCAGCTATAGCAAGGGGAACCGTAATCATGATCGTGAGCGGATCGCGGAAACTTTCAAACTGCGCTGCCAGCACTAGATATATTAGAACCAACGCCAGTAA
The DNA here is from genome assembly GCA_043800975.1 of Bacteroidota bacterium. Taxonomy (GTDB): domain Bacteria; phylum Bacteroidota; class Bacteroidia; order Bacteroidales; family JAHJDW01; genus JAZDMK01. The sequence goes on along the minus strand of JAZDMK010000047.1, from coordinate 4,452 downwards.
AAATGCAAAAGCAATGTTGGATGAACTTTCGGCATAGTCGCGCGAAGGCCCGCTCAATGAGGTCTGGAAACTTTCGTCGAGCAAGGTATCGGCAATCGACTGCATTACTTTTACACCATCGCCAATTGTTTTCCCATCAGCAAGAGAAGCTGAGATCGTGGCGGATTTATAACGGTTATAATGATATAACGATGGCGGGTTTGCATTGGGAATAATTCTCGTGACCGAACTCAGTGGAATCGGATCACCTTTCGCACTACGCACAAAAAGTTTTGAAATGTCTGCCGGCTCTTTCCTCTCACCTATACCCACCTGACTGATCACCTGGTATTGTTTTCCGTTCATTATGAAATAAGCGAGTCGTCTTCCGCTGAATGCACTTTGAATAACACCCGCAATATCTGTAACAGTAAGACCCAGCTCACGCGCCCGTGTACGATCGATTTCAAGATCCACTTCCGGTTTATTAAATTTCAGATTGACTTCTACATTTTGAAAAGTTTTATCCGACTTGGCAGCATCAATAAAGCGAGGGAGAACTTCTTTTAGTTTTTTAAAATCCAGGTTCTGAATAACAAACTGAACTGGAAGCGAACCACGCGAAGCCATACCCACAGATATAGTCTGCTCTTCAAGTGCGAATATTTTAATATCTTTAAAACGAGCAAACTTTTTGTTTAACATTTTGGCAATATCGCTCTGGCTGCGCTTTCGCTCACTTCTGTCGACGAGACCGATTCTGCCCATTCCACTGTTAACACCAGTGCTGTTGTATCCGGGCACTGAAATAAAATAAAAATCTCTTTCCTGCAAAGAGTCCATCAGAAAATTCCCAACCTGCTCACCGGCCTTGGCCATGTATGGAAAGCTGGCTCCTTCCGGCCCTATGATCTGCATTCGCACATTGCCTTTGTCTTCCAAGGGTGCTATTTCACTTTGCAAGTTTCTTCCGATAAAGAAAATGATCAGAAAGCAGGCTGTTACGATTACCCATGCTATCCAGCGACCTTTTACAAATCGTTCAATTGATTTCTTATACCCACTTTCCATTCCCTGAAAAAAAGGTTCTGTCCTGTTATAAAACTTTCCATGCTGAGAATTTTTCCTGTTTAAAAATACATTGAGTACAGGTGTAATTGTGAGTGAAACAAAAGCGGAGACAAGCACCGCACTCGCAAGCACAACACCAAATTCACGGAAAAGGCTTCCTACAAATCCTTCAAGAAAAAGAACAGGAAGAAAAACAATTGCAAGCGTAGCGGATGTTGCGATAACAACAAAGAAAATTTCTTTACTTCCATCAATGGCAGCGCGACGAATGGGAATACCCCTTTCAATTTTCCTAAAAATATTTTCAGTCACAACAATCCCGTCATCAACCACAAGTCCCGTTGCGAGTATGATAGCAAGCAGTGTCAGAATGTTGATTGAAAAACCGGCAATGTACATGATGAAAAAAGTCGATACCAACGATATCGGAATATCAATGAGAGGTCGAATAGCGATCAGCCAGTTGCGGAAGAAAAAGAAGATGACCAGAATGACCAGACCAATAGCGATGAGCAGAGTTTCCAACACTTCGTTCAGCGATCGACGCACATTTTTTGTATTATCAACTAACTTTGTAAAGACAAGGTCACCTTTTTCTGACTTTTTAATTTCCTCCAAACGTTTATCAAACTCATCGGCAATGTCAATGTAGTTTGCACCGGGTTGCGGAATAATGGAAACACCTACACCGCTTACCCCATTCAGTTTCCAGCTCTGTTCATATTGTTCAGGTCCGAGTTCAACTTTTGCAACATCACTCAGACGTATGATTCCATCTTCATTTTCTTTCAGAATCAGATCACGGAAATCCTTTTCAGTTGTGAGATTCCCAATAGCCTTGATCGTGAGCTCCGTTTTGTTCCCGTATATTTTCCCGGAAGGAATTTCAACATTCTCTTTGTTTAATACTGACGTGATATCATTGAATGTGATATTGTATGCATTCATTTTATCAGGATCAACCCAGATGCGCATGGCAGGACGCTTCTGTCCAAAAATATTGACTGAACTAACCTCGGGTATTGTCTGAAATTTATTCTGTAAAACATTTTCAGCATAATCACTCAGTTCCATCAGGCCTTTGCTTCGGCTCTGAACAGCCAGCAAAATAATAAAGTCGCTGTTGGCATCGGCTTTTGTAACGACGGGTGGTGCATCAATATCCTGCGGAAGGTTGCGCAGCGCCTGGCTGACCTTGTCGCGCACATCATTCGCCGATCCTTCCATATCTGCATTGATATTGAATTCAACGGTGATATTGCTTCTACCTACGGCACTGGTGGATGAAATGGTGCGTATTCCCGGAATGCCGTTGATTGCTTTCTCCAGCGGTTCCGTAATCTGACTTTCGATAATATCTGCGTTGGCACCCGTGTATGTTGTCGTAACGGTTACAATAGGCGGATCAATGGCCGGGTATTCGCGAACGCCCAGAAAGCTGTACCCGATTACACCGAACAGAATGATGAAAAGATTCATCACTGTTGCCAGAATAGGCCGCCTGATCGATAATTCGGAAATATTCATTTTCTGCGCTGTTCTTCTATTTCATGCAATCCGCAATTTTCTTCACTTTCGACACCTTTACTTTTGCGTTGGGACGCACAAATAAAACACCACTGACCACAATGCTGTCGCCGGGAACCAAGCCGCTTTTAATTTCAATAAAGTCGGCAGTACGAATTCCTGTTTCCACATTTTTATAAACCCCTTTTCCATTTTTAACAACAATGACCTGATTCGACTGCGCATCAGGAATAATGGCATTGGTAGGAACAATAATTCCTTTTCCTTTTTCTTCGAGCATCACTTTCACAAAAGCGCCTGGGTTCACACTTCCACTCTCAAGGCGCGCACGCACTTTAATATTTCTTGTGGAAGTATTGATCTGCGGCTCAACAGCGCTGATCGTAGCTGTGTATGAATTTTCTGATGCCGTTGTTTTTATCTGAACTTTATTTCCGGTTTTTACAAGGCCCATATAAATTTCAGGAACTGTAAAATCAATTTTTACATTATCGGATTGCAGCGTTCCGATAAGAGTTGCAGGAGTAACATACGCACCGGGACTTACCTGACGTAAACCAAGCTTCCCTGCAAATGGCGCACGAATAACTGTTTTATCAATTTGCGCACTGATTACTTTTATGCTTGCCTTCAGTTTATCAACATTGTTCAATGAAGCATCATAGGTTGCCTGATCAATGCCGTTTACTGCGAGCAGTTTGATATAGCGTTGTTCGGTTTTGGTTGCCAGTTCGAGTTCCACTTTCAATTGTTCAAGTTGTGCCTGCAAATCGGCATCATTAATTTTAGCCAGCACAGCTCCTTTGCCCACCCGGGCACCATCGGGTATATTCAGATAGGTTATCCTGCCGCTGATTTCAGCATGCAGTTCAATCATATCCTCCGACAAAACAGTTCCGTTGGCTTCAATGCTGCCGGGCACATCCTCATTGCCTGCAATAATCACATCGACCGATGGAGGTGCGTTTCCTTTCTTTGCATCCGCATTTTTTCCGCCACCGCAGGAAAGAAAAAGAGAGGTAACAACTAAAAATATTGCGAGATAAAAATACTTCATAAGTCCGCTTTTCAGTACAATCAGGTTATTTATAATCTTAGAGGTATGCTGCAAAAATACATAATCTGGGCAAAGCAGCAATGTGAAAAGGGATTTTTATGGTACCCGTTGCCAACTGCTCTTTGTGAGATTCCTACATGTCGTGCGGATATTTTAATCGCAAAGAACGCTGAGAAAAATACAAGCTTCGCCGCGGCGAAGAGCGCAGAGACAGTAGCAGAGGCAGTGGCAGTTTCATCGAAGTACGAATGTTTACGAACATACGAAGCACTAATTAAATACAAGTCCATGCCACCAAGGCACGAAGACACCAAGTTTCACCAAAGCTTTTGCCACGAAAGCACGGAAACACAGAGGCACAAAGGAGTACAGAAGAAAGCAGCAGTGGCAGGAGCAGTCACTCATCGAAGTACGAATTGAAACGAACGTACGAATTACGAAGATTCTAATACAAATTTCTGCCACTAAAACACTAAAACACTAAAGAGCACTAAAGCTTTTTGAATAAATGAACAGTAGAACAATAGAACATTTCCCGCCTGCTGACGTAGTCGGGCAGGAAGCCGGAAGCACGAAAGGCAAATGTGGTTATGAGTTATGAGTTATAAGTTATAAGTTATGAGTTATGAGTTATGAGTTATGGAAATTTTAAAAGGCAGAAGGCATAAGTAGCAGTGGCAGTCACTCATCGAAGTACGAATGAATACGAACTTACGAATTACGAATAAGTCCGATGACGGAAGCTGGAAGCCCGTTCGCCGCGGCGAATGGAAAGCTGACACACTAGCCTTCACCTTATGGAAATTTTAAAAGGCAGA
>JAZDMK010000186.1:0-17410 GCA_043800975.1 Bacteroidota bacterium | reverse complement strand
TAGTAAATTTTCTTGTGATACTCATCGCCATTTCGAGCTCCTGATCTGTCATCTTTGGATTGTTTTCAATCATTTTTTCTTCTGCAGTTTCCAGAATCTTTGTGATCATAGATGAATCAATGAATTCAAAAAAGATATACGTATATAAACCGCTGATGATGGATGCAAACAGTGCAATCAGAACACCGGTTCCTAATGCTCTTGAATATGAAATGTAACCACCCATATCATTTTGGCGATAGTAGCGGATCCCTACAACCATACCACCAATCAGGACGATCCACGTGTAAAACTGACCCATTGCTTCAATGGCTTTACTGTCTACCAGATAAGCAACAACAGAATATAAAATCAGCAACATGCCTATAATAGCGCCAAAGGTCATGGCATGCTTCAGTTGAGAATGTTTTTTGGGTATCATATTTACTTTGTCTGTTCCCTGCAAAATTAAAAAAATATTGGCGTGAATGCTGAAATTTTGTTAACGAATCATTGTGGATAACCAAAAAACACTATTTTTGCACAGGGTAAGTCTTATGCGACCAGCTCCCGTTGAACTCCCCCAGGTCCGGAAGGAAGCAAGGGTAGATGGTTGTAGCGGTGCGATGTAAGTAGCTTACCCCTTTTTTTATAAAATAATGGCAAGCCTGATTAAGATATATCCCGAAAATCCAAATCCAAAAGCTATACAGCAGGTTGTTGACTGCCTGCTTTCGGGCGGTATTGTCATTTATCCTACAGACACCGTTTATGGAATTGGTTGCGATATTTTTCAGCACAAAGCCATCGAACGTGTTGCCCAGATTAAAGGAATCAAAGCGGAGAAAGCCAATTTCTCATTCATTTGTTCTGATCTGAGTCATATTTCTGATTACACGCGGCAATTGAGCACACCTATTTACAAGCTTCTGAAACGCACATTGCCCGGACCATTCACGTATATTTTAAATGCAAACAATAACGTCCCGAACATTCTTCAGTCGAAGAAAAAAACGGTCGGGATTCGTATTCCAGATAATCCGATTATTGTTGAAATTGTTAGAACCCTGTCGCACCCAATCCTCACCACATCGATACGCGATGCAGATGATGTGATTGAATATTCCACCGATCCTGAATTGATTTACGAAAAGTATAAGGACATAGTGGATATTGTGGTTGACGGCGGTTTTGGTGGAAATATCGCATCTACAGTGGTTGACTGCACGGGAGATGATGCTGTGGTAATCCGCCAGGGAAAAGGCCAAATTGATGAATTTCTCTGAGCACTATGGAACTAGTAAAAAACAACATCTTCCGCCTCGACAAGCCCCTTCCCAATCCATGGGAACCGGAAGTCTTTGATGTTATTCTTAAAAGCGAAAACATCAAAATCCAACGCATTATTTCTAACGGTAATACCGGGCCCAAAGATGGCTGGTACGATCAGGATTTCGATGAGTTGGTTTTTTTGATGAAAGGTCAGGCTGTACTTGAATTTGAAGACAGACCCCTTATTCGTTTGTTTGAAGGTGATTATTTATTTATTCCTGCCCACGTATTACACCGCGTGAAACAAACCAGTACAATCCCGCATTGTGTGTGGCTTGCAATCTATTTCAAGAATTTTAATTTTATTCTTTAGATACTGTATAAAATTTTTGCCACCAAAGCACGAAGGCACCCCGTCTATTCAGCCGGACAGGGAAAATTCACAAAACAAAACCGAAAAAATCCAAATTTCTTAATCTTTAAATTTTGTTTTAACAGGCTTTACTGTATATCCTTTCTTTCGCAGCAATTCAATCACACCCTTCTCTCCTCCCAGATGTGCTGCTCCCACAGCAATAAAAGCAGATTTCTTTTTAAATATTTTCTCTGACCCGTTAGCCATTTTAATATTGCGGTTGTGTATAAAAACTTTCTCAAACGACTTTGGCAAAGTACTGTCTGCCGTTAGTTTCAGCATACCAGCCAAATCACCTTTCAGATAAACGCTGATCAGTTTTTCATATTCCTTTCTTGTTTGAGTGCTATCCATTTCCAAAGAAGCCTGCAGCATTTTCACCTGATCGCGCAAAGTAATATTGTCTACAGCATACAGCTGATCTTCTAACTTTTCAAGACCCAACACTTCTTTTCCGGCCTCTCTCGCCCGTGATAAAAAATGCATATCCAGCGCTTCCGGCAAATCTTTATTCAGTGAAGCACCCTGCATTGCCGACATCAAAAAAAATGGTTTCATTTTATTGTACATCATCAAACTCATCTTAGTGCGTTTCTTCAAAACACTGTCTAGCCTTTTGTATTCCTGCTTTGTCATCAGCTGATCAAGGGTACTGTCTTTCATCAGCACGGCATCTTTTTGCTTCTGCGGATCCAGTTTATCCATCACCATTTCCATGACATATACATCGGAACGGCTGAATGCACCTGCTACTGCGGTATCATAATTAAAAACCCGTTTGTCACGAATGTGAATGGTTCCATATAAATAGGACGGCTTCTTCAGATTTTTCCCGCTGATTTCCCACAACAATGTTTTGTTCTCATCCTGCGAAAACACATGCGGCTGGTGGAATAAAAATGCAATGAGTGCTAAAATTATTGAACCCGAACTTTTTTTTATCATGCTTCTTTACCGTAAAAATGTTTTTAATTTATGTGACCTATGTGTCTATGTGTTAAATAAAATAAATGTGAAATTCACTTGTAACGAAATAGGATTTTTAATGCTTCATTCAGATCGGAACTAAAAACAAAGATACCTTCGCTATGGCCTGCCATTCGAATTATTTTCTCGTTTTTAACATTGGTTTGCACATACAATCTTTCCATTTCATGTGCCATCTCCGGAGTTTCATATTCAATCTTTTCGGATGTTTCAGGCACTTTCCCAGCCAGGTTGTCCCATAATTTTAAATCGTGAATATGAATGACCGCTTTAATTTCAGGATCCATTGCATACAAAGCAGAATGGGTCATGGATTCGGAAGAGGCCTGGAGTGGGCCTTTGCACCAAACAGTATTTGAATCCACATCACATTTTGTAACCCATGCAATATGCTCTTTTGTTAAAACAGTAAAACCACCTGTTCCGGATCCAGTAATGAAAAAACCCTTTTCTGTCCTAATGCTGATATTTCCAAAGCCAAGCCCTTCGGCATATTCACCAATCCATTTTCTTTCGGACAAAACTTTTCTGCAATCATTAAAACGAAAAAGAATTTCATCATTTACAACAAAATCTGCTTGCGTAAAAATGCAGTTATATTTAATGATCCCTTCAGAAATCATTTGCCCGAGAATTCAGGAAAAAGCGCAGCCAGTCCTTCTTTAGAGGCCGTTGCAATACCACGTTCGGTAATAATTCCTGTCACAAGGCGTGCAGGTGTTACATCAAATCCATAATTGGCTGCATTCGAATTTTCAGGAGTGACGCGCACTGTATTCATTTTCTCACCATCCCAACCTTCCATAAAATGTACTTCGTCGGAGTTTCTTTCTTCAATAGGAATGGATTTCACACCATCCTCCATGCTCCAGTCGATCGTGGATGCAGGCAATGCCGCATAAAAAGGTATTTTATTATCGTTTGCTGCCAGTGCTTTCAAATACGTACCGATTTTGTTACACACATCTCCGTTGGCTGTGGTGCGGTCGCTTCCCACAATAACTAAGTCCACAAGCCCGTGCTGCATCAGGTGTCCGCCAGTATTATCGGCAATTACAGTATGCGGAACACCCTGCTGACCCAGCTCAAATGCCGTCAGCCGTGATCCCTGACAACGGGGTCTTGTTTCATCAACCCACACATGAATTGGAATACCCGCTTCAAAGGCATGATAAATAGGTGATGTAGCAGTGCCCCAATCGATGCATGCCAGCCAGCCCGCATTGCAATGGGTGAGAATATTTACAGTTTCACCTTTTTTCTTCTCTGCCATTTTTTTAATTACATCAAGACCGAATGTACCGATACGTCTGCAGTTTTCGACATCTTCATCGGCAAGGCGTGCAGCTGATTTCTTTAAAATATCGACCGCAGTATTTTTATCTTTTGCTTCTTTAATGAAACCCAGCTGTGTTCGTGTAGCCCACGCAAGGTTAACCGCAGTGGGACGTGCAGAATTCAGATACAGTGCCGCTTTGTTCATTTCACTCTGAATGTCGGCATCTGCTTTCAGATTTTTTGCAGCCAGATACATTCCATAAGCAGCTGTGATTCCTATCAGCGGTGCACCACGCACCATCATGGAAGCAATGGCATCGTGGATTTCTTCGACTGTATTCAGCCGGATTGTTTTAAACTCGAAAGGCAACAAACGCTGGTCGATCACTTCCACCGAGCCATCATCCTCATTCTGCCAGATCGTTCGGTAATGCTTGCCGTATATATTCACAATAAAAAATTAATGATAGTTCAATCGTAATCCGGTCTGAATGCTCCACATCGTAGTGCCGGAAGTACTGCCAGAAAAATATTTTTGATACAATCCGCCTACCGTTCCATAAATAGAAATGTGCTTGTCATCATAAAACCTGACGTCACCACGAAGATTCATTTCAATACGTGGAATCAAATCTGCATCATAGTTATCTGCATAGCGGATTTCAAATGTGCCATGGTATTTCCTTTCATAATTAAATTCCATGCCCAGCATTTGCTCACCATAATATTCTTTTTCATATTGATCGTACATAAAGCCTGTTCCCAGCCGAAGTGTGAATTCAGGAATAGCTATGAGATTCAGCTGAATTACATTCCAGTCAATGGTTCTCCAGAAATCACCGTAATTCATATCATTGATCATACACATACGAAAATCAGTTCCAAACAGACCCCATGTACCATGAATACGTGGCGTGGTTGTCATGGAATTCCAGGAAGGTTCATTGGCTGTATGCAGCATCACATCGACAGACGTAATCAATGGATTTTTGTCTTTTGTTTCCAGCAATTTAGCATGGTAAGCTATAGCCAGAGAAGCACCGGCAATGGTACATCCGTTGAAACATCCTTCCAGGCAAGGGCCACCGCAGCCATCAGGGCTTGACGAACTGCCTTTTTCTTTCGGTTTTGATTTATTTTTATCAGCACCATCCTTGATCTGATTGACCTGTGCGTTGGATGATAAGGAATAAAGAATGAAAAAAGTGGTGAGGAAAAATACTTTGACAAGATTAGAATTCATTTTTTTTGGTTTTGGTGAAATTAAATGGATGTCCTTTTTCTCAAAATGTTTGCCACATTAGTTTAATGCAAAACAAAAATACATTTTTTTAGGAAAATGTACAATTTAAAAAAAACGTGTTAACGACTTCAACGATTATAATATTAAATTTGCAAAACGATAACAAAAAATGTTTTAAATGAAAACACACTTCCGAATTTTGGTTAATGTATTCTGCAAATCACTCATTGCACTTTTCATTCTGGCACTTACTTTTTCATTCCCTTCCTGCAAAAAATATGAAGATGGCCCTGCTTTTAGTTTATCATCAAAGAAATCGAGGCTTTGCGGAAACGCATGGAAAGTCGACAAAGTATTTAAAGGAGATCAGGATTACACGGATGCGTGGAAATCAACGGCTCCTTCCTACTACATTTCATATTCAACGGACGGCACATACTTTGCCATGTGGGATTTCCAATCATCTGAAGGGGAATGGGAATTAGATTATGATAAAAAATATTTGGTCAGACATCCCTATGCAAGTGGAGAGGTAGAGTTTGAAATCATATCTTTAAAAAGGAAACAATTGCGTCTGTATTATGAAGATGGAGATTTGCTTTTCTGGTTCATTCCTGATTAAACACTCCTCTTCCCCTTATCAATCAGGCTTTTTCAAAACATTTTTGCTTTAACAATTTTTAACAGCCCAAGTAACATTTTTTAACGGGCGATCTTGCTTATTTCCTTTTCAGTTCACTACTTTTGCTCCCTTAACGAAAAAGAGATATGCAGCAAATTACAGACATTACCGAGCTGAATGAACGGATCAGCAAGGAAAGTGCATTTGTAGACCTTTTATCCATGGAAATGGGAAAAGTGATTATCGGACAACGTCACATGGTGGAACGGCTGATGATCGGGTTACTTTCGAACGGACATATTCTGTTGGAAGGTGTTCCCGGCCTTGCCAAAACACTGGCGATAAAAACACTGGCTTCAGCCATTCAGGCTAAGTTCAGCAGAATTCAGTTCACGCCGGATCTGCTTCCCGCCGACCTGATTGGAACCATGGTTTACAGTCAGAAGAATGAAGAATTCAATGTGCGTAAAGGCCCTATTTTCGCTAACTTCATTTTAGCTGATGAAATTAATCGCGCCCCGGCGAAAGTACAAAGTGCATTGTTAGAAGCTATGCAGGAACGCCAGGTAACCATTGGAGACCGCTCCTACCCGCTGGAAGAGCCCTTCCTTGTTCTTGCCACACAAAACCCGATTGAGCAGGAAGGAACCTATCCTTTGCCTGAAGCCCAGATTGACCGCTTCATGCTGAAGGTTGTTATCACTTATCCTGCGAAGGAAGAAGAAAAACTGATCATGCGTGAAAACAATGCAGCACTTCCTGAACCCAATAAAGTTGTTACTACAGAAGCGATCATACGTGCAAGAGGTATCGTCCGGGAAATTTATCTGGATGAAAAAATTGAAAATTATATTACTGACATTGTCTTCGCTACTCGCTTCCCGGCTGATTACCGCCTTCCAAACCTGCGGCAAATGATCAGTTATGGCAGTTCACCACGTGCCAGCATCAACCTTGCAATAGCTTCCAAAGCTTATGCGTTTATCCGCAGAAGAGGATACGTGATTCCGGAAGATGTGCGTGCAGTTTGCCACGATGTGCTGCGTCACAGAATTGGCCTGACATACGAAGCGGAAGCGGAAAATATTACAACAGAAGAAATCATCAACCAGGTTTTGAACGCAGTTGAAGTTCCCTGATCATTTTCTTGACATAACACAGGAAAAGTGGAAACAACCGAGCTGATAAAAAAAGTACGGAAGATCGAAATTAAAACGCGCGGGCTTACCAACCAGATATTTTCGGGTGAGTACCACAGTGCTTTTAAAGGAAAAGGGATGACCTTTTCGGAAGTCCGCGAATACCAATATGGCGACGACATTCGTTTGATCGACTGGAATGTTACAGCACGTTTCAATCATCCGTATATCAAGGTATACGAAGAAGAGCGAGAACTTACTGTTATGCTTCTTGTCGACGTCAGTGCATCGGAACATTTTGGAACCAGTAAAAAACTAAAGCGTGAACAGCTGACTGAGATTGCTGCAGTTCTTTCCTACTCTGCGATTAAGAATAATGATAAAGTTGGAATGATATTATTCAGCGACAGGATAGAAAAATTTATTCCACCAAAAAAAGGTAAGACACACATTCTTCATATTATCCGTGAGCTTATTCAGTTTGAGCCTGTATCAAAGAAGACAGACATTTCGGTTGCACTGAAATATTTTTCAAACGTAATAAAAAAGAGAGCTATTGTTTTTCTGCTCTCCGATTTTCTGAACGACCGCTTTGAAGATCCTTTGAGAATTGTTTCCAGAAAACATGATCTGGTTGCATTGCGCGTTTATGATCAGCGCGAAAAAGAATTGCCGCGCATCGGATTGTTGCAGATACGGGATGCTGAATCCGGCGAAATTAAAACGATTGACACTTCCAATAATAAAACACGTAAGAATTATACCAACTGGTGGCTTGTTAAGGAATCCCGCCTTGACGAAATGTTTATCCGAAACGGAATTGATGCAGTTCGTATCCGTGTGGATGAAGATTATGTGAAACCTCTGATACGCATGTTTAAGAAAAGGGAAAGAAGAAAATGATTTCTAAATTTTCATACAGGCTTTTCTTTGTAGTGTTCAGTTTATTCTGGATGAATCTTTTGTATGCACAGGATATCCGTGTCAGTTCGCGCATCAGCAACAACAAAATTCTGATTGGTGATCATGTAATTTTCGAATTAAATGTTCAGTGCCCAAAGGAATACCTTATTGGTTGGCCACGCCCGTACGATTCACTCAGTCCGCAATTGCAGATTCTGGGTCGTACTACCATTGATACACTCATTACAGATAATAAAAACACGCTGAATCTTAATCAACGATTCTTAATAACATCCTACGATTCGGGAACATGGGCCGTTCCCATTTTTGAATTTCTTTTCAAAAAACAATCCGACACAAACCTGATAAAAGCATTAACGAATCCGCTTATACTATATGTCAACACAGTTCCCGTTGATACAACCAAGGATTTTCGTGAAATCAAAGGTCCACTGGGAGTTCCCTGGTCATGGAAAGAAGCACTTCCCTATATTTACATTGCGGTCGGAGCTATTCTTGTTACGATTCTTACTATTATTATTATTCGCAGAATAAGAAGTAAAAAACCTTTGTTCCGCAGAGACAGTAAGCCCAGACTAAAACCTCATGTACTGGCATTACAAAATCTGAATAAGCTCAAAGAGGAAAAGCTCTGGCAAAAAGAACAGGTAAAACAATACTACAGCCAGCTTTCAGATATTACACGCACCTATCTGGAAGAACAATTCGGCTTTGCAGCGATGGAAATGATAACTGACGATATCATAAAATCATTTAATAAACTTGGCTTGCAGGAAACTTTAAATGATCGTCTTGAAAAACTCCTCCGTTTATCGGACCTCGTAAAATTTGCAAAAGTACGTCCGCTGCCATCTGATCATGAATATGCTTTAGAAACGGCATTTCAGATTGTATTGGAAACCATGCCCGTTGAAGAAGAAGAAAATGAAAAAAACAACCATAAACCTGAACAGGAATGATTGAGTTTTTCAGCAATATAACCTTTGCTTTTCCATGGCTTTTACTAATGCTGGTATTGCCTGCAGGGATTGCAGCGTGGTATTTCTTTTTCCGTTCATCACAACATGATTTAAATTTTCAGATTTCGAGTACTGAAGGATTTAAGCAAAAACACACACCTATTCGTGTAAAGCTAAGATTTCTTCCTGCTATTTTAAGAATGCTTGCCATTGCCATTGCCATGGTTGCCATAGCTCGCCCTCAATCGAGCAACAGCACACAGGATATCAGCATGAAAGGAATTGATATTGTTGTTGCGCAGGATATTTCCGGCAGTATGCTTGCCGAAGACTTTAAACCCAATCGGCTTGATGCTGCCAAAGAAGTTGGGATTGACTTTATCAATGGCAGGCCCAACGATCGTGTCGGACTGGTTGCGTTCAGCGGCGAAAGCTTTACACAGTGTCCGATTACAACACAACATGATATTTTACAATCGCAATACGAAGCGCTGGAAAGCGGCATGATTGAAGACGGCACAGCGATTGGTGACGGACTTGCCACTGCTGTAAACCGACTTCGCAGCAGTGAAGCAAAAAGTAAAGTTATTATTCTTTTAACCGATGGTGTCAACAACAGAGGCAGTGTGGATCCTGTTACTGCAGCTGAAATTGCGGAAGCATTCGGCATTCGTGTTTACACGATTGGCGTAGGAAGACAAGGATATGCACCCTACCCTTTTAAAACAAATTTCGGAATTCAGTATAGAAATGTTGAAGTGCAGATTGACGAAAAATTATTACAGAAGATTGCAGAGATGACCAACGGCAAGTATTTCCGTGCCACCAACAAAGAAAAACTGCGTGAGATTTATTCCGAAATCGACAAGCTTGAAAAAACAAAAGTCAATGTAAAAGAATATAAACACAAAAAGGATGAGTTCTTTACATTTGTGCTGATTGCATTGATTTTATTAATACTTGAATCAACATTACGTTTTACAATATTCAAAAAATTACCTTAGATAATGTTCCGTTTTGCATATACCGAATACTTATGGTTTCTGCTCCTGATTCCGGTGCTGACGGCTGCATATCTATTATCCAGAGAAATCAGAAAATCACGTTTACGCCGCTTCGGGGACTGGGATGTTGTATCGAGATTAATTCCCGGATCATCAATCTTTCAGGCCAATCTTAAATTTATTTTATACATCACGGCACTTGCTGCAATGATTATTACTGTAGCCCGTCCGCAGATGGGATCCAAAGTTGAAAAAGTAAAAAGAAAAGGAATTGACATTGTTGTTGCTTTGGATGTTTCCAACAGTATGATGGCTCGTGATATTAAGCCATCACGACTTGAACGTGCCAAGCAGGCATTATCAAAATTCACAGAAAAATTAGAAAACGATCGCATCGGATTGATTGTTTTTGCTGGCAAAGCCTATACGCAAATGGCACTCACTCCCGATTATGCTGCTGCCAAAATGTATATTCAATCTGCCAGTCCGTTTGTTGTACCATCACAAGGAACAGCGATTGGTGCCGCCATTGAGATGGGTGTAAATTCAATGCCCCGTGAAAGTAAGAGCGGGAAAGTAGTCATACTTTTAACAGATGGTGAAAACCACGAAGATGATGCGATTGCTGCGGCCAAGTATGCAAAGGAAAAGAACGTGCGTGTATTTGTAATTGGCGTTGGAACGCCCGGCGGATCACCTATTCCTTATCTTACCGCAAACAACAGCATTGATTTTAAAAGAGATCAGTCCGGTAATACCGTTATTTCAAAACTGAATGAATCCATGCTGATGGAAATTGCACAAATTTCGAACGGGAATTATTATCTGGCTTCAGGCGCAGATTTAGGCTTGGGCGAGATTCTTAAAGAAATTCAGAAGATGGATAAAACCGATCATGACGTGAAAGAATTTTCTGAATACAATGAATACTTTTACTTTCCATTATCACTGGCGCTGTTTCTATTAATACTGGAAACTTTAGTTAGTGAACGCCGCTACCGTTGGATTGCATCCTTGAAAATGTTCGAAGTTAAAAAACACAAAGCATGAGAATTTTTTGTGCATTCATATTAACTCTTCTCTTTCAGCAGGCCATGCCGCAGGAAGGTATTAAATACATTCGTGAGGGAAATAAACAATACGAAAATCAAAAGTACGACGAAGCAGAAATAAATTACAGAAAGTATATCGAAGCTAATAAAGGTGACTACAAAGGGATGTACAATCTGGGAGCATCCTTATACAAGCAGGAAAAATATGATGAGGCTGCGAAAATTTTCGAAGATATTTCCGGTCAACCCATGTCGAATGAAATGCTGGGGCGTCTCTATCACAACAAGGGCAATGCAATGCTGAAGCAGAAAAAATATGAAGAAAGTATACAAGCCTACAAAAAATCGCTGAAATACAATCCTGCTGATGCTGATACAAAATACAACCTGGCTTGGGCACAGAAACATTTAAAAAAAGAACAGCAGCAGAAAAATCAAAACCAGAATCAGAATAAAAATCAGGACAATAAAGATAAAAACGAGAAGGATAAAAACAAAGACAAGCAGAAAGAAAACGAGAATAAAGACAAACAGAATAGTCAGAAACAGGACAAACAAAAAATGTCGCGGGCTGAGGCTGAGAAAATGCTGGAGGCATTAAACAAACAGGAAAAAAATCTTCAGGAACAACTGAAAAAAGAAAAAGCAAAAGCTGTAAACGTTAAAATTGAAAAAGACTGGTAAAAATATTAAATCTATGCGCAGACTGTTATTGCTGATATCAATCTTGTTTTTAATCCTGCCCTCTTTGGTGCAGGCACAAAAACTAACTGCATCAGCCAGTAGCAGTAAAGTTGGTTTGAATTCTCAGTTTCAGGTAACCTATTCTTTGAGCGGGGGAACAAACCAGAGTTTCACACGGCCTTCCTTTAACGGATTCCAGATTGTAGGACAAACCAAAAGTTCGGGCGGTGGCATGACCATCATCGTAAACAACAAAGTGGTTCAGGGCGCTGATGCTGAAGAGAAATGGATATTTTATCTTGTTCCAACAGCGACCGGCAAATTCACAATTGAGCCGGCCAAAGCTAAAGTGAATGGAAAAATTATTGAATCCAATTCCGTATCGATTGAAGTTGTTGCCTCTGCAGGTCAGACAAATAAACAGGTTCAGCAAAACAATAACAATGTAACAAAACCTGCAAATACAAAAGGACAGGATGTTTTTGTTACGGCCTCGATTGATAAAACAAACCCTTGGGTTGGCGAACAGGTAATGGTAACGTATAGAATATATACACGCGTTTCTGTTTCTGAATATGTAGTCAATAAAGTTCCTGCATTCACAGGCTTCTGGGCGCAGGAAATCAGAAAAGAAAACGAAAAGCCACTTCAATATTATGAGAAAATAAACGGTCAGCAATATCTGGTTGCTGAAATCCGCAAGACGGCTTTATTTCCTCAAAAGAGCGGTACACTTACGGTTGATCCACTGGAAGTGGACTGCATTATTCAACAAAGCAATATGAATAATTACTTTGATCCCTTCAAAGATTTTTTCAATGATCCTTTCTTTAAAAATCCTTTTCAGTCGTTTGTTCAGGAATCCAAGAAAAAAATTAAATCAAATGCAATTACTGTAAAAGCGCGTGAATTGCCTGAAAACAACAAGCCTGAAACATTTACAGGAAATGTTGGCATTTTCTCGTTCGAGGCACAGCTTGACAAAACAAGAATTAAAGCCAATGAACCCGGCACGTTGCGAATTACCGTCAGTGGAAAAGGAAACCTGAGTGTTTTGGAAAATCCATCTGTACAGTTCCCTTCTGAATTTGAAACGTATGACCCCAAAGCTATTGACCGTATTACAGTCAATGCTTCGGGAGTAAGTGGCAGCCGAACTTTTGAATATCTTTTCATTCCCAGAAATGAAGGAAACTATAAAATTCCATCCATTGTTTTTTCATATTTTGATCCTGTAAAATCAGGTTACACAACATTGAATTCGCCTGAGTTTTCAATCGTCGTGGAAAAAGGGAGCGCAACAAACAACGGAAGCAGCGGAAAGGAAGATCTTAAATACATTGATTCCGACATACGCTATATCAACGACAAAGACTCATCACTATATTCGACAGGGCGCAGCTTTTATGGCTCCTGGCTATTCTTTATTCTGCTATTGATCCCGCTAATTTCATTTATTGTATTTGTAATATTACGACGCAAACACATCGCTTTATACAACAACCAGCTTCTTCTTCGCAACCGCAAAGCCACACGCATGGCGCACCGCAGACTGAAGAATGCAAAACGTGCTTTGGCTGAAAAAAATTCCGCGAAGTTTCACGAAGAAATTTCCAAAGCACTCTGGAATTTTGCTGCAGATAAATTATCGATTCAAACTTCTGATCTCAATCAGGAAAATCTAATTCTTGCATTGAATAACAAAGGTGTTGAAGAACCGCTTGTAAACGAATACATGCAAACGATCACTGTGTGCGAATATGCACGCTTTGCTCCTAACGCATCCGGCAGCGAAATGGATTCGCTGTATAACAAAACCGTTTCTCTGATTACTTCTATTGATTCAAAACTGAAAACGAAATGAGAAAAATGGCAATCATACTCCTCTTGTTTTCATCCTTTACTGCGATTGCATCTGTGAATGAAAGCCTTTTTGAAAAAGCAAACCAGTCATATAAAACAGGGCGTTTTCAGGAGGCGTTTACGATTTACAAAAAAATAAATGCGGGTGGCGAAGAATCGTCTGCCCTGTATTTTAATATGGGAAACGCTTGTTATCGAATGCAGCAGTATCCGCTTGCCATTTTATACTATGAAAAAGCGGCAAAGCTTAACCCACTTGATGAAGAAATTCAGTTCAACCTTAAAATTGCAAACCAGAAAATCGTTGACCGCATTGAAGTAATGCCGAAAACATTTTATCAGCGGTGGATGAATTCAATCATTAATCTTTTTTCATCATTTTCTTGGGCGGTTATCGTCATTATTCTTTTTGTCATTACACTTTTTATGTTTGCCGTATACCTTTTCTCTCAACGCATCCGTATTAAAAAAACTGCATTTTGGTTATCAGCAGGCTTGGTTTTGATATTTTCTTTCAGTTTCATTTTTGCTCACAAACAATACAACCGCATGAATCACCACCATGAAGCCATTCTGTTTGTGGCCAGCGTCAATGTTAAAAGTTCTCCGGATGATAAAGGCACTGATATCTTTGTTCTGCACGCAGGTACGAAAGTAGAAATCATAGATCAGTTGGGTGAATGGCGAGAAGTTCGTATTGCAAACGGTGCTGTGGGCTGGATGAAGGCAAAAGAATTGGAACAGATCTGAATCAGATAATTTCTATCTTTACTTTTCAAATTAATAAACATATGAAATCGAAGCATCTGTTATTGTTTCTGTTTGCCGCCCTTTTCTTTTTTAATTCCTGCCATGTGGGGCGTTTTTTTTATTGGAATTTTGCAGATTCCAAAGATTATAAAAAGTTTCACTCTCTTCCGCTGGCCGCTTCCGACAAGCCTTTTCATTTCTTTGATCGTACCGATGGAAAACAACTATCGCTAAACATAAAAACCGACAGCACACACACCATTCCCTTTGAAAAACTGCTGACCAATAACAAAACCGTGGGGTTCCTGATCCTCCGGAACGACACCATTCTGTATGAAAAATATTTTTTAGGAAGAAATGCGGAATCGTATAATCCTTCTTTCTCCGTTTCCAAGTCTTATGTTTCAGCATTGATAGGCATTGCCATCGGGGAAGGAAAAATCGGATCGGCGAAAGATCCCATTACAAAATACCTTCCCGAACTCACACAAGATTTTTTTAAATCCGTTACCATTGAGCATTTGCTGAATATGGAATCTGGCCTTTATTTCAATGAAAGTTACACGAATCCCTTTGGCGGTGTGGCGAAGTTCTATTACGGCAGAAATCTGAATAAGTATGTAAAGAAACTTTCGTATGAATGCCCTCCTGGAGAAAAATACGATTACAAAAGTGCCAACACACAACTGCTGGCAATGATTTTGGAACGAGCCACCGGACAAAAACTTTCTTCTTATCTGGAAGAAAAAATATGGAAGCCTTGCGGTATGGAATACGATGCAAGCTGGAGTGTGGACAGTAAAAAACACAAAACAGTGAAAGCATTTTGCTGCCTGAACGCCCGCGCCCGCGACTTCGCCAAATTCGGACGTTTATATCTGAAAAAAGGCAACTGGAACGGAAAGCAGATCATTCCCGAAAGCTGGGTAAACGAAACAACCGCTCTTCCCAAACCCGGAAAAACTTTTTGGTACCACTACCAGTGGCGCGTGGGGAACCAAGGTGATTACTTTGCTGCCGGTGTTTTAGGGCAGTATATATATGTGTATCCTGCAAAAAACATCATTATGGTACGCATGGGAAAGAAATCCGGACACATAGGCTGGTTCAGCTTTTTTAGGAAAGTAGCGGAGCAGTTGTAAAGAACTTTGAAACTATGAAAAAATATTTCTTCAGTATTGTTATTCTCGCTTTGGCCCTGCAGGCTTGCAACACCTACCGCTACGACAAAGCCCGCAAAACTGAGCCCGGTCCTCCCGGAACCATCTGGCTGACGGGAAACAAATACATCGATAATACCGAGGTGCGCAACATCGACTGGAAAGAATATCTTTCCTTTCTTGAAAATAAATTCGGCAGGGATTCGAAGGAATTCAAAGCAGCCATGCCCGACACACTGCTCTGGGCCACCGATACCGTGAACGGAAATCCCGGAATGATCTCGTTATACCTTCAGAATTTTGAATTCAACTCCTACCCTGTTGTCGGTGTTTCATACGAACAAGTGAATGAATACTGCAAGTGGCGCACAGAAAGCGTTACAGAGAATTTTTTCAAGAACAAAAAGAATGGTCCCAAGAAAATTATTTACCGTCTTCCCACCAGCGAAGAATGGGAAATCGCTGCATCAGCAGCATTGAGCTATAAAAATTTTCCATGGGGGTATGAAAATTTATTAGACAAATACAACTTCCCGAAAGTAATCTGTTCCGAATACAACACATTCTTTGCGCGCGACAGAAGTTATCCGCCTCTGTTTCCAGCTGTCAGCCGATTTCCAAACCGATTTGGTTTACACAACATGTGTGGTAATGCAGCGGAAATGACCGATAAAAAAGGAATTGCCAAAGGCGGCAGTTTTGCACATTCTTTAAAAGAGTGCAGAATATTAAAATCGGTTACATACACAAAACCTGAATGCTGGCTGGGCTTCCGATGCGTGTGTGAAATACTGGAATAATCAGTGTGAAATAATTTTAATCTCTGTGCGTCGGTTCATCTGATGCTCTTCATCTGTTTTCGCATCTTTGATGATAGGCATTGTTTCGCCATAACCCTTAAATGTCATCCTGTCTTTTGTGATACCATTTGCAATTAAGTAGTCAACAACCGTCTTGGCGCGTGCTGCAGATAACTTCATGTTATACGCATCATCTCCGTTACTGTCGGTATGACCACCAATTTCAACTTTAATTTTAGGATTATCTTTCAGAAATTTCTGCAGTTTCTCAAGTTCAATATAGGATTCAGGCCTTAATGTTGACTGATCAAAATCAAAAAAGATATTTCTCAAAACGAATTTTGATCCATCAGTAACCGGCTCCAGCGGAATGTCTTTTAAGAAAGGCTTGCTGCTTTCAAAATTCCCTTTCACATAAAAATTATCGGAATAGAAAATGTAATCGTTTCCTTTGGTAACATGTAAAGCATATTCTTTATTGGTAGGAATGCAAACAAGGAATGTCCCGTCAACAGGGTCCGACTCCGATTCAACAACGATTTCTTTTGTCTTCAGATCAATCAGTTGAAAGCGTGCACCCAGTCTTTTTAAACTTGTTTTATCGAATACAATACCTTTCAGATAAGTGACTACGCGCGGCCTTGCTTTCTCATACAATTCAAAACCGTATAAATCATAACGCCCGTTTCCGGTAAAACTATTGGATGCAAAATAAGCCATCATACCGGATGCAGAAACAATCATACTACTTTCATCGGCAACTGTATTTATTGGATAACCCAGATTGACAGGAGCTGTATACTTTCCGGCGCTGTCAATTCGTGTATAATACATGTCTAACCCACCCATTCCAATATGTCCGTCCGAAGCAAAATACATAGTTTGGTTATCCGGATGAATAAATGCAGAAAGTTCTTTTCCTATAGTATTGACAGGAGCGCCCAGATTGACGGGCTTCGTCCATTCACCATTCACGTCAAGCGTTGTCTTCCACACATCCGAATTGCCTAATCCTCCTTCGCGAGTACTGATAAAATACAAAGTCTTTCCATCCGAAGAAATGGAAGGCTGCGTATCCCAAAGCTTCGAATTTACAATGGGACCCATGTTTACAGGGCTTTCCCAACGCCCCCCTTGTTTACGTGTATAATACAAGTCACAGCTTCCATATCCACCATTTCGGTTGCATGCTGTATAAAAGATGTATTGCCCATCCGGAGAAATACACTGCGCACCTTCATTTGCATTCGTGTTTATCGGAGGCCCAAGGTTTACTGCC
>JAZDMK010000210.1:0-2032 GCA_043800975.1 Bacteroidota bacterium | reverse complement strand
CAGCGGTTGTATCGCTGTCAGAAAACTTCACTTGGATGAATTTGAAATTGCCCATCGACATCAAACGGTTAAGTGTGATGTTATGTTTCTTTCTTGAATAGATCTCATTTTTCCTTAAGTAAACTGACCTTAAAATTACGTTGGGCCTGATATCCATTTCTGATTCTTTACCGAGAAACTCAACATTTTTAAACCTTACGGTGTCTTTCCTGCTGCCTGCTGCTTCTGCATTTAAGGAATGGTTCTGATCAATAAACACATGGTTGATACGATATACAGTCAGTGCGTTTTCAGGAACACTGTCTTTTAAAGTTAATTTTAATGTTATCGTATGATTTATTGTTGAAGTATCCGCTTTAAAAAGCAAAAAGTCGGGGCTGAAGTAAAAGTATCCCTGGTTCTTTAATAAAGCATCGATACGTATTCTTTCTTTTTTCAGTTGGTCCAGATTGTAATCTTTGCCCGGCTTAATGAATGATTTTTCTTTTTCGGTAAGGATCAGGCGACTTAGGCTGTCATCTGTAATGGCATAAAGAAGTTCCTTAATTGTATAGGGTTCATGGATGTGACTGGTGTAAATTGCTTTTGCTGTATGCTTCTTTTCGACGATGGTGAACTCGGTAAAACCTCTGAAAATTCCAATATTGAAGAGTTTCGCATCGATGAGTGCGGCTGTCACTCCCGGCTTGACACTGCTTATCAATACCGGAGCTTCCCCTGTTTTTTTCAGCCACTTATTTAATTTAGTTTTCGGGTCTGCACCGGCTTTGAGGAACATCCACATTTTTGGACGCATGCCTAAATAGGTTTTATTCGGTTTCGGACGTATGGCGTCTTTTGCAATGTTTTTAATGAATCGTTTCTTTTTTTGATCTATTTTATTTACTGATTCTAATTTTATTTCCGCACCGGTATAGAGTTTGTCGTCGGATGGCAAATATTTTATACCGGTGCATGCTGCCAGAAGCAGACACATAAGGAACATGAAGTATTTATTTAGGGTTGAGCGTCTCATGGCAGTTTTTCTATTTTCGTTGAATCACTTTTATTTTTTTGCCTGATGAGTAATTCTTTCCATTTATTGAAATCGCGTAAATATAAAACACCGGCTCCGGTTTCAACCAGCTGGCCTTCAATTGCGCCTTCATACTGATTATGCCTGAAAGCTTTTAGTCGGTAACGGCCATCTTTAGTCAATTTGTATTCTACCGTAACATCACTGGTAATGTCACTTGCCGTATTTTGTTTTGCCTTTTCCCCTTCTACATCCACCGTTCCTCCAATCTGAACAGTTAATCGTTCATTAAAAAGCTGCTTCTTTAAACCAATTTCCACTTGTGTTCTTCCTTTGGCTTGTCCTGTCTGGTAATCGTCATAAGATTGAATATCAAAGTTTATTTCCATTCCCGGTATCATTTTAGAGCTCAACTGGTTTAATTGTGCAGACAAAAATTTCCCTACGGTTGAACGAACTAAGGTTGAGGTTCCACCCGATTCCGTTTGCAAGGGATTTTCCTGAACGAATCTGCCTAATACTAATAACGCAAATACCTGTTTGTTTAATGCAGATGCATCTTCATTTAACATGTTCAGTTTCTGATTCACCACTCCGCCTAAAATTCCTTTATCCTGCGACGGCAATTGTATTTCAAAACTGATTTCCGGATGTAAGATTTCACCCCGGAGTTTCAGCAAAACCAAAAAAGGGTAACGCTGTTTATATCTGCCTTTGTCAGCCTCGCTTAACCCTGACATCTGATCAGCCATTAAGTCAAATGGTGAAGCCCTGACAGAATAGGTTGCATTGATTGATATTTCTGCATCAAGTGGGTCACCATTCCAAATGATCGTACTTCCGGGAACAATTGCAAATTTTCTCTTAATTACTGATTCCAGTGAAACCAGGTAACTGCCTTCGTCTAAATTATATGCACCGGTAAGGCTCATTTTTCCGCTTCGGTCCAGGGCAAAACTTAACGCAGCTTCGCCTTTTACTACCAATGAATCAGTAGAGGCAGGATCCATTAAAAGC
>JAZDMK010000169.1:0-5938 GCA_043800975.1 Bacteroidota bacterium | reverse complement strand
TCCGGTTGAAAAATTATCAAGAATAGAAACCTGCTCACCCTTATCTAATAAAGCTTTCGCAATGGTTGAGCCGATAAATCCCGCGCCTCCGGTTACTAAATAGGTTGCCATCTATTCTGAAATGTATTCGTTATATGTTCTTTCTATGCCTGATTTTAACTGTATTTCCGCTTGCCATCCTAATGCAGTAATTTTTGAAACATCCAGAAGTTTTCTGGGTGTGCCGTCCGGTTTTTCTGAATTCCAGGATATCTTTCCATTAAAACCTACTGTGTTTTTTACAATCATGGCAAGGTCTGCAATGCTCTGATCGATTCCCGTTCCAATATTTACATGTTCTTCGCCACTGTAATTTAGCAAAAGAAAAACAAGAGCAGCAGCTAAATCATCAACATGTAATAATTCACGAAGTGGTGATCCTGTGCCCCATAATTCAATAAAAACAGAATTACCTGTTTTTTTAATGCCATACTTTTCAAGAATCGAAAGTACAGCTTTTTCATCTTTTGTTCCATCAACACATTCTACGGGTCGTTTATTCAAATCATTTTGTATAGACTGCCAGTCGTTGTTTTCAAGACACTTGGCTAAATGAAATTTTCGAATCATTGCTGGCAATACATGCGACTTTTCTAGATCAAAATTATCATTCGGACCGTACAAATTTGTTGGCATGGCAGAAATGTAATCGTCACCATACTGTTTACGGTAGAAAGAACACATTTTCAATCCCGCAATTTTCGCCAGCGCATAGGCTTCGTTCGTTTCTTCAAGAGATCCGGTTAAAAGATATTCTTCACGAATGGGCTGGTGACAAAGCTTTGGGTAAATACAGGAGCTTCCGAGAAACAAAAGTTTTTTGACTTTATGAATGTGTGCAGCGTGAATCACGTTGCATTCAATCATTAAGTTTTCATAAATGAATTCGGCAGGGTAGGTGTTGTTGGCTACAATACCGCCTACTTTCGCAGCGGCAAGAATTACGTATTCGGGTTTTTCTTTTTCAAAAAAACGATTGCATTCTTCCTGAACACGCAAATCAATTCCAGGAAAGGGTGTGTACACAAGGTTTTCATAACCCTGCTTTTTCAGACAACGTGTAATGGAAGAACCTACAAGTCCTGTGTGCCCTGCTACATATATCTTTGCGTCTTTATCCATTAATAGCCGCGTTTTAAAACTTTTTCATAATCCGACTGCACCATCATTTTTACAAGTTCGTGCAGTTTTGTTTTGGGTTCCCATCCCATTGCTTTTTTTGCTTTACTGTAATCGCCGATAAGTATATCTACTTCCGTCGGACGATAGTATCCTGGATCTACTTCGATCAGTACATTACCGCTGGCTTTATCGACACCCTTTTCGTTTTCCTGTTTCCCGCTCCATTCGATTTCAATACTGAGTTCGCGGAAAGAAAGTTCAACAAATTCACGAACAGTATGTGTTTCGTTCGTTGCAATCACAAAATCATCCGGAGTATCCATTTGCAACATGCGCCACATCGCATCGGTATATTCGGGAGCATAACCCCAGTCGCGCTTGGCATCCATGTTTCCAAGATATAGTTTGTCCTGCAAACCCGCTTTGATACGTGCCGCGGCCCGCGTGATTTTCCTAGTGACAAAAGTTTCACCACGACGAGGTGATTCGTGATTGAACAAAATCCCGTTGCATGCAAAAAGATTATAAGCTTCCCGATAATTTTTCACAATCCAGAAGGCATACATCTTCGCGCAGGAGTATGGAGAGCGGGGATAGAAAGGGGTTGTTTCTGATTGTGGAATTTCCAGAACTTTCCCATAAAGCTCACTGGTTGATGCCTGATAAAATCTTGTTTTGATACCGATTTCTTTAATAGCATCCAGAAAACGAAGTACACCGATACCGTCTGTTTCGGCAGTATATTCAGGTACTTCAAAAGAAACTTTTACATGACTTTGTGCCGCCAGATTATAAATTTCATCGGGTTGAATTTTTTCCAGCAGACGGTTCAGGTTACTGGAATCGGTCATATCACCAAAGTGTAAAAAAAGTCGCACATCTTTTACATGTCGGTCTTTATACAAATGATCAATGCGGCCGGTGTTGAATGAAGAAGAACGACGTATCATTCCATGTACTTCATATCCTTTTTCCAGCAGCTGTTCGGTGAGGTAGGATCCGTCCTGTCCCGTGATTCCGGTTATGAGGGCTTTTTTCATGTATCAGTATTTCAAATGTAAAAGTACAAAAAAAGGAGCAAATGCTCCCTTTTGATTGTATTCTTCTAATTCAATTTTAAGCAGGTGCAACATCAGCTGCTGCTGCTGCCGCGCGCATGCTCATGATATCACGGTCAAACAAATAAAGATTTGTGGGTCCGAGCATTTTTAATTTGTCAATGATGGCGCGTGCCGAACGTTCTTCCTGAATTTGTTCATTCACGTACCACTGCAGAAAATTCTGAGTAGTATAATCTTTTTCTTCGATGCATTGCGCTACGATTTCATTGATCGACTTCGTAATGAATTCCTCATGATGCAGCACCTGATCAAACATTTCCTTCGGTGATTTAAATTTGTCAGGAGGAAGTTTGAATGCAGGAATGATGGCCTTGCCACCGCGTTCGTTCAGGTATTTCACAAACTTCAGCATGTGCATATTTTCTTCTGAAGCCTGAGCGTAAAGCCACTGTGAAATGCCTTCGAAGCCTTCCTGTTCGGCCCAGCTGGCCATTGCCAGATATAAGTTGGAGGAATAGCCTTCTTTTTCAATCTGGCTGTTTATTGTTTTCTCAAGTTTTTTCGAAATCATAATGGACTGTTTTTATAATTCAATAAATTTACGAAGACTATTGTTGTAAAACAAATTCGTTATTGGTTATTTGTTATTCGTTATTTGTAATTTATGGGAGATAAGATTAATCATGTTTCTCTTCTGTTAAATAGGGCTCCTGATCTTCGTTTGCTGTATTACCCCAATTCTTTTTTGCTGATGTAAGGTATCTTAGATATCCATTCAGTATATGAATACATTTTTCAACATCGTTCTGAAGTTGCTGAAATTCTTTTTCGTTAATCAGATTACAATCATTTGCACAAATTAGGTGATTCAATAATTCATGCAATGACCCCCTTGCAATTCTGCAAAAATGAATGTTTTCCTGAAAATTGAACCTACCATAACCTTCGGCAATATTTGCAGTAGAACTTCTTGAACATCGTATTAATTGATCAGACAATCGATATTTTTCGTCTGGAGGAAGTTTTTGGCAAAGTATCCAAACCTGTTTTGCCAAGTCTCTGCAACGCTGCCATGTATCTAAATCTGTGAATGAACGGATTGATTTATTTTCTTCCATTATCACTTATTACGATTAACAAATCAACGTATAACTAATAACGATTTTCAACTAACCGTTCAACGCATTCGCACCGCTCACGATTTCCACGATTTCGCGGGTGATTTGAGCCTGGCGAACTTTGTTGTAGGTAAGACGTAGATCTTTCAGAATTTCTCCTGCATTGTCTGTCGCCTTATGCATCGCTGTCATGCGGGCTCCGTGTTCAGATGCCAGCGAATCGAGCATGGCTTTATAAAACTGTATCTTCAGTGATTTCGGAATCAGTCCGGATACAATCACTTCCTTCGAAGGTTCCAGAATAAAGTCGTGACGAAAGCCACCACTCTTCTTTTCCTTTGTTTCAGGCGGAGAAATAGGAAGCATTTTTTCTGCAATCACACGTTGAACAGCTGCATTCTTAAACTGGTTGTACACCAGGTCCACTGCGTCATACCCGCCATCGCGGAAAGTGGCAATAATTTCTTCAACAATGGGAACAGTCTTCTCAAAGCTGGGCGCTTCAAGCAGTTCGTTATGAAGAATGATGTTGGGAAAATTTCTTTTACGGAAATATTCTCCGCCTTTCTTTCCGATACACATCAGGTGCAGGTTGCCTGTGCGTTGTGCTTCGGAGTATTCTTCCTGAATCAGTAGTTGTGCGCGCTTGACGATGTTTGCATTGAATGCTCCGCAAAGGCCTTTGTTCGATGTAAAGACTACAATCAAAACCTTTTTGGGATCACGTTTGCGTGCATAGATATCAATCTCCTGCGATTCGACACCGCTGCTTAAATTCTCCAGCAGTTCGCGCAGCTTGCCCGCATAGGGGCGCATTTTGATGATGGCATCCTGCGCACGGCGCAACTTTGCTGCAGATACCATCTTCATGGCGCTGGTGATCTGCTGCGTAGAAGTAACCGATTTAATGCGGATGCGTATATCTTTCAGGCTGGGCATAGCAGTACAAATTAACCAAACTTAATGACCATTTCAGCGGCTGCTTTATCAAGCTTCTTTGTAATCTCATCATCGATCACACCTTTCTTCAGCGACTGAAGTACTTCGGGGTAATTGTGTTCGAGACTGATCAGGAATTCTTCTTCGAAATCGCGGATGCGTGTTACCGGAACTTTCATCAGAATGCCCTTTGTACCGCAATAAATAATCGCGATTTGTTTTTCAACGGACATCGGTTTATACTGCGGCTGCTTCAGGATTTCCACGTTGCGCGCACCTTTATCCAAAACTGCTTTTGTAGATGCATCCAGATCGGAACCGAACTTTGAAAAAGCTTCCAGTTCGCGGTATTGCGCCTGGTCGAGCTTCAGTGTACCAGCCACTTTTTTCATGGCTTTGATCTGCGCATTACCACCCACGCGGGATACAGAGATACCTACGTTGATAGCGGGACGAATACCGGCATTGAACAAAGGAGTTTCCAAAAAGATCTGCCCGTCGGTAATTGAAATTACGTTTGTTGGAATATAAGCAGAAACGTCACCGGCCTGTGTTTCAATGATAGGAAGGGCTGTGAGTGAGCCACCGCCTTTTACCAGATGACGGATTGTTTCAGGAAGATCGTTCATCTTCTTGGCAACATCATCCGAGTTGATAATCTTGGCAGCACGTTCGAGCAGGCGTGAGTGGAGATAAAACACATCACCGGGATACGCTTCGCGGCCGGGAGGGCGGCGCAGCAGCAGTGATACTTCACGATACGAAACAGCCTGTTTCGAAAGGTCATCATAAATGGCGAGTGCGGGGCGGCCCGTATCGCGGAAGAATTCGCCGATGGCAGCACCTGCAAACGGAGCATAGAACTGCAGTGCAGCGGGATCGGAAGCGGTAGCCGAAACAATGACCGTATAAGGCATAGCTCCTTTTTCTTCCAGTGTTTTTTGAATGTTGGCCACAGTAGAACCTTTTTGTCCTACGGCAACATATATACAGAATACCGGCTTTCCGGCATCGTAAAATTCTTTCTGATTGATGATGGTATCAATAGCGATAGCGGTTTTCCCGGTCTGGCGGTCGCCAATGATCAGCTCGCGCTGGCCGCGGCCGATGGGGATCATCGCATCGATGGGTTTGATACCGGTCTGCAGGGGTTCGTTCACCGGCTGGCGGTAGATAACACCGGGAGCCTTGCGTTCGAGCGGCATTTCGTAGAGTTCGCCTGTGATGGGTCCTTTCCCGTCAATGGGGTCACCCAGTGTGTTCACAACACGGCCGAGCATACCTTCACCCACGCGGATAGAGGCGATACGTCCGGTGCGTTTCACCACGTCACCTTCTTTCACATGGTTGGCATTACCGAGCAATACCGCACCCACGTTGTCTTCTTCAAGGTTCAGCACGATGCCTTTGAGGTTACCCTCAAATTCGATCAGCTCACCCGATTGAACATTGGTAAGTCCATATACACGGGCAATTCCGTCGCCCACCTGGAGCACGGAACCGGTTTCTTCCAGTTCTGAATCCAGTTTCATCCCGGCTAACTGCTGGCGCAGTATTGCGGATACTTCTGCAGGTTTAATTTCAGCCATAGGCTTCTTTTTTAACAGGTTAAATTCTACAAGTCAAGGTTACAAACCTAAAGGAAAAAAATGAGAATTC
>JAZDMK010000167.1:0-36746 GCA_043800975.1 Bacteroidota bacterium | reverse complement strand
TAAATACTGGTGTTCGGGAACTGTTGAGATAAAAAAGAAAATACAGGAAGTGGTGTTTCCGGGCGGTGTGTCATTGGATGTGCAAAAAAGAGAATATCTAACCGGAAATGTAAACTCGGTTTTTTCATTAATCAATGGAATGAAGCGGGTTTCAGAAGGTGGGGAAAAACAAAACCCGGAAAATATTTCCGGGTTGTCATCGCTTGTAGCGAGAACGAGAGTTGAACTCGTGACCTCCGGGTTATGAATCCGACGCTCTAACCATCTGAGCTACCTCGCCATGTTTCGGGGTGCAAAGATACCCGATTTTTTTTTTCATCCAAATATGCACCCCGAAATTTTCTGCTATTTCAATTCTTCAATTGTTTCGTGATAAATAACGCCGCGCTTCTTTAGGCCGTCCAGCAAGAACTTGACGCATTCGGGGTGCCCACCGATAAACTCGGGAACAGTCACACCTTTTACTGCATATTTTCCTTCAAGTACCATGCGGGCAGCAACTGTAGCTGAGTATCCGGTGGTGCGTGCCATCGAATGAACTTTGGATTTGGGATCGTAATAATCAAGCAAATCCCAGGTATAACGCAGTTTCTTACCTGCCTTGGTTCCTTCTACAATTACTTTCATCACGGTCAGATCAGCTTCACCTTCTTGTAGTTTCCATTTCGGGAAAAGTAATTTGGCAGTGAAATCCAGCGGACGAATTTTTGTTCCGTTAATATCAATAGCTTCCTGACTGAAAAAGCCGGTTTCGCGCAGCACGGCCATCTTGTCGATGTGCCCGGGATAACGCAGTGTTTTTTCTTTAATGTTCTTTGCCTTGATCGTAAAGGCAAGCGAGCGTATGCCATCACTGTTGAAAGACTCCAGTGTTCCAACGCCCGGAAATTCCATCAGTTCTGCATCCGAAAGGGCTGGGCGGATAACCATCACACCATTTTCAATATAGCGTGCAGGGCGTGTGTATTCTTCAATTACATCTACCGGTGAGAATACGGCTTTGTATTCATAGGGCCACTGGCGTATCACGGGAAGTCCGCCTACGTAGGTTAATGCAGTATCCGTTTCATCCAGAAGATGCGCGCCGTATCCGGTCAATACATTGCTCATACCCGGTGCCACACCCATATCCATTATGGCAATCACGCCTTTTTCTTTAGCAAGCAAATCGAGAGGAAGCGGATCTTCAGCAAAAAATGCAATGTCAATAATATTTTTTCCGGCTTCGATAACAGCCTTGAATGTCTGAAAGCCCATAAAACCGGGCAGTGCATTCACTACGAGATCGAAAGATTTTACTTTTTCTTTTACAGTTTCTGGATTCGAAAAATCGGCAACCTCTGTTTTTAAACGGGGAAGATTGAAGCGATCGAGATTGGTTTTGTTGAAGTCGAAAAGTGTGACATCAAAATCGGTGGCGAGGTCGGCAGCCATGGGTCCACCAACGAGACCTGCGCCTAATACAGCTATGTTCATGTTTTTAGTTATTGAGTTATTAGTTATTATTCGCTTAATTAATTTATTCTAATGTGCTCATGAATTCGTCCGCGGCGGCGGACTCGGTTAAGTTATTTGTGTAGTTCAGCAGAGTTTTCAATTTCAAAGTGCAGACAAATATTGATAAGAATTTAATGCGTTAATAACGCTGCTTCTTACTGATTACTGAAAACTGAACACTGATTACTGAATCCTGATTGCAGGATTATTGCAAAAAATTAAAGCCCGTTAAAGCGGTTGAGCCAGGATATGAGAATGGCGTGTTGCATGCAGCAAAGATAGAAAATTATTTTCGATTTTCAATTTGCAATTGTCGATCGCTTTCCTGTCTTTCATCATTTGCCTTTCCATTTCGGTCTCCGGTCTTCTGACTTTTCCATTTCCCTGTCCGACTTCGTCAGCGGTGGGGGCATCGGGCATCCGACTTCCATTTTTTTTCACGCAACCGAGCGCCAGCGAGCTCAACCGAGTTTGCAAAGCAAACGAGCTCACGAACACAACAGAAAATAAACAATTGGTGAGTACCAGCAAAAATAAAATTGTTCAATGAAGCGAGTAGAGACGCTAAGAACGCAAAGTATTAGCTACCGCTTGGGTATCGGACATCCAGCATCGGACATCGGTCAAATAAAAAAAACAATTACCTTTATCAGCTAATTCCAAACCTATGAAATTCTATAAATCAATCCTGCTTATCAGCTTTCTGCTGCCTCTGGCATTTTCCTGTAAAGTTACCGATGAAACGCGCGTGCGTGAGGTTTCTGACAACTTTTTGAAATGCATAAACCACAAGGATTATGACGGAGCGAAGAAGTTCTCTACGAAGGAAAGCGAAGCAGCTCTTGATATGATGAAAGCTTTTGCCAGTTTAAATTCAGAGGATGTAACCAAAGAATATTTAATTACAAGTATTGAAATCAATGGGACTACAGCCATATGTAAATACATGCAGAACAATGAAGAGAAACTGATTGAACTGAAAAGGATCGAAGGGAAATGGTTTGTGGATATGAAAAAAGAAACGCCACCACCACCTCCTCCGCCACCAACCGATGAAGAAAGACGCATGCAGATGATTCAGGATTCAATTGCTGCTGCGGAAGCAGCGATTGAAGAGGCCCGAAATGACACAATCACTTTTCTTGATTTTAGTTTAACCGATGCTGTTGCATCAGGTACATCAAGCGTTTTGACCTTCGAACTGAATAACAAATACAATTATGTGCTGGAGCATTTGTGGATGGAAGTATACATTAGCAACCGCGACGGAAAGTTTATTCAGAAAAAAGACCTGATGTTCGATAAGCTTGACAGGCACCTGGAATCAATGGGTGATTTCGAAGCTCCGGTTACAAACACAAAATCTAAAGTGAAACTGACCATTGAAAAATGTCTACCCGCCGATATTGGAGAAGTGTTTCTTTCCGTAAAACGTTTCGAAATGGAAAAGAGTTTCTTCGAAGATTTCTATTATGAAGGGGGCATGTTTGAATACGTAAAGCGATATACGAAAATCACCAACTATACGCCTTTGAAAGTGGAGATTGTATTTTAATTCTTCACAAATCTGTCGGAATAACCATTCATTTTCACAAGATATACACCTGCCGGAAGTTTGCTGATGTCAATCTTTACAGAACTTTCAGATTTATTTATTTTCAGATTTTGAATTTCCTCTCCAACGGAGTTGTAAATACGAACAACAGCATCGTCCTGTATGGGTTCATTAAATGTAAGAGATACCTCGTTCACAGCTGGGTTTGGAAATAGACGAAAAGTATTTGATGCTGAATTATCATCGATCGATTGCAATTCTGAAAGCGGACGTCTCCATACGCCACCGTGGGTTCCATAACTTCCCGTAAACAAATGTGTGCTGTTTGCCACAAGGCAATAGGAGGGAAAGTAGGTCACAAAACCGGTATTGATGGCAGTCCAGGTATTACCGTTATCGGTGCTTTGATGAACACCTGCGCCCTGTGTGCCGGCAAAAAGATTGTTTCCGTTTTTTAATAAAGGAAAAACATTCCAGCTGCCAAGGCCCGTATTGGTAGCAGTCCAGCTATTGCCCCCGTTAACGGATCGGAATACGCCACCGCCCCAGCTTGCAGCAAACAGAGTGCTACCGTCTAGTAGAATACTCATTACAGTTGAATCGGTAAAGCCCGCGCTGCTGTTTGTCCAGGTAGTTCCGTTGTTGGTTGTGATATGAACGCCGTTGTTGAAACCTGCGTATATTTTTGTTCCGTCAATCAGTATGGCTTCCGGGCCGTATGAATAGGGCTGTCCGGCTAGTGTCCAGCTGCTGCCCGAATTGGTTGAGTAATACATTTCTCCGTTGAATGCGCCTGCCCATAAGGTAGAGCCGGAACATGCCAGTGCCGTGATGCACGGAAAAGAAATTCCATTATTGATAGCACTCCAGTTACTGCCATTGTTTGTCGATTTATACATGCCGCCATTCCACGTTCCTGCGTACAGATTAGTTCCGTCGGTGGCCAGTGCGTATATTTGTTTATATGTAATCCCGTTGTCTGATGCGTTCCATGTTACACCATTGTCGGTGCTTTTAAACAAGCCGCCAGGTCCTGTTTTGGCACCCGCATAAACATCATTGCCCACTACCAGCATATTGTCGATGCACTCGCTGCTGAAAAGGGTTGTTTCGATCCATTGAGCATTTGCTTTGTGAATGATAAATACACAAAACATAAACAGAAAAAATGTTTTCATCGTGTTTCTCATGATGCGAATTCTTAAAAATGAAAATAAATTACTTTTCGAAAACACTATGACGAAGTGAAAGCGTGTGAGGTTGCTTTAATAAATGCTTTGGTCTGATAACAGAAGGATGTGGCTTACTTCGTGTATTTCGAATATTTCAGGCCGGCTTTGATTCCGCCGAAGAAATGATAATGATCTGGAAAAGACCCATGCTTAGAAACAGGGTTGAACTGAAAAAACGGACCCAGATAAAAATCAGTTTTCTTATTCAGTTTCAAAATAAAGTGATAACTGATCGCAGATAAAGATTGAAAGTCAATTCCTGTACTAATACTATTTTCCTGAGGGTTATCCCTGACATAATACTTTCGATGAACCAGAATATCTGTGCCTGCTCTTAATGATGTTTCCATCCTGAAATTTTTCGACCAATACAAAAGATATTTCCATTCTGGTGTAATCCCGAGGAAACGGTTGTCAAAACAGTTATAACAAGGGGAAAATTCACAAATCACGTTTCCCCAGTATTGGTCTTTTACCTGAAGATAATGTAAGTTAATAGCAAGTGTGTGTTTTTTATTGAATTTGATTCCAAAACTCAAACCGGGTGACAATAGCGGGCGATATTGATGATCTTGTGACTCAACATTTGCTATTCCTCCCAAAGCATACACCTCCGCCACAAAAGCCTTCTTCTCTCCCCAACACGGACAATCGGCATCCTGCGCCTGTATGCTAATGCAGCTAAGGAGTAAAGCAAGTAAAAGAATTCCGTATTTTATTTTAAGTTGCATCGAAGTCGGATGTTATTTTAAGTCTTGTAAAAATACATCAAAACTTATAGGGTTTATACTTAAAAGAAAAAATATTTAACACTCCGCCGCGGCGGAGGCACATAGGTGTGCATAGCCACATGCGCTGGTTTTAAATATTTGTGTTTTATGTGCTGCATTAACAGGTATTTTTATTTAGCATTGCATTTCAAGTCCCTTCTCTATGCCTAGAGAAGGGATTTAGGGATGAGTAAGAAAACCCGAAAAGCCAAAGTCACCACTTGCTGTATTTTCTTCTGACTTCTGTCTCCTGTCTTCAGACCTTTTTTGATAATTCCAGCGAAATCGCTAAATTTGAAAATGATTTATCGATTGCAAATGAAAAAACTGCTGACAGGAATTGTGTGGATGCTACTGTTTACGCCTGCTTTTGCGCAGATGGAAAACATCAAAGGGAAAGTGCAAAACGGATATGATTTTATTGTAAACCTTCCCGATGGATATGAACAGGCAAAAGATACATTGCCTCTTGTCTTTTTCCTTCACGGCAAAAGCCTTTCCGGAAGCAATCTCGAAGTTGTGAAACGATACGGCGTTATTGATGCAATCGAAAGAAAAAGAAAAATTCCAGCTGTAGTCATTGCACCCCAGTGTCCACGCGGCTCTTCATGGAACCCGGATAAACTGCTGAATGTTTTGAATTATGTGCAGAAAACATATCGCTACGATACAAACCGTGTATACCTTACCGGCATGAGCATGGGCGGATATGGCGTGTTTAATTTTGCAGGAAAATACCCGGAGAAATTTGCTGCTGCCTTTGCTTTGTGTGGTGGTGGAAACCCGAAGGATGCCTGCCGTCTGAGTACGATCCCGCTTTGGGTGGGCCACGGCCAGCGCGATGTAGCAGTGCGTCATTCCGAATCCGTAAAGATGGTGGATGCCATTCGTGCATGCAGTAATAAAGGAAGTCTGCTGCGTTTCTCTTCCTATCCCGATCTCGATCATGGCGATATGGCGCAGGTGTTTCATATGGATGAACATTACCGCTGGCTGTTTATGTTCTCTCGAAAAGATAGTTTGAAAGCTTTAAAAGATACAATCGATATTCCCGAATCCCGCTTCAGGGGCCACCCAACGAAGACCAATAAATCGTATGAAAAAGATTCTGTAAAAAAAACACAAACAGTTTATTCAGGAAAAGAAACCGGAAAAGCAACGGGAACAGTATATGTGGTGAAGAGCGGAGACACACTCTATAAAATTTCAAAAAAATACGGAACCACTGTGGAGCATCTCTGCAAACTGAACGGCATCAGCAAAACTTCTACACTACGAATAGGGCAGAGGATTAAGGTGAAATAGATCATTGCTAATTACAGCTACTGCTTTCAGTTATTAGGTTATCAGTTATTAGGTTATTAAGTTAAAACTGATCACTCTTGCCTGCGGCTAGCAGGGATCCGCCGCGGTGGAGCGACTCTGTGTAAAAAAAACTTTTGATGTTCTTTGGTGTTTTCGTGTTTTGCCCGCCCGGATGAACATCCGTTCGGACGGGGTGGCAAAAGAAAAACCGCTAATTAAAAACTATCGCTTTCTCTGCGCTCTTTGCTCTGCTTCGCACTCTTTGCGGTAAAGAAAATCCGCTAAGTAAAAAAAACTCTGATATCTGCCACAGCAGGTATTCGTATTTCGTAAGTTCGTATCAATTCGTACTTCGCTGATACAACACTTTTTATATTTTCTCTGTTAAACCTTTCCCGAAAAAATGTATCCAACGCCCGGTTCTCATTTTTAAAATCTTTTCTTTTATGATTGCTAAAGCGCTGAATGATGCGTGTGATACGTTGTTCAGGTAACTATAATCATTTGGAAAGCAGAAAGTGGTCACCCTCTTTTTTCTTAACACAGAAACATTAATCTTAAATTTTTATACTATGAAAAAAACAATTCTTACACTATCAATCCTCGCTATGTCGGGATTAACGCAGCTTTTCGCACAAGCGATGGGAAACAACCAGTACAACAACAACCAAAACATCAATCAAAACATTCAGTACACAGGGCGCGAACCCGTGAGTAATGCCGTGATTACAAACGACAATGAATTTATGATCGAGGTAAACGGCTTGTATAATCTGGTAGCCGATAATTATGTGGCGGTGTTCAACCTGGTGCAGGTGGGCGAAACCATCGAAAGCACCGACCAGATGATGAGCAGCCGTATCTCGAATTTTATGCGCAGACTGAAAGCTGTGGGTATCGACACCACGAAAGTATTTGTGGATATTATTTCCTTCGTTCCCAAATACGACATACAAACCGAGAGCAAACTGTTCAGCAAAACATACAACGAAATACCCGCCGGCTTTGAGCTGCAGAAGAACGTTTCGATTGTATATAAAAACTCGAACAAGCTGAACGAAATTGTTTCCGCAGCTGCATCCTCCGAGATATACGATCTGGTAAAAGTCGATTATTTTATTGCCAACCTGCAGAAGATGCTCGACAGTCTGCGTGAAAAGTGTTTGCTCGAAGTGAAATCGAAAACCAAAGCCTTCGAAATGATCCGTTTTAAAACCGATACATTGCGAAAAGACATTGCCGAAAATTTTATCACCGTCTA
Source organism: Bacteroidota bacterium (assembly GCA_043800975.1). Lineage (GTDB taxonomy): Bacteria > Bacteroidota > Bacteroidia > Bacteroidales > JAHJDW01 > JAZDMK01. The sequence continues at coordinate 29,126 of JAZDMK010000167.1, read as the reverse complement.
TCCGCCCACGCGCTACCTAAGCTATCAGGCATTCTCGCGGCCTTCGCTCAATGCAGCCAAAAAGAAATCATCGCCGCCTGTGGTGAATGAAGCTCAGAAAACAACTTCCAAGTATTACAGTCAGGTTGATTACAGCAAGTATGATATAGTGATCAACCCGGTGGTGCTGGAACCCGTGGTGCAGATATCTTATACCATCACCGTGAAATATTTCCTGCGTGCCGAAGAAAAGAAAAACAACAACTACTACATAATTTCACCCACGGGCGAAATGAAGCAGTTTTATCCGAAGGGATAGCAGGGTAGGATCGAACTGTTTTTTTGTGATCGATACTATGCAGTGCCGGACGAAGCAAAATCAGAAAGCTTCGGAGTATAGTCAAAACGCATCGTAGTAAAATCTTAAGGCATCGTAGTAATGTCATAGCCCTTTGGAGTGAAATCTTAAGGCAACGAAGCAAAGTCAAAACGCATCGAAGTGAAATCTAAAGGCACCGGAGTAAAGTCAAAACGCATAAGAGTGTGATGCGAAGGCATCAGAGTAATGTCATAGCCCTTCGAAGTGTGATGCAAATGCTTCGGACCAATGTCAAAATGCATCAGAGTGTGATGCGAAGGCTTCGGAGTAAAGTCAAAACGCATCAGTGCTTCGACTTCGCTCAGCATTACAAAATCTTAGGGCTTTGAAGTAAGGTCGGAAAGTATCAGAGTGAAATCTTCGGGCATTAGAGTATGATCAAAGACGATTCCCGCATGCGCGGGAAGGACTGAAGTGGAATCAAAACTTTATATAGTGAAATCTTTGGTTCCTGCTTTTCGTTTCTACCCTATCCCCGGCCCTTTCCCTATGATAGGGAAAGGGAGAAAAAGTATTGGGGCTGTAGCAACGCGCGGAGCGCGGAATGAGAATTTTGGAAAACTTAGGAATTCCCGTCTTAGTCTGGAGACTAAGACGAACGGTATTTAAAATGAAAAAGCCCCGCTTCTGAATTGTACCGGAGGCAGGGTGCGGGGCTTTTGGACAAACTCTCATGATTATTCGGCAGGTGTTGTATTATCTACCGGAGTGAGGTAAACAACGAGGTCGACTTCGTCGCTGCCTTCAACAGTTACATTAGGGTTGTCGTAGGGTTCGTAGCCGTCACATTCGACATGTACTTTCTGGGAACCTTTGGGTATCTTTTCGATGTATGCATAACCGTCGTCGTCGCTTTCGTCTTCAATTCCGGTTTCGCCGGCGATGATCTTAGCGCCTGTTACGGGCATGTTTGTTATCGAATCGAGTACTGTGATGTTCATCAAGCCGAAGCCTGATTCAAGTACTGCTTCATCTTCTTCCGCGGTCTTACGGTGGCCGGGATCGATGACCTTACGTGCATTTGCAAAAGTTAAATACACTTCGGGATGTGTGATTTCGAATGCAAGCATTAGTTTGTCTACTTCGTTACTCAGCAGTTTGCGAATTTCGAAATCAAGTTTGGCTAACATACGGTTGTTGGCTGTGCTATGACTACGAGCGGCTTCGGGTTCTTCGCTCATCGTTCTGAAATAATCGAGATCGTTAACGAATTCTGCGAACACAGTACTTGTAATGCCATAAGTGGCAAGCAAGCCAACTCCAATGAGATTCACTTTATCAACAATCGCCTGAACAGCCGGGATAAGAATATTATCGGGCTTTTTTTCAAGCTGTGTTCTTGTGATATGGGATGCTTCACGCAGAGCAGAGTCGTCGATGCGGTTTGCATAAGCAAAGAGGCCTCCGGAGACTCTCAGCGTATCTGCAATAATGCGCATTCTGATTTTGTTCTTTTGTTCGGTTATCCCAGTGATATCAGATTCCTGTTCTGCGATGATGGATTCCATCATTTCCACCTTGACTTTTACGTCGTCTACGGCTGTCTGGAGAGCAGGTACTCCATTGAGCACGCCGGAATGTTTGTCGTAAACCGTAAGCCCGACTTTATTCCGACGTAGGCGGGCTTTAAACCATTTATTCATATGGCTTAAAAATTTGGGATTTGAACTTAAATGCCGCCCACCGGGGCGGACTGTCGGTATATTAACGGAGGTTTTTTTTGTTTAGTATAAATGAAATGGTAAGTATTTATACTTATTTTTTCTTTCAACCTATCATAGAATTGCAAGGCCTGATTGCGCTATAATCTGCAAACAGCTGCCAAAGTTGAATTTCGACAAAATGCATGAATGTTTGTATGAATCGGAAAAATTTGTGGTTTGTTTGCAGAGTAGGTTTTTTTTCCGATATTTGAAATGATTTAACAATGAAAAAACTTCTGCTTTATATAGCTCTATTCTTTTTTGCAATGCCAGCCTGCTTTTGCCAGAACTGGAATTTTTTGTATGGTGGTTCAGAAGAAAACTGGTGCAGGGATGTGATAGAAACATATGATCATGGATATGTCTTTGTTGGCCCACATGATGGGCAATACAGCAGTATTGATATAAAAAAAATTGACATTAATGGAAACATTCTCTGGCAGAAAATTATTGGAATTTCTTCAGATAAAATTCTTCCTGTAGTAATAATTGAAACTTTAGATAAAGGTTTTCTTATAGCCGGACTTGAAGCCAAATACGACCCTCCTCCCGTAGGAGGAAATTCATTTGCCATGAAGCTGAATGAATGTGGCGAGGCAGAGTGGTGCAAGTCATACGGCACATATGGAACCTATGATTATATTACAAAAGCTGTGCAAACGGATGATAAGGGATTTGCAATGATTGCAGCTGGTATAGATAATAACAATGTTGTTTTGCTGAAGACAGATTCTATAGGGCGTTTGGAGTTTAAAAAACATTATCATGACACTTCAAATACTTCAGTTTGGTCGCTGATAAAATGTATGAATGGGGATTTAATCTTATCTGGTGATGGATATTTTCAAAATCCGGGAGGAGTGCCTGCGGGATGGTGGGAGAGAGGAATTGTAACCCGAGTCGACAAAAACGGGAATGAGAAGTGGACCCATATATTGGGACTTGACACTTTGCTTTTTTCTGCAACTACCTATTGTGCCGAGTTGCCTGACAGCTCTATAATTTGTGGAACTACTTGGAGAAGTCAGTCAAACGGAAGTGTCACGAAGCCATATATTTTTGAGCTTAATAAAAACGGGGCCTTGCAATGGAGAAGATTTGTAGGAGACACTGCATGGTTTGATTCGGATGTAGCCGGAATAGTTCAGACCGACACAAACAAAGTTTTCCTTCTGTCCGGGCGCTATTGTGATCCGGTTTATCATGGGGTCTTTTTATACAGAACCGACACCTGCGGGATATTTCAGGATTCAGCCTGGTATGATTATGATCACTATTGTTGGGTTGGAAATTTAAAAACTACTTCTGACCATAAGCTTATATACTGTGGAACACAGGATAACGGAGGTAACTATCAGGCTCAAATAATTCGCTTCAGAGAGGATTTGAGCATTGACACTGTGCTAAACATACAACTCACGTATGACAGCCTTTGTGGGCATGCCATACCGGCTATTGAGTATTTGCCATTTGATACGAGTTATCATATTGGAATAAAGCCTAAAGTTGTAGTCAATGAAGAACCCTTTCTTTTTCCGAACCCCAACATAGGAAGCTATTATGTGCGAATTCCTTTTATGCCGGGGGAAAATGCCAGATTGGAAGTGTACGATTTTTCAGGCAGGGTGTTGTATAATCAAAATGTTCCAATGGGTGGAGGAGTTATTGAAGTGAACATGCCTGATGCAGCACCGGGGGTTTACCTGTGCAGGGTAATGTACAAAGGGGAAGTACACAGTTTGAAATTCGTAATAAATTAGCATAACTCTAATTCCACTTAAACAAAATAGCCATGAAGAAATTACTTGTTTTTACACTGGCTTTGGTCTGCTATGGAGCAGCCCGGGCGCAAAGTATCAACCTAAGTCAGGTTTTTACCCACGACACAATTATTGAATTCTCAAATCCCACTTTAAAATATGGGTTTGTCTTAAATGGAACCGTTCAGTTAAACAGTGACACTGCATTTGTTAGAGTACTAATTGAAGATACTTTAAGTAATCAATATTTAGTTTGCGATGTTAACCTTCTTACAACAGATGCCAACAAAGCCAGAACTTTGAGCAATTATTCAGTTGAAAGTTATTCTTTGCCTGGAGTTGTAATAGGGAAAATGAGGCTACAACTAAACGATGCAGTGCTTACTTTTTCTGATTATAATTTACGCAGTGTCTATCAAACAAACCAAGCTCTTGAACAAGCGAATAATTTCAAAATCAAAAACCTCGAAAACAGGGATATGATCAGGGATTATATTGCAAGAAATCATTATTCGTGGATTGCTGATACCACTGAAATGAGTAAACTGACCTATGAAGAAAAAAGGATGATTTTTGTGAAAGAGAATGGAGAGTTGCCCAATTTATACGGATTTGACTATTATTTTGACGGTTATTTTTCCTTTCCCAACGCACCGGCTGAAGTAACTGGAAATATAACAGGTAGTTTTGACTGGAGGAACCGGCATGGAGCCAACAACCCCGCTTCACCATACTGGGATGGAGATAATACAGACTGGAGTGGCTGGAATACGACCAGGACGCAAACTCAAATAGCACCCAATTGTTGGGCATTTGCACCCACATACTCTTTAGAGGCTTTGATAAATCTTTACTACAATAATCATATTAATTACAATTTATCTGAACAAGATGTGGTCTCTTGCAGCGGAGGACAGGCACCTCCAACCCCTGCAAGCCCTACATGCCCAGGCGGTTCTCCAAGTGATGCAGTTGATTATATTAAAACAGCAGGCGTAGTTGACGAATTATGTTTCCCATACACAGGGGAGTGTTACTATGCAATGCCTAGTTGCAGCGTAAAATGCACGACTCCTGCATTTAATATTAAAGCAGCAAGCTATAATACTCAGTGGTCACTGACAACAGATTTTGTAAAAGAAAAAATTATTACGGAAGGACCAGTAGGAGGGGTAGTTAGCCCATGGGGTCACATTATGTCTTTAGAAGGTTTTGGAATTGTTAGAGAGGGTGACAGAATAATGAGTGGTAATTTAGGCTATAATTCTTCCCCTGAAATATGGGTTACTCCGGAATCACAAGATATTGGGAAAACATATTGGATATTCAAGCAAACATGGGGTTCATACACTCCTGAAGATATTCCATATATAAAAGTTGTTATGGATATAAGTAAATTGCATTTATATTGGAATGAAGTGCCTTTAACTTGTACTGGATCAAATCCACTTACTGAATCGGATCGTCGTTGTGTTGATCTTGACGGAGACGGGTATTTTTGGTGGGGTATTGGTGATAAACCAGCCGGGTGCATTTGCCCGAACGAAGAGGATTGTGATGATTCAGACCCGTTTTTAGGACCATATGATCCCATAACCTACGAATGTCAACCTCTATGTGGGAATTTTGTTTTTTCGCCCATTCCACTTGAAATAACGACCGACGAATTATGGGAATCACCAAAATATGTAAATCGTGACATTATCGTTAAAAGTGGCAAATCACTAACCGTAAGAAAAACAAATTTGAACATGCACCCAAACGCAGAAATTGAAGTTGAGCCTGGTGCAAAACTTATCATAGACGAAGGAACTGTGAAGAACTTTTGCGGGGTTAATTGGAAAGGAATTGAAGTGATTGGAAACAGGACGCAGCCGCAGACACCACTTTATCAAGGCGTAGTAGAAATAAAAAACTTTGGAAGAATAGAGAATGCAATATGCGGTATAACAACATGCAAAAAGGTAAATGGAGTCATTGACTGGACCACAACCGGTGGAATTATCAGAATTGATAAAGGCTCATTTGAAAATTGTGTAAAATCGATTGAATTTCTAAGCTATAAGCCCATACCCTATATTGGGCAACCATCACCATCATCACCTGGTTCTTGGTTAAAAATGGCCTCATTTAGAATAAATTCAGCAACTCCTTTATCAACCTACACCCCAATTTCTTTTGTGAGCCTGTATGATGTTAGTAATATACTTTTTGAAGGATGTGGTTTTAGAAACGAAATGGGAGACAATCTACTCATTATAGGGATAAACAGCATTGATTCAAAATACACAATAAAATCTTATTTGTTTGAAAACAACGCTTACAAGAACTATTTTATTAATTTAGAAAGGGGCATAAATATCAGCAACACCAATTTATACAGAACACCTTTTATTGATAATTGCGAGTTTCATGGTGTCCTAAATGGAATTACTGTATTCGGGACAGTAGGATTGAATGTGCAAAGATGCACTTTTGTGCAAGGAGACAGCTGGAGTATCGTAAATGACAGGGTAGGATTATACATGAAAAAATGCACCGGATATTTTGTAAGCGAAAACGGATTTTCGGAATTGAAAAATTCTCTTGTGGTAAATCAATCAGGCACTAAATCCAACGAAGTATACAAAAACTATGTGAGAAGCGGTATTGTTGGCATTCAGGCGCAAGGAGTGAATTCAAATTACGCGACCGGCATAGGATTACAGTTCAAATGCAATGAATTCTGGGGATCCAATGCTGTGAACTTTGGAATAACAGGGAATATTGCACCCACACAGGGTTTTTGCTCAGATGTGACAACGCCTGCCGGAAACAGGTTTAACCATTATAATTTGGATTTTGTTGTTAATTCAGGAGTGTCTGCTTTTAATTACAGACATCATAGTGGTTTCGATTATACACCAGCCCCTCCCCTCCCTTCACAAGTGATAGCGGTGCCGTGTGTAGGAATTACATTTAATCCTGCCACTTCCTGCCCCAGCAAAATATCTACGGGCGGAAATGATCCTTCCACCCTGAAAACGGCTATAGCCCAATACCAAAATGAACTGGCCCCGAAGCAGGCGCTGATTGATGCAGGGAACACAACTGCCCTGCTGAACACGGCCAGCAACGGAAGCGCTGTGCAGGCCAAAAATGCAATACTGGCGGTGTCGCCCTACACCAGCGATGCGGTGCTGATTGCCGCAGTAAACAGGGGCAATCCACTTCCTCCGGGAAATTTGAAACAGGTGATTGTAGCCAATTCGCCTGTAACGGAACCTGTGATGAATGCTATCAACAGTAAGTCGATCCCGGTTGGGATAAAACGCGAAATAGTGGCAGCGCAAACGGGCACATCGGCCCGGGTCACGCTGGAAAAAGAAATAGCGGGATTGCAAATAGAGATAGAACTATTACAAAACGATCTGGTAAGAGCTTATATGAATGACACTCTGGGAAGCGGCACCGACAGCCTGATTGTATATCTGCAAACGCAAAATGACCCTTCATTTAAAACACTGCTATGCGATGCATATCTGTCGAAGAACGATTGTAATGCTGCATTGGCAATAGTCAACCAAATGCCAAGTGGCACGCAGGATGAACAATACATGAAACAGTTGTATGAATTGAAAGCCAATTTATGCAGTCAGGGAAAGACATATTTCGATATGACCCCCACTGAAAAAAGCCTTGTAGAAACAATCGCACAAAGCAATACGGATGCATCGATACAGGCAAAAGCCATTCTTGTGCTGCTGGATAATATTTATATCCCTGTAGAAATAGATGCTTTGGAAATACCCGACAGCCTGATGCTAAAAGGAACATTATTGAGTAGTGCCAACTGCGGAAATAATCCGGTAGAAAATTACATTTTGATTTTAACCGACGAAAATAATAACCCGATAACAAGTATCAGCCCGGTTTTGACCGATGAAAACGGAGAATTCAAATTCGACTATTTCGAAACATTGGGTCTGGATACTACAATGCTATTCGGAATAGCAACACAAGGCGGTTTCAAAATAGGATCGCTGGGATATAAAACCATCAAACAATGGATTGACGGAAGCCCATGGACAATGACGCTGGAAGATGTAAGCGAAGTGTGGGTTGCCACCATGAGCCATAACGACAACATAGTAGAAGCTGCAACAGCGCTGGATTTACAGGGAAATGTATATGTCACCGGATCGGGACATTCGCAGGCATACGGCTTTGATTGCGTAACTATCATGTATGGCGCGGATGGAAAAGAAATATGGCTGGCCGATTACAACAATGGCGATACACTGAGCTATGATGATTTTTCAACAGCACTGGACGTTGATCAGCAGGGTAACGTATATGTAACCGGATACAGCATGGATGTGGAAGGGTACTATGATTATCTTACCTTGAAATATAATACAGAAGGAGTATTATTATGGGAAACGAGATATACAGGCGGTTTTGAAGACAAGGCCATTTCAATTGCAGTTGATAATACTTCCAAATCGGGAGCTGTTGTAACAGGAAGCACACAAAACGGGCAAGGGATAAACAGTATTAAGACGATTAAATACAACCCTGATGGAAGTGTATACTGGCAACACCAATACAATGATCCAAACTCAGAAGGTATCGTACCTGTGAAAACAATTGTTGATGACTTAGGAAGCATTTATGTTGCAGCAAATACACTGGGTGCAAATCAAAATTATGCTTTACTGAAATATGATCCAAATGGAACTTTGTTGTGGACAATGTTTTATAATAATGGTAGTGTAGATGAGATTTCAAACATGTGCCTGGATGCAGCAGGCCATATCGTTGTTTCGGGAACAAGCTACAATACCAATGTGCCGGAAATAGCAACTATTGCATACAACAGCAATGGCACACAGGCATGGGTAAAACGCGATGCTTTGCCAGCTAATGCACCCCTGCAATGTTATGATGTTACTGCCAACGATAAAAATTTAATTTTTGTAGCAGGCGGATCAAGCAATGGAGCAAGAACCATTTGTTATAATGTATATGGTGAACCACAATGGATCACTGATGAAGTTTTCACACAGGGAGAAACCATTTTGAAGCTCAAAGTTGCCCCTGCAAAAGACAGCAAGGCTTCCATTGTATTGCATGCACTGGTGCCCGTAGGAGGAACACAAATTGTGAAAACAACAAGGCTTATCATGTACAAAGCAGACGGAACAGAACTGTGGAGAAAAGTGAATGATCAGTGGACCGGAATTTCTTCACTCGGGGTAAGTGTGAACGACAATGTTTACCTTGCAGGAACAACTAGTTTTTATGAAGATGGTATTCATATTAACTCTTTGACAACTGCAAAATATTCACAATGCCCAAGTGCAAGTTCACTGCTAAAACAGAATAGCACTTCTATAAACTCTGGCCAAAACAATACAGACTTGCAGTTCGATCTTTTCCCCAATCCGGCAAAGGATGAAGTGAACCTCAGAATAAACAAGCCTTTAGCAGCAGATGCTGATATATGCATTTACAACTTTCAGGGAAGCCTGCAGAAATGTTTGCATATTTTAAAAGGAACTAATCAATATACAGTAAGCACAAAAGAATTTGCCAACGGCATTTACTTAGTGCAGATCAATGTTAACGGCAATTTGCCTGAAAACAGGAAATTAGTAATCTTAAAATAATTTTAAACCAAAGAAATGAGCGATGCAACCTATACAGGGTTGCACCGTTCTTTATATAAGCTATGAGAAAAATTCTGATTATTTTGCTATTGTTCCATTTCCAGATTGGCATTGGACAGAACTTTAATTTTCAATATGGCAGTACAACATTTGATAGTGGTATTGACATTATTGAAGATTACGACAAAGGTTATGTTGTTTTATCAACTTTGGACGGGAATTATGCCAGAATAATGTTGACTAAAATTGATGTAAATGGAGATGTATTATGGCAAAAGATCATTGGCAATGTAAGTGATAAAATAGCACCAACATGTATTATTCAAACAGAGGATAATGGATTTCTTTTAACAGGAGTAGAACATAAATATGACCCCCCCCCCCCGGGAGGGAATTCCTTTGCCATGAAGCTGAACGAATGCGGGGAGATTGAATGGACAAAATCGTATGGTTCGTATGGGAACTATGATTTCATTATCAAAGCCGTGCAGACGGATGACAAAGGGTTTGCACTGCTTGCTAATTTAATTGATAACAAAAGAATAGTTTTGCTGAAGATTGATTCCATTGGGCGGCTGGAGTTTAAAAAGCATTTTTTCGACACTTCAAATGCATCGGGTTGGTCGCTGACAAAATGCATGAATGGCGATTTGTTATTTTCAGGATATGGCTATTTCCCAAACCCCGGAGGCATACCGGCAGGATTGTGGTATAGAGGGGTTGTAGGCAGGATTGATAAATATGGAAATGAGAAATGGCATCACATACTTGGTATGGACACATTGCTTTTTTCTACTCATGCCTATTGTACGGAATTGCCCGACAGTTCGATTATTTGCGGCGCAGTATGGCGGGCATCAGGTTCATCACATATTTACAAGCCATATTTTTTTAAATTGGATAAGGATGGTAATTTATTATGGAGACGTTTTTTGGGAGATACCACCGGATTGAACACTGGAGTGTTTGGATTTACTACGGCTGACACAAATAAGATTTTCGTTCTTTCAGGAAAATTTATTGATCCGGGGGGATATAAAGGGGTATTTCTTTACAAGACAGATACCAGCGGCGCATTTATTGATACTGTTAGTCATGATAGTCAATACACTTGCTGGCCAGGCAACTTAAAGGCAATCTCAAACCACAAACTGATTTACTGCGGCACACAGGATAACGGAGGTAACTACCAGGCACAGATTATCCGCTTTAGAGAAGATTTATGTATTGACACAGTGCTGAATATTCAGTTAACCTACGACAGTCTTTGCGGGCATGCTATACCGGCGATAGAGTATTTGCCTTTTGATACGAATTATCATGTGGGGGTGGGTGAAGTTATTAATCAACCAAAGGAAATGAAGATATTTCCAAACCCTGCTTCTTCGAGCATCACTATAGAAATGCCACAATTGGAGCATGATGCAGAGATACTAATTTTTAATTCAATTGGGGAAGTAGTTGTAAAGCAGAGAATTTGTAAAACTGAAAGTGATGTGATGATTGATATTGCCAGACTACAAGTAGGGATTTATTTTGTTAAGGTGGATGGGTATTCGGGGAAATTTGTTAAGGAATGAGAATAACAGTAGCAGTCGTAGTTGCAGGAGCAGCGAATACGAATGAATACGAACTTACGAATTACGAAAAATAATGTTCTTGCCACAAAAGCACGAAAACACGAAAGAGCACCAAGGGTTTTTCTAAATACTGCTGGACATAGTCTCAGACTACGCCGAGCGGTATTGTACACAAATGTTTCGCTACTGAGGATTGATGCAGTTTTAAGAATTGAGCAAAGAAGCGAAACATTAGTGGATTGCGCCATGGGATGGGAGCGGCAGCCCTACCGGACTATAGCGGACAGCCCGGCGCTGCGATGCAGCGGGCGCCATGATTTTAAAAAAGAGTAATCAGTGAAGTTTTGGGAAGCTCACTCTTCCCGGTATTAACAAACCCCTGTTATTAAACTATAGTGTAAGCTCGTTACGTTTCGCACAATATTGTTAATTTTGCCCCGGCTAACACCGCATACATGCCTTTACCTAAAAATACAATTAAGAATACGCTGAAGAACGAGCCCGCTGAAGCTGAAGAGCCGAAGAAGAAACGCAGGGACGACGACAAGCCGCGCAACGAACCGCGTGAAAAGAAAAAACGGGTGAAGAACGAGGAAGAAAAAATTCCGAAAAAACGTTCCAACCCCTTCGCTTTTCTCGCCGACGAACGCCTGCATAAAATTGTGGGGCTGGCGCTGATTCTGATGTCGGTGTATATGCTGGTGGCTTTTACATCTTTTATTTTTACATGGAAAGCCGACTTCAGTCTGACAGCCGGAAGCTGGAAAGAACTGCTTTCGAATAATACAATACTTGCACACAACTGGCTGGGTAAGTTCGGTGCGATTATCTCGCAGCTCTTTATTTACAACCTTTTTGGCATTGCATCCTATGTGCTGATTCCGCTTTTTTTTACAGTAGGATTAAAACTCTTTTTAAATATTGAACTGATCAGCATTCCCAAACTGACGGGATACTGCATTGCAATACTGCTCACCGCATCGGTTATCTTCGGATACTTTTTTATTCAGCCCAAACATTTGTTTCTATGCGGTGCCTTCGGATATCATTCCAACCTCTGGCTGACAGGAATGGTGGGGCGCCTGGGAACATTCATCTTATTGCTTTTTGCCGTTGCCGGTCTGATGATCGCTTTCTTCAACACTTCCTTTGACCTGCTGAAACGCTTGTTTGGCAAGCGCGAACGCGATGAAGAAACAGAAGAGGAAACCATGAGAAATCGTTTTGTAGGTGATGAAACGGAAGAGCAGGAAGAAGAAGACGAATACGAACCGGATGGCGAGCTCACCGTTACAGAAAAGCCGGTGGTAATCACATCGCAGGAACTGCAGCCCGATCTTCCTATTGATCTGGAACCGGTGAACACAGGCGAAGTGGAGTTTACCATCAATATGCCGGTGGATTCGGATCCTTTTGAAAACATTGAGCCCACAGCAGAAACTGAAAAGACGGAAGCGCCAATGGGTGATTACGATCCCACGCTGGATCTTTCGCGCTATCAATATCCGGGCACTGATCTGCTGACCGATTACGGTACGGGGAGCTCGGGCGTGAAGAAAGAAGAACTGGAAGCCAACAAAAACCGAATCATCAAAACACTGAATGATTACGGAATTAAGATATCACGAATCGCTGCAACCATAGGGCCCACCGTTACGCTCTATGAAATTGTTCCGGAAGCAGGTGTGAAGATATCACGCATTAAAAATCTGGAAGATGACATTGCGCTTAGCTTGAGTGCGCTTGGCATTCGTATCATTGCACCCATCCCGGGAAAAGGAACCATCGGCATTGAAGTGCCCAACCAGACGCCGGAAACTGTTTCCATTAAAAGTGTTTTGGAATCGGAGAAGTTTGTTAATTCAACCTTCGATCTGCCGATTGCATTAGGAAAAACAATCGCAAACGAAGTTTATGTGGCCGACCTGGCCAAGATGCCTCACTTGCTGATTGCAGGAGCCACCGGGCAGGGGAAATCGGTAGGACTGAATGCAGTTATCGTTTCTCTTTTATATAAAAAGCATCCTTCGCAGTTGAAGTTTGTATTGGTAGATCCCAAGAAAGTAGAAATGCCTTTGTTTGCAAAAATCGAACGGCATTATCTGGCCAAGCTTCCCGATCTGGATGAACCTATCATCACCGATGTGAAGCAGGTGCTGAAAACCCTTACCTCGCTTTGTATCGAGATGGATCAGCGCTATGATTTATTAAAGGCTGCAGAAGTAAGAAACATAAAAGAGTATAACGGGAAATTTGTATCGCGCAGGCTGAATCCCAACGATGGTCATCGTTACCTCCCTTACATCGTTCTTGTGGTGGATGAATTTGCCGATCTGATTGTCACCGCAGGACGGGAAGTGGAAACGCCTATCGCACGACTGGCGCAGCTTGCACGTGCAGTGGGTATACATTTAATTATCGCCACCCAGCGACCTACTACAAATATTATCACAGGAACGATCAAAGCGAACTTCCCGGCACGTATTGCTTTCCGCGTATCATCAAAAATAGATTCACGTACGATTCTCGATTCAAACGGAGCGGATCAGTTGATTGGACGCGGGGATATGCTGCTGTCAACCGGAAATGACCTTGTGCGCATCCAGTGTGCATTCATTGATACGCCTGAAGTGTGTAACGTTGCTGAATTTATTGGCGCACAGCAGGGATATCCTTCTGCCTTATTATTACCCGAAGTGGTGGATGAATCGGGCAATGGCGAAGGAGCAAGTTATGACAGCAACGATCGTGATTCCATGTTTGAAGATGCGGCACGCTGCATTGTGATGCATCAGCAGGGTTCCACCTCTTTGCTGCAGCGCAAACTGAAGCTGGGATATAACCGTGCGGGCAGGCTGATCGATCAACTGGAAGCCGCAGGTATCGTAGGACCTTTTGAAGGAAGCAAAGCAAGAGAAGTGAGAATCAAGGATGAAATGTCTTTGGAACAATTGTTGAGTAGCTTAAGTAACAAATCTAATAACTAATAATATGAAACGACTGAACTGGGCACTCCTGACTGCAGGAATGATTTTAACGGGAACCGCATTTGCCCAGATTCCCAACATGGATCCGAAAGCCAAAGTGATTCTGGATGAAATTTCAAAGAAAAACAAAGCTTACACTTCGATGGCTGTTGATTTTTCGTACACCTATTACAACAAGAAAAATAAAACCAACGATACCCAAAACGGAAAGATTACGATCAAGGGACAAAAGTATAAACTGGAAATAGCCAAGCAAACTGTTTTCTGTGATGGTAAAACCGTATGGACCTATCTGAAGGATTCAAAGGAAGTTCAGATCAACAACATGTCGACCGATGATGATGCGATCAACCCACAAAACATTTTAAGCATCTGGGAAAAGGGTTACAAATGCAAATATATCAAGGACGAAACAGTAGGCGGAGCAGCCGTGCAAGCTATCGATCTGACACCGATCAAAGGAAAGAAATTTTTTAAAGTGAGACTGAATATTGATAAAACAAAGAAGCAGGTGCACAGCGCGATTGTGTATGATAAAACGGGTGATACGTATACATACAAAATTACAAAATTCACTCCGAATGCTCCTGTCAGCGATGCAAGCTTTACTTTCAAAAGTTCAGATTACCCGGGAGTAGAAGTAATTGATTTAAGATAATTCACCGCATGAATTTTATATAAGAAAACCGGCAATTGCCGGTTTTTTTTGTTGACAGAAGATAAAGACTATCAGCCCTGCTTTAGTATTTTTTTTATAAATCCAGTTGATGACCCATCTTCTTCTTTTTAGTCTGAAGATATTTTTTATTATGGGTGTTGGGCTCAATCTGAAGGGCTACATTTTCGGTAATTGTTATGCCGTAACCTGCAATCCCGGCGCGCTTGGTCGGGTTGTTTGTCATCAGACGGATATGGATGGCTCCGAGGTCACGCAGTATCTGCGCCCCGATTCCGTAGTCGCGTTCGTCAGCATGGAAGCCAAGTTTCAGATTGGCTTCTACTGTATCGAACCCCTGTTCCTGCAGGTGGTATGCTTTCAATTTATTGAGTAGTCCGATTCCACGTCCTTCCTGATTCATATAAAGTACTAAACCTTTTCCTTCTTTCTCAATCATCTGCATTGCCTGATGAAGCTGGGGTCCGCAGTCGCATTTGGAAGAGCCAAATATGTCGCCGGTAACGCAGGAAGAGTGTACACGAACCAGAATGGATTCGTTCTTTTTCCAGGTTCCTTTCACCAGTGCCAGATGTTCGATTCCGTTTGTCTGATCCACATAAGCAATCATTTTAAAGTTGCCGTATGCGGTAGGCAGATCGACCATTACTTCCCGTTTAATCAGACTTTCGTTTTTAACACGGTAAGCAATAAGATCCACGATGGAAATAATTTTCATTTTAAACTTGTCGGCAATCTTGAAAAGCTGTGGCAGACGAGCCATGGTGCCGTCGTCGTTCATGATTTCCACAAGAGCACCCACAGGACTGAAGCCCGCAAGCCTTGCCAAATCAGTAACAGCTTCAGTATGTCCGGCTCTTCTTAATACACCGCCTTCGCGTGCTATCAGCGGAAAGATATGTCCGGGGCGGCCGAGCTCAACTGGTTTTGTTTTTGGGTTAGCCAGCGCTTTGATTGTTTTTGAACGATCGGAGGCTGAGATGCCCGTAGTACAGCCTTGTCCAAGCAGATCCACAGAAACCGTAAAGGCAGTTTCATGTGAGGAAGTGTTGCGATTGACCATGGGTTGAATATCCAGTTCATCACAGCGCTTTGGTGTAAGTGGTGTGCAGATGAGGCCTCTTCCATGCGTGGCCATGAAGTTAGCAATTTCGGGTGATATGGTTTCCGCTAATGCCACACAATCGCCTTCATTCTCGCGGTTTTCATCATCCACTACAATGATGATTTTTCCTTTTTTCAGTTCAGCAATCGCCGATTCAATCGTATCGAGTTTCCTACTGATTTCTTTTTGTCGGTTTCCAGACATTCGTTCGAACTCCTTTCAAAAATTTAAAAAACCCAAACAACAGCGCAATATTCATGCTCACGAAATGGGTTATGAAACGCAAAAGTATGATATGTATTCCGAATTTCTTCAACATTGCATCCAGCAAGGGAAGCAGAAGCAAAAAAACAATTCCTGCTAAAGAAATGAAATAAAAACAGTTTTCTTCCGCTGCTAAAAATGCGGAGGAAATAATTGCCATTAAAATGAAAAAGGGTCCTTTCCATCGCAATACTTTATGCGAGAAAAAGCTAAATGCTTTTCCTGAAAAAGGAGGCCACAGCATACCGACAAAGGTCATGAGGTTTTGAAAATTACCAGTTGCAATTCTTACTTTACGGCGAAATTCAACATTCAGGTTGTTGGACACATCTTCGTGTACTACGGCTTCCACATCGTTGATCGCACGATAACCCTTTCGAAGCACCTGCATATTGATATAGAAATCATCTACCAGAAAATTGGAAGGCACGGGTGTATAGAGCGATTTCCGAATCGAATAGCAACCGCCAAAAGGACCGATCATAGCGCCCCATAGTACGCTTTCGCGGTGCTTGATCATTACTTCGCGCGAGAGATATGCTTTCTCCTGAACGGAAATGCCATCTTTTTTGACACCAAAATTCACCATGTTCGTATCCACAAGACCCACTTTTTCATCCCGATAATGTCGGATAAGATTTGGAATAGTCGTGGGTTCCAATATGACGTTGGCATCGGTGAGAATGATAATTTCGCCGGTTGCATGCGCAAAAATTTTATTGATCACATTGGGTTTGCCTTGTCTTTCGCTGAAAGGAAAGAAAAGTAAATTCGGGAATTCACTTTTTAATTTTTCAATTATGTTGTTGGTATTATCGGTAGAGCAATCGGAACCGATGATTACGTGAAGCTTCTCTAAAGGATAGGTTGTGTTAAATATGCTTCTGATTTTTGCTTCAATTACTTCTTCTTCATTAAACACTGAAATGAGAACACTAACGGAAGGTGCGTCAGAAGAAGTATAGCATGGCGGAGCAGGCTTTGTTTTTTTTCCTGCCAATACATTTAATAATAAAGGGAATAAAACATAAGAATGGAAAAGGGCTGCAACGCTGGTCCAGAAAAGAATAATCCATATGATATCAAAGGTTGCTATCATTTCTTCTTCAGGGATTGAAAAAATTGCAATGCATTTGCAGAAACAGTTTTTATCGAGAAGTTTTCAACCGCAAAATCGCGGGCATTGGCTCCGATCTGTTTAGCTGTTTCCGGATTTTCAATACAGAACCTTATTTGATCGAGAAATTGATCGGGTGTATCGGCAATTAATATATTTTGTTTGTTTGAATAATGGATTCCTTCAGCACCTATAGTTGTGGAAATGATTGTTTTTCCGAGCGCCATTCCTTCGATGATCTTAACACGAATACCACTGCCTGAAAGTAATGGAACAATCATGATGTTTTTTGAAAGAATAAATTGAGTGGCATCGTTCACTTCACCCTCAACAAAAACTCCGGGAATATTTGATTCAATGAGTTGTTGTGGCATATTGCGTCCGGCGAGATATAACTTTAATGCTGGAAATGTTTTTTGAATCAGTGGCATTACTTCTTTCAGGAACCATTGAACGCCTTCAATGTTGGGCATCCACTCCATAGATCCGATATGAAAAATTGTATCGGAATCAATTGCTGATTCGGCATGGGTTGAAGATTTCATATCCACAATGGCGGGGAATGGGTGGATAGGAATGATACATCCTTTAGTTTTTAGATACATGCCGTCTTCAGCAGTGACAGGCATTATTGCATCGAAGTGATTCATTACTCCGAGTTCAAAACGGCGCAGGCGGCGTGATAGCAATTTTAAATAAAAGCGTTTCAATACTGAGGTTTCGTTGGTTGCAAGCCTTTCCCAGATACGATGTTCAACATTATGTTCGCGAAGAATCAGTGTCGCATCTGACAGCTTTTTGACAAGTTGTATATATGATGCAACGAAAATGCTTTCAAAAATGATAACATCGAATTTATTTTCAGTGAGAATTTTTTTAAGCAGTAAAGAAAAAGAGGCAGTATGAAAACGCGAAATATTGTATGACTTGCATGTGAAAAGGTTAAGAAAAGCAGGTAAAGGCTTCACATCTGTATTTACAGTAACACTTAAAAATGTTGCGTAGGTACTTAGTTCTTCAGGAAGTTTTTCCGGATCAACAAAATGTTTTTTTGTGTTGATCGTAGCAAAAGTGACATCACAACCATTTTCAGAATAGCCTTTTGTATAATTGTAGACACCCATAGCACCGCCATCTTTGAGAGGCCATGGAATGCGGTTGGATATCTGAAGTATTCGGGTCATTACTTTTTAATCTTCTTTTTTTCCTTCTTAAATACTGCCCGGAAGTAATACAAATAGGCTTCAATATTAAACAGGGATGAATCCCGCGAAGCTTTATAGGTAAGGAAAATGCCAATAGGAAGTATGATCAGGATCGGTTGCCACATGCCGCGCATAGGATCTACAACGCCTTCCTTCACCATCTTCTCGCCGGTGATCGTTAAGATGTGATATGAAATGAAGAAGATAACAGAAACAACCATAGGCATGCCAAATCCGCCTTTGCGAATGATTGCACCAAGTGGAGCACCGATAAAAAACAAAATCAAACAAGCGATAGAGAGTGTGAATTTTCTATGCCATTCGATTTCGTGTTTATTCAGATTCTTTTTCTTGTTGTCAAGATCTTCAAGGAAAAACGACATGTTTTCCTTATTGTTTCGCATATTGGTGATCGCTTCATTGTATATGTTATTCCAACCGCCTCTTTCAAAATTCTGAATGATATCAGGCTTAACATGAATTGAATTGGTTGCTACAGCTTTCTTTGGATACATATTGTACCAAAAATATTTATGCATCATGTCGTTTCGGAAATAGCGGTAGCGGTCTGTTATCAATAGTTTTATTGAGTCAATGGAAGAATTCAGCTGTTTAATATTCAACATCTGATAATTGTCTTTGAACAACTCCTCATTGGTTCTTTCCATCGAAAACTCTGATAAATCGAAACGCATGTGTTGCTCTTTGTATTTCATGCGTTGAAAAGGGTGTGTATTACCTTTGGCTCCGCTGCTGCCGCTCCTGCTTTCAACATAGCTGTTTCCATCATAAAGTGTGAGCAGGAGGAATTTCTTATCTTCAGTCATTACCATTTTCCCCTTATCAGCCACGGTAAGGCCAAAATTTCCCATTTCATTGGTATGGTCATACACCATAATGCCGTTTACCGTTTGCCCGTCACGTTCCTTGCTGTTGACGCGGATTACATAACCATCAATTTCATTATAAAAAACACCTTCTTTAATATTTAAGGCTGGCTTTTGTTCACGAACATCAAACAATAACGTCCCCATTTTTAAATTGGCATGAGGCAGTACATAGTTAGAAAATACAAAAGCAAGGGCACTGATACAGACTGAAACGACAATGAGAGGTCTCATGATTTTGCCAAGAGAAACACCGGCTGTTTTCGCTGCAGTGAGTTCATTGTGTTCAGCCAGATTTCCAAATGTCATGATGGAAGAAACCAGAATGGCAAGCGGAAGGGCAAGGGGAACAAAAGTTGAGGATGCATAAAACATCAATTCGCCAACAACGTACCATTCTAAGCCTTTGCCAACAAGATCATCCACGTATTTCCACAAAAACTGCATCAGTAAAATGAAAAGCGAGATGAAGAAGGTCATGATAAATGGCCCCAGATAAGATTTCAATACAAGTATGTGTAACTTCTTCACTTTTTCAAATCAGTTCTGCGCAAAGATAAAAACAATAAGGCTTGCTGTAAACAAAAAATCCCCTTAGCCGGGGATTTAATGAATGTGCTGTAAGAAGGATTATTCACCTCCTCCAAACATGGATTTTATTTCTTCTTTTGTGAGTTCTTTATACTCAGCAGGCTGCATAAATGTAATATCTTTGATTTTTTCAGCTTTAACAGTTTTAACTGTTAATTTAGATTTGATTCCTTTTTGCTCTGTTTCATATTCCATCAGCATACCTTTAATTCCATGCAAAGAAGGATTAGCGAAATTGCTTTCAGGGCCAATTTCTTCCGTGTACCAAATGTCATAAGTTTGCTCTTCTTCAGTAACAGTTGCTTTTTTACATGCATATCCTGCAATATCTTTTGTTTCAGTTTTTAATTCAATTTTAGCGGGAGGAATCTTATTGAAAGCAGTATCCAGGTCAGCAGCTGTCGAGCGGATAGCATATTTTTGTCCCATAACATCCAGCAAAACGAGCTGGGTGCGCAAGGTTGCATCTGAAACAACAGACTGACTAACAACGCCAGTTACCATGTCCATGCGTGATTTAACACCTTTAACTTTTATTGTCATCGACGTAGGCAACTGACCTGTTTGTGCAGGGTCAATCTGCATTCCGGGATATGTAATTTCATAGGTTACAGTTCCTTCAAAAGCTTTTGTTTTCTGAGCCTTGGCAATGCCAGTTGCAAAAGCTAATATTATCAGTGAAAGTGAAATTATTTTTTTCATGTTTTGATTTTTTACAAAAATACAATTTTTTTAGTAACCCAGATTCTTAAGCATGGAAGCTGCGCTTTGCTCTTTAGCGAAAAGTTTGGTTACAATTTCACCATCCTCATCTTTACTTATCGTAATATGTTTGGGAGCAGGTTGCAGACAATGCTGTATCCCGCCAAATCCACCCAGCGACTCCTGATAAGCGCCAGTATGGAAGAATCCTACATACTGTTGAATGTCATCCTCGTATTTGGGAAGGAAAACGGCATTAATGTGTACTTCTTCATTATAATAATCCTGGCTGTCGCAAGTTAATCCACCTAAGAACACACGTTCATAAGGCAATTCCCAGTTATTGATTGCCAGTAAAATGTAACGCTGATTAGAAGCCCAGATGTCGGGAAGGTTAGTCATAAATGAGCTGTCAATCATATCCCACAACTCGCGGTCGTTTTGCTGCTTTTGATCAAGAATGGAGTAAAGAACTCCGCCACTTTCCCCAACAGTGTATGAGCCAAACTCTGTAAAGATGTGGGGATCCGGAACCTGATTCTGTTTGCAGATATTTTTTATCTGGGAAACAATTTCTTCAGCCATGTATTCGTAATCATAATTAAAGGCAAGGGAATTTTTAATCGGGAAGCCGCCGCCAATATTAAGTGAGTCGAGTTCCGGACAAACTTTTTTCAAATCACAGTATAATTGGACTGATTTGGTAAGTTCATTCCAATAGTATGCGCTGTCCTTAATCCCTGTGTTAATAAAAAAGTGAAGCATTTTCAGTTCAAACTTGGGATTCTTTTTAATATTCTCTTTGTAGTAATCAATGATATCGTTGTAGCGAATTCCAAGTCGCGAAGTGTAAAATTGGAAGTTGGGCTCTTCTTCAGATGCGATACGAATACCTAGTTTGCATTTCACTTTCACATTCTTCTCGTAGAAGCTGAGTTCATTTTTATTATCAAGGATTGGGATCGTATTATGAAAACCTGAGTTCAACAGTTCGCTGATATATTGTTTGTATAAAGACTTTTTAAAACCGTTACAAATGATATAGATATCTGTATTGATCTTTCCCATTTCATACAATCTTTCGATAATTGGGATGTCGAAAGCGGAAGAAGTTTCAATATGTATATCGTTCTTTAATGCTTCTTCGAGAACAAACGAAAAATGAGAGCTTTTGGTGCAGTAACTGTAGAAGTATTCTCCGTCATAATCAGATTTTGCCATGGCAACATTGAACAATCGTTTTGCTTTTTGAATCTGTGCGGATATTTTTGGTAGGTAACTGATTTTTAATGGAGTGCCATATTGCTTGATGATATCCATCAGGGGTATCTCGTTGAAATACAGTTCGTCTTCAACAACTTTAAATTCGTCCTGTGGGAAGTCAAAGGTTTGTTCAATCAGATCGATGTAGCGTGTTTTCATTTTGTTATTTTGTAATTGCCTGGTTTATAAAAATATGATATCCGGAAATTCTACATTCAGTAAAAAAAGTAAATCCGCGACTTCCGGATTTGCAAAAATAGAAAAATAATGGAAGATAATGCCGTAAATAAATTCAAAATCTCATGTTTAGAGATGATAAATAATTTTGTGATGAAAAATTGACTTAGATTAATTGAATAAATTTGTAATAAAAAAGATGGATAGGATCAAGAAGTTTATCAGCGCAAACGAGAGAAAGGGCAATACTATTTCTGCAGAAGAATTCACACGGATGATGCCAGCTTCCTATTTTGCTAAAACAAATGAAGATGAATTAGCGTCTCATTATCAAACCTTATGTAAGCTTCGACAGTATCCTCAACGCAAATTTTCACACAAATTCGGAGAAGAAGAAAATATATTTCATGCTTTTAACCCTGAGCAGACCGCACATACATTGATAGCCATGAAAGCACCCTTGAATGTGCAAATTTCCCTTTACAAAGTATATGCTTCTGAAAAAAATAATTTTTCATTTATTCAGCAATTTAAGGACACTGCAAAGCTGCATAATACAACGATTCCCGATTTCTCCTGTGTTAAAAATGAGTTTATTGATCAATTGAACGGGCGTGTATTAAGAACAGTGCACATGCATTATAAACGTGAAAAAGAGAAGTCATTTATACTACTTAGTTGTATCAATACATCAAAGATTTCTTTGATTAATAATTGCACTGAAACATTCAAGCGGCATCATATCTATCCTGATGTAAGCGAGTATTGGCAGACCCGAATTCACGAGGGGCCTGTCAGGATGTATCATCACTGTACATTTGAATTTGATCAGTCGCTTACCGATGAGTTGCTTTTTTCGATTCGGAAGGATTTGGAAAGGTATTTACATGCCTATCTGAAGCCGATGAGTGTTTTTGATATTGTTGGCCCATCCATGGTAGGCCCATCGAGTTCTCATACGGCAGGAGCAAGTAAGATTGGTCAAATTGCAAGAAACATCTTAGTAGCTTATTCCAGAAAGAAAAAGATTAAAGGAATTGAAATTCGTTTGTTGGGTTCTTTTCGCGATACGGGTATTGGGCATCGTACACCTGTGGCACTGGCTGGCGGTCTATGCGGTATTCCTGAATATAGCGAAAAGATGATGCGTGCCGGGGATCCGGAAGAACTAAAGAAGTCAGGAATTTCTTTTGGCGACTATTCTGCATCTTTTCTGGGCTTTACGAAAGGAACTTCAGATGATGATAAACTATATCAAAGAGAGCATAACAGCAATATTGCTGAGATTGTAGCTGTTTTTGATGATGAGAATGTTGTCGTAACTGGTTTTTCAATCGGTGGAGGAAATGTTGAAGTACGATATTTTAAAGGAAATCGTCTGGTTCATCCTATAAACGGGAAAGAGGATTGTTGGCTTATAGATGACAAGATTACTGAAAATAGGGCAGATCAAATTGAGGCGGTCTGTATTCCCAAGATTTCAAATAATACTGCCAAACCGAATGATTTCATTCTTCCATTCAACTCCTTTGATGATCTTGAATATTATCTGACGAAAAACAATAAAAATATTTATGCCGCCGCCATGCAGTCGGAGAAGCTGCTTCAAGGAACTACCGAAAATGAGATTCTGATGAAACTGCAGGATTGCTGGAGTCTGATGAGAGAATCAATACAAAAAGGAATCAGCGAAAAAATTAAAAGTCCGATGAAGTTAAGTGGTGAAGATGCTGCGAAGATCACATCCTATATTCACAAAAACCCTTTGTTTGATAATATTTATGGAAATGCTGCAGCTTATGCCACGGCTGTGAATGAAGTCAATGCAAGAAGCGGATTGATTGTCGCATGTCCTACTGCAGGCTCCTGTGGTGTATTGCCGGGCGTTCTGAAAGCCTATGCAGAGTCGAAAAAAGTAAATGATGAAAAAATAGTGGAAGGACTCATTGTTGCAGGGTTTTTAGGCATGATACTCTTTCAGGACGTTTCTACTGCCGGTGCTGATTTTGGATGCCAGGCGGAAGTAGGTGTAGGTGCTGCGATGGCGGCCGGGGCAATTGCATTCATGGAGGGCGGAGACCACACAGCCGTAATTCATGCATTCACTTTGACAATTAAAAATTGCCTGGGTCTAACGTGTGATCCCGTAGCCGGCCTTGTTGAAGTGCCTTGTGTAAAAAGAAATGGATTGTACACATCCATTGCTATCAGTGCTGCATGCATGGCGCTGAGTGGAGTTCGTTCATTTATTTCTCCCGATGAAGTTGTATTAACTATGCGTGAGGTGGGCGAGAGATTGCATTCTGATTATAAAGAAACGGCCGGTGGTGGATTGGCGAAAACGCGCGATGCAAAAGAGGTAGAACGCGAATTTGAAAAGGAATCCAAAAGATTTTTTTCGTAGAAAATTAATTTAATGCTATATTAGCATCGTAATTTAATTTTCAATGAGCAGTAAAAAGAGATATTACAGAAATGCCTGGAGATCCGCTACTGTGATATTCTGCATTTTTCTGGTTTACTTTATTGTCATTACAATTATTCCAACCATCACTACTATTACAGTTTCAAATTTTCCACTTGGGGATGCTATTTCCGAAAACTTTTTTCTTGCTTTGCCCTTGTTACTTTCCATCATACCTAATTTTTTTGTTCTTGGAACAGTTACAACAAAAGCAAGAAAAAACAGGATTTTTAAAATTTTATTTGCTGGGTTGGTAGGTTATTATTTAACAGTTATTTTATGCCTCACATTTTTTTCTCAATGGAATTTATTCAGCAGTAGTGGAAGAACTGAATTTGCCGTTGAATTTACTTCATGGACTATGATCAACTATTCAATATTTACACTTCCAATGTATATTACAGGAATGGTAATTCTTGAATACTGGACCCGACGCAGACCCAATAAATTTGCTATATAATGAAAAAAAAATCTTTAATACTACTCGTAGTTTCGATTCTGATTATGTCTTCTTCATGCAGAAATCGCTGGTTTATAAAACAGAATACAAGAAATAATAATTACGAAGCGATGCAGCCTGCGAAGAAAAGTACATTTACTCAAACTATCAGTATTTAATTCTTTTAATTCAATATTTTATGAAACGCTTATTGAAAAGGCTTTTTCGTATTGTGATGTATTTCATTATACTCATCCTTATTGCTGTAGGGAGCTTCCTTATTTGGCTTCATTTATATTCATACAAACCTGCAACAACTGAAAATATTGAAATTAATGGGAAAGGAAGAGAATACATATTCAGTGACACATTGAATATCTGTATCTGGAATATTGGCTATGCCGGGCTTGGTAAAGAAATGGATTTTTTTTATGAAGGAGGAAAAGCTGTAAGACCTGATGAAAATTCAATGAAAAAATATCTTGACGGAATTTTAAAAACTGTAAAATCATACGACTCTGTTGAAGTTTTCCTGTTTCAGGAAGTTGATACATATTCAAAACGAAGCTATAAAACAGATGAAGCAAAGTCCTTAGCTTCAGCCCTTCCAGAATTTTCGAGTTCTTTTGCAATCAATTATCAGAGTGCATTTGTTCCTCAACCACTTTCAGAGCCTTATGGAAAAGTAAATAGCGGGATAATGACATTTTCAGCAACACATCCTGAAAGATCTGTAAGAAGGGCGTTTCCGCCTGAGGCTTCCTTTCCAATGCAATATTTTATGCTCGATCGTTGTTGTATGATTACTACTGTTCCAATCATGGATGGTCATAAGCTGATAATTGTAAATACGCACAATTCTGCATTTGACGATGGAAGCAAGCGAAAAGAACAATTAAATATTATTCGTCAAGTACTTCTTGAAGAGTACAAAAAAGGTAACTATGTTATTGCTGGTGGTGACTGGAATCAGTGCCCGCAGAACTATACGCCAACCAGTGATTATTATTCGCTAAAAGTTGAAAAGGATTTTCCTGCCATAGGCTGGACGTGTGCTTTTGATCCATCAACTCCATCCAATCGAAATGTTGATAAACCATACCAGAAGGGTGTTACAAAGACATCCGTTTTAGATTTCTTCTTTTTATCTCCGAATATAAAATTGCTGCAGGTTAAATGCAGTGATGCAGGTTTTGAATTTTCGGATCACAATCCGGTTACGATAAAAATAGTTTTACAATAACGCAGATAAAAGAATTTCTGCCGGATGTAAAGCAATCCTTCCTGTTCCGTCTTTAATCTGATGACGGCAACTGGTGCCTGCTGCGCTGATAATGCGGTTTGAATCGGCTTCACGCACTTTAGGAAACAATACAAGTTCGCCCACTTTCATCGAAACATCGTAATGTTCTTTTTCAAAACCAAACGCACCGGCCATTCCGCAACATCCTGAACGAATTTCTTCAACTTTATAGTTCGCTGGAATACGAAGCATTTCAACCATACTTCCAACAGATGCCAGCGACTTCTGATGACAGTGCCCGTGAACTAAAATCTGTTTCGAATCTTTGGTAAACAAGCTCTGTGAAATATTACCCGCTTTGAATTCGTTAACAATAAACTCATCGATTAGCCAGGCATGGCGGGCAATTTCTTTTGATGCTTCTTTTAATTCAATTGAAACAATGTCCGGATATTCATCGCGGAAAGAAAGCAGGGCGGAGGGTTCAATACCGATTAAGGGTGTATTTGCAGTGATTAGATTTTTTAACAATGAAATGTTTTTTTCTGCTTTAACTTTTGCATTTCGAATCAAACCTTTTGAAAAGCTGGCACGTCCGCTTTCTTCGTGCTCAGGAATTGTAACAGCATAGCCCAGTCTGGTTAATAATTGAATGACTGCAATTCCAATTTTTACATCCTGATAATTGGTGAATTCATCAGCAAAAAGAAAAACATTCTTAATCGGTGTTTTTGGATTTAGAGTAGATAAATTCTTAGAAGCCCATTTTCTTAATGTAACTCGGTGCACTTTGGGGACATCACGTTTGGTAGTGAATCCCATGATTTTCTTAGTAAGAGAAGTATTGACTGCAAAGTTATAAATACCCGCAAAAGGTGAACCCAGCTTATTATAACTGGTAATTTTACTGATCATTTTTGAGCGGAAGGGAGTTCCGTTTGCATCATAATAGTGCTGCAGAAATTCTGCTTTTAATCGCGAAAGATCCACGCTGGAGGGACATTCGGCTTTACATCCTTTGCAGGAAAGACAAAGATCCATCACAGCATAAATTTCTATGTGGTCAAACGGATTTTGTTTGGGCGAACGGGTAAGATATTCACGTAAAACATTTGTACGCGCTCTGGTTGTTGCACTTTCATCCATAGTAGCCATATAGCTTGGGCACATCAATCCACCAATAACAGCAGAACGACGACAATCTGCAGACCCATTGCAGCTTTCCGTAGCTCTTAAAATTCCAAGTGTCCGCGAAAAATCGAAAATTGTTTCAATTTCTCGGGGTTTATTCTCTGAATCATACCGCAGAGAAGTATTCATGGGTGGAGCATCTGTAATTTTACCAGGATTGAAAATACGATCCGGATCCCATGTGTTTTTGATTCTGCGAAGCAGCTGGTAATTATGCTCCCCAATCATACGTGGAATAAATTCGCCACGAAGTCTGCCATCACCGTGTTCTCCGCTGAGTGAACCTTTGTATTTTTTTACAAGAGTTGCAATTTCTGATGCTACTTCCCGAAATAATGCAACGCCTTCTTTTGTTTTTAAATTCAGTACGGGACGGAGATGCAGTTCACCTGTGCCAATGTGTGCATAGTAAACGCAGTCGAGGCCAAGTTTCTTTAAAATTAATTGAAACTCGTCAATGTATGCCGGAAGAAATTCAGGATGAACGGCTGTATCTTCAATTACGCAAACCGGTTTTGTGTCGCCTACAATGTTAGAAAGCAGACCTAATCCAGCTTTGCGTAGCCCCCAAACTTTGTTTATGTCATTGCCATACAAAACAGGAAAATGATATCCCAGATTGTTTGCACGCAAATCTTTTTCTACATCAACTGCAATTTTATTGATTTCTTCTTTTGAGTTACAAGCATATTCAATAATCAAAATTGCGCCAGGATCACCTTGAACAAAAAAACGATTTTTTTGCTGGCTGATATTTTGTTTTGTGCATTCGAGGATAATGTGATCAATCAGTTCAACAGCGACAGGCTTGTGTTTTAAAGCAATGAGGTTAGCTTTTACGGCTTCGTTTACACTGTTCAGATGTACGCAAATTACCGCGTTTTCAGGCGGAGGAAGTGGAGCCAGATTGAGTTTAATCTCAGTCATGAAAGCCAACGTGCCTTCAGAACCTGCAATAAATCTGGCCAGATTGAAATCTTCACCGGCTTCATCAAAAGGTTTTGTTTGCGAGAGAAGATCGATGGCGTAGCCTGTATTGCGGCGTTTCAAACGATGGTCAGGGTATTCCTTTTCAATTTGTGTACGGTTTACCGGGTCCGAAAGAATTTCCTGAAACTCTCTGTAAATATTACTTTCGAGTGAATTGCCCTTACATTTTTCTGTAAAGATATCTTTTGAAACACTTCCAAAAGTCGCAATGGATGCATCACTGAGAATGGCTTTGATTTCAAGGGTGTGATCTCGTGTACTGCCATAAATTATGGAGTGAGAGCCGCAAGAGTTATTTCCTACCATACCGCCGATCATGCAACGATTGGAAGTAGATGTTTCAGGACCAAAGAAAAGTCCGTAAGGGAAAAGGAATTTATTCAGTTCATCCAGAACAACGCCGGGTTGAACACGAACCCAATGTTCATCCGTGTTGAGCTCAAGAATCTGCGTCATGTATCTAGAAACATCAACTACAAGCCCTTTACCAACAACCTGTCCTGCAAGTGAAGTGCCGGCAGTACGAGGGATAAGCGGAATTTTATTTTCTAATGCAAACTGAATGATGGTAACAAGTTCTTCTTCATTATGCGGGAAAACGACGCCCAACGGCATTTCCCGAAACATAGATGCGTCAGTGGCATACATTACTTTCCATTGATCATCCAGATATAATTCTCCGCTTATCTTTTCCCTAAAGCCCGCCAGTTTTGCGTTTATTGCTGATGCTTCCATATGAAAATTGTATGGAACAAAGGTATTTAATAATTTAT
>JAZDMK010000165.1:0-4418 GCA_043800975.1 Bacteroidota bacterium | reverse complement strand
TAAATACTGGTGTTCGGGAACTGTTGAGATAAAAAAGAAAATACAGGAAGTGGTGTTTCCGGGCGGTGTGTCATTGGATGTGCAAAAAAGAGAATATCTAACCGGAAATGTAAACTCGGTTTTTTCATTAATCAATGGAATTAAGCGGGTTTCAGAAGGTGGGGAAAAACAAAACCCGGAAAATATTTCCGGGTTGTCATCGCTTGTAGCGGGGCTAGGACTCGAACCTAGGACCTTCGGGTTATGAGCCCGACGAGCTACCACTGCTCCACCCCGCAGTATATCGGTAGTTCTTTTGTCTTTTCGAGGTGCAAAGATAGATTTTTTTTGTTACTTTGCAGTAAATTTCAGTAAAATATTTCAAGAATGCCACATAAAGCCGGATTTGTCAACATCATCGGGAACCCTAATGCAGGGAAATCCACGCTCATGAACCGGCTGGTTGGTGAAAAACTTTCTATCATCACGCCTAAAGCCCAAACCACAAGGCATCGAATCTTAGGTATTGTTAATGGCGATGATTATCAAATGGTTTTTTCTGATACACCCGGTATTATCAAACCCGCATACGAACTGCATCAGATGATGATGAAGCAGGTAGGTACTGCCATTGAAGATGCTGATATTATTCTGCTTATTGTTGAATTATATGCAAGAGACACCGATGCACAAACGCTGGAACAGCTTGCCAAAACGGAGACTCCCGTCATTGTTGTCATCAACAAAGTGGATCTTTTAAAAGAAGGCGATCCTTCTACTGAAGTTCAATACTGGGTGAAATTGCTTCCAAAAGCGGAAGTGATTGCCGTTTCTGCTTTGCGTGGATTCAATACAGAAAATCTTTTTACTCATATTTTAAAAATTCTTCCTGAACACGAAGGGTATTACCCAAAAGATGATCTGACCGATAAATCGGAACGTTTTTTTATTTCTGAAATCATTCGCGAAAAAATTTTTCTGAATTACGATCGCGAAGTTCCCTACTGCTGTGAAGTAACTGTAGAAGATTTTCAGGAAAGCGATACACTCATCAAAATACGCGCAATCATCCACGTAGCGCGCGATTCACAAAAAGGTATTTTAATCGGTCATCTGGGTTCCGCGATGAAAAAAACGGGAACACAGGCCCGAATTGATATGGAAGCCTGGCTGGGGAAAAAAGTTTTTCTTGACCTTCAGGTGAAAGTCAGTAAAGACTGGAGAAATAATTCAAACCAACTCACCCGATTCGGGTATAATCAATAAACATGTCTGTTATAGTAGCTATTGTAGGAAGACCGAATGTCGGCAAATCAACTTTTTTTAACCGTCTTACTGAGACGCGCCACGCTATTGTTGATGAAATAAGTGGTGTAACCCGCGATCGAATGTATGGCAAAGCTGAATGGTGCGGACACGAGTTTGCTATTATTGATACAGGAGGCCTTGTCGTTGGTAGTGACGATATTTTTGAAAAAGAAATCCGCAATCAGGCAATGGCTGCGATTGAAGAAGCTTCCATTATTCTGTTTATGGTTGATGTTGTTGAAGGCGTTACACCGCTGGATGAAGAAGTGGCTACTATGCTCCGCCGTTCCAAAAAAACGGTGATGTTAATCGCAAATAAAGTGGATACGCATGCCCGTGCTCCACAATCGGCCGTTTTTTACGGCCTTGGATTGGGAGAGGTGTATAACATTTCCTCTATCAATGGTTCCGGAACCGGAGAACTTTTAGACGATCTGATTAAGCATATTCCTATTGAAGAACCCGAGGAAGAGCCTGAAATTCCTCGTTTTGCACTGGTTGGCCGACCCAATGTGGGAAAATCTTCTCTGCTGAATGCATTGCTGGAAAAAGATCGCAACATTGTAACAAATATCCCGGGAACAACTCGTGATGCTATTTATACGCGTTTTACAAAATTTAACCAGGATTTCTTTTTGGTGGATACCGCCGGTATCAGAAGGAAAGCAAAGGTGACCGAAGATCTTGAATTTTATTCTGTGCTTCGTGCTATCAACGCCATTGAAATGTGCGATGTCTGCCTTTTAATGATTGATGCAACATGCGGTATTGAAGGACAGGACATGCATATCTTTTCAATCGCACAGAAAAATGGAAAAGGAATTGTCATACTGATTAATAAATGGGACTTGGTTGAAAAAGAAACCCAGACAGCGAAAGAGTATGAAAAAATTATAAAAGAAAAAATTGCTCCATTCACAAATGTTCCCATTTTGTTTATTTCAGCATTGACCAAACAGCGGGTTCTGAAAGCATTTGAAACAGCAGTCATGGTTTCTGAAAACCGAAAAAAGAAAATTCCGACTTCAAAATTAAATGAAGTAATGCTTCCTTTTATTGAAGCTCATACACCTCCGGTTGTTAAAGGAAAAGTTGTGCATATTAAATTTGTCACTCAACTTCCAACCGCAGTTCCTTCCTTTGCATTTTTCTGCAATCTACCTCAGTATGTTAGTGAACCCTATAAAAGATATCTTGAAAATCGACTTCGCGAAAACTTCGATTTCACAGGTGTTCCCATTCGAATATTTATACGTCAAAAATAATCGTGGAGCCAAAACAGGTACAGGAAGTAAGAATTGATAAGTGGCTGCATGCTGTCAGATTATTTAAAACACGCAGCCTGGCTGTTGATGCTTGTGCAGCCGGAAAAATAAAAATCGACGATACAAGAATCAAAGCGTCCCGCATTGTTCACCCCGGTGATATTATAAATGTTCAGATCGGGCCTATGCGAAAAGTTGTGAAAGTAATCGGCTGCATTGAGAAAGGAATTTCTGCTCCACTGGTTCCAAAATTTATGGAAGATTTAACTTCGCCAGAAGAAATTGAACGTGTAAAAAACATTCAATTGATTCCATCTGTTCATCGGGAAAGAGGAACCGGAAGACCTACCAAACGCGACCGGCGTGATCTTGATCGTTTAATGAAATAATTTTCTCGATTTTTTTATTTCGAATTCAGCTTTTTTAATATCAGATAATTCTGATAAAGACCCTGCTGATCACGAAATGTATACAGACGTCCCTGATTCATCCATATCTTGCAGCTTGCCTGCATGATAAATTTCTGATTAAAAAATTTTTTTGCATCTTTCTTTATGATCAGTTTTTTTCGTTCAAGATAAAAAGTATCCTTCAAAACATTGTAAGATCCTTCCGAGTAAAAGCGTCCCTTAGGGCTATTGTATTCCTGAATAAATGTATTTTCTGTAAGAACAATTTTCATTGTTTTGGTACTGTCTTTCGCTTCGTAGGTTCCTGCAAAAATTCCATACTGTGCCGATGCTCCTGCAGAAAAGAGAAGTAATAAAAATAGAAATACAGCACGCTTCTTATTTTTCATTCTTGTAAAATTCATAAGTGTATGTTTTTAATACATTAAAACTTTGATCGGTAGAGGCACTCCGCTCAGGAAGGCCGTCAAGTCTGTATAAAAATGATTCTGTTTCTTTTGTACCCAAACTGTATATCTCAATTTCTTTCCACGACAATCGACCTCTTGAATCGTAAGTATACCGTGCCGTGTAATCGTTATCAGAAATTTCTTCCGGATTTCCTTCTTTGTTGTTTTTGACAAACCTTGTATTTCCTTTAACCCATTTGACTTTTGAAAAATCGGCTACAGGATTAGCTTCATTAGAGGAATAAACTGTGAATCCAAGTATTCGTCCCAATGAATCATGTTTAAATTCTTCCCGTTTCCATGTTTGGTAAAAACTGTAAATAACAAAACTTTTATTTGCAGGGTTGAAATTTATTGAATCTTTTGATATCATTGTGCTTTCCCTGAATATTGCTGATGATGTAATTCGTCCATCATTATCATACTGTATCCTTCTTACCAGATCTTCTTCCGCTTCAACCTGCTCCTGTATAACCCTTCCTTTTCTATCAAACTTTAATGAAAAAATTTGTATCAGATCCGTTGTGTCGTCGGCATATGTTTTTACAGTAACTGAGCTCACCTTATTCTCTTTAATAATATGCTTGTTCAGCCAGGGATACCGAATTATAAATATGGATTGTTGCGCATTTGTTTCCAGTATTGAAAAAAACATAATGCAGAAAAACAATGGAAAATATAGAATCCGATTCATCCATACAAAGAAAACAAAAAACATTTAAACCATAGAAAATGTCTTTGTTACCATCCAGTTTTTTCAAATCTCTATCTTTGCAAAAAATAACGGAAAGGAACCGAAGAATTATGGAACACATTCGCATTATTGATCTGCTTAAAAACCGTACTGCCGAATACCTTGGCAAGGATGTAATTATTAAAGGTTGGGTACGCACAAAGCGTGGTAATAAAAACGTTGCTTTTATTGCATTGAATGATGGCTCGATAATTCACAGCATACAGGTTGTTGCCGACACAGCTAATTTTTCGGAAGATCTTTTAAAACTTGT
>JAZDMK010000129.1:0-2221 GCA_043800975.1 Bacteroidota bacterium | reverse complement strand
TCTTTTTCCAGAAAACGGGTAATCTCATCACGCTTCTGGTTCATGATCCGAAAAATGCCAAAATCCAGATCCGCCCGGTCAAATTGAAAAAGTTCCTTCAACAATCCGATTAATTTGTCATAATTATTTTTCATTTATATTTTTCCTGTTGTTATTATTTATCAGGCGCAAACCGTTTTGTACTACAGAATGTTTATATGTTTTGGGTTTTCCTTGTCTGTTTCCCATTTTAATGGGTTCTCCTGAATATATTTTCGAATTTTATACAATTCATTTTCATTTCTGATGATATGTTCATAATAATTACGTTGCCACAATTTGACGCCAGGGGTATTGCGAATTTCATTAATGCGGCGTGACGAAAATGTTTTTAATCCCCGCACAATTTCAGGCAATGCATGTCGTTTTATTGTACGGGCGGGTTTTGTACGGGCGGGTTTTGTACGGGCGGGTTTCAAACCCGCCCCTACAATGGGATCGGGACGTAATACAATAATTCCATGCACATGGTTCGGCATGATAACAAACGCATCCAATGCAACATATGGGTAATGTTCTGGCAATTCATTCCACACCTTTCCAATCATACCTCCCATATCGTTTAATACCATTTGCCTGTTATGAACATTACCAAATAGACAACTCCGGTTTTCTGTACAAATGGTTATAAAATAATGCCCTGGTTTTGAATAATCATATCCTTTAATGCGTATGGATTTTCTTGTTTTATGCAATTCAGCCATTTTTAAACAACAACCCATCTAATTGTAAATAGACTGTCAACTGTTGTTTTTTGTTCCAGCCTCTTTTCCAGGGCGTCAATCAGATTATCCCGTTTTTCAATGATTTCATCTTCTATATCAAAAATCTGCTGCCTTTGCCTGCGTTTTTTCTTTTCAAGCTGTTTTATTTTTTCTTGAATTTTATGCTGAAGTTCAAGATTTTCAGCCTGTCTTGCCCCCCTGTTAAGAGCTTTTATATTAGCCTTAGTGTCTTTCAGCTCTTTTTCAGCGGCAATAACCATATCATCTGCCCATTTTTCAAGCCTTTCCCTTGCTTCATGGAAGTGTCTGCTGTTTTCTTCAAGAGCCCGGTTGATAGTTGCTTTTGCATGCCGGTCAGATTCAAGAAATAAACGTTCAGGGATATCTTCGGGCATGCTTTGCTTTTCAACTGTTCCGTTGCAGTGAAAAAGCTTTTCACATGTTTCCTGATCAAGAGATATACCATTGTCATCAAAACCAGAAAAAAGGAGATATTCTGTTTCATCAAAGGATTGAATTTTAAGCCTGTTAAGCAACAACCAACCCGACCGCCCCTTTAAAGCCTCTATAACGGAAATTCTTGCAGGATGATTGGAAATATCAAACTTAACTATGTTTTTAGATGTTTTACTATTTTTCCCGGATTCAATAACGTGTTCTCCGAGAGGATGCGACAGGCGATAAAGATACGCGCCGCTGATGTTTTCATGTGATTTTGAAATCATGTGGTATGTTCCGGAACGTGCTTCAGGAACAGGGGAGTTTTTCAGATAAAAAGTAAGTAAATTATCATTAAAGTCCGACATGTCTTTAAGAATAAATTCCGTTAATTTCCAGAACATGCGTCCGATATTATCCAGCCGTTCACGTGCACCATCAAGATTAACTTTCAAATGCGCATGAACATCTTCATCAAAATTTTCTATAAGGATTCGGCGGGTATCATTGATTCTATTTTTTATTTTATCATCTAGTTCTTTCTGGAGTTGGTTAAAAGCGGCTTCGATTTCCTCTGCTGTTCGGCACTGCTGATAAATATCGAATATGCGTTTTTCAAAATCAACGCCTGATTCAATGCTGCCAAGCACTTCATCCGATGCCCCAAAGACCCCTGTAAAAAGATTGAATTTTGAGTTTAAAAGTTCATACACACGGCAGTCTGCTTTGTTTTTTTGATTCAAGAAATTTATTACAACAACATCGTGTTTCTGGCCGTAACGATGGCAGCGTCCTATACGCTGTTCAATTCTTTGAGGATTCCGGGGCAGATCAAAATTTATAACAAGAGAGCAGAATTGAAGATTAATGCCTTCGGCTCCAGCTTCCGTAGCAATCATTATATTGGCTTTATTCTTAAAATACTCTAAGATAGCCATTCTAACATCAACCGGTCTTGAGCCGGTAACGCGTCCCAAATCTTTTTGGCTTTCAACCCAGTTTTTATATATTTGTGTGGA
>JAZDMK010000115.1:0-3497 GCA_043800975.1 Bacteroidota bacterium | reverse complement strand
GAATTGAAATTAAAAAAATATTGAAAACGCCTATGCCGGGTTTGATGGAATATCACAGCCACAAAGCCTGAGATATTTTATTGTTTCAATAAAACAGGTTTCTTTGTTTTCTGCATTCAACCATTTTATTTCTTTGTCTTTGTTGAACCAAGTCATTTGTCTTCTGGCAAAGCGTCGGGTATTTGTTTTTATTTTCTCGATCGCATCTTCTTTACTGCATTTTCCCTCAAAAAAATCGAACAGTTCGCGATACCCCACTGTATTCAGTGCGTTCAGTTGTCGTTGTGGAAAAAGAGTTGTCGCTTCTTCCAGTAAGCCTGATTCCATCATTGAGTCGACACGCTTGTTAATGATCTGATGCAAGCGGTATCGGTCAATGGTAAGACCCAGTTTGATGATGTTAAACATGCGTGGCGCTGCTTCATTTTTTCGGAATGAACTAAAAGGTATTCCTGTGCTGATGCATACTTCCAATGCGCGAAGCAATCTTTTGGGATTGGCAATATCCACATCATTATAATATTCGGGGTCGAGCTTCTTCAGCATCAGCCTGAGTTCGGAGATTCCTTTTGTTTCGAAAATCTGATTCAATTCATTTCTGACGACGGGATCTGCATCGGGAAGTGAATCGAGTCCTTTGCAGACAGATTGCACATATAATCCGGAACCACCAACCAGAACGGTGTATTTAAATGATTTCCAAAGTTCGTTTAATTTGGCAAGAGCAATCGTTTCGTATGTGGAAACATCCATTACATCATGGATAGAGTGGCTGTGAATAAAATGATGTTTGATTTCATTCAACTCAGAATCAGAGGGAGGAGCTGTTCCAATTTTAAGTTCACGAAAAAATTGTCGTGAATCAGCAGAAAGAATTTCGCATGAAAAAAGTTTGGCAATGCGAATCGCCAATGCAGTTTTTCCGGCCGCAGTAGGGCCTGTAATAACAATCAGTGTGTGTGGAAAAGAGAGCAGATGCTTTAGAAATCAATAACGGGTTTCATCGGTTTGCTCGTCTGCTTCAGCTTCAGTTTCTTCACCTTCTGAAACAATACCTACGTCATCCGACAGATCATCTTCATCAATAGATTCTTCAGTAAGGCTGCCTGTGTATTCATCATCAAAAAACATTTCATCTGATTTGGCAGCAAGATTAGGAACACCGCGATCCTGCTTGGGTGCTTTGCCAACCGATTTGGTAATGCGTGGATAGGAAATCCCTTTTTCTGCATCCGGAATTACTTTAACAAGTTCCAGATAAAACGTCCACATATCCAGAAAGTCGAAGACATACATTATTTTCTGGCGGGGATCTTCAATGTAATCGGAAAGTATTGCGCCTTTCATCGCAACAATATCATGGTTGTCTTCAGCCGACATATCAACCAGCGTGATTTCCTGACCCTTTTGCCAGTTCTGATTGCACATGTAGAAAGATGCCATTTGCTTATTATCAAATTCAACAGCACGCTGAATAGCATTGTGCAATTCTTCAAACGTTTGTTTGGATTTGATTTCTATATCCCGGTAGAAGTCATCTAAGTCTTCAATAATGATCCGGAAGCGGTATACAGCCATGATGTATAGGTTTACAGATTTATCAAGTAAATATAGAAATTAATTCAGGTAGAATGCAAGAAAAAAATCAAAATTATTTTGCAATTTTAGACAAACCGAGTTCTTTGCCCTTTAAAAGCATAAAATTATAGGCTTCGGCAAAATCATTTTGAATAACACCATCCAGAATTGCTTCTCGAATCGCGGTTTTAATGATACCTACTTTTGGGCCGGGCTCAATGCCAAATGCTTTTTGAATATCATCACCACTGATGGGCGGCTGCCAGTTTCTTAATTTATCTTTGGCTTCGATTTCTTTTAGTTTTTCACGAACGATGGCAAAATTTTTCAGATACGTTTTTACTTTCGCCTGATTCTTTGATGTGATATCTGCTTCGCAAAGCGTCATTAGATCATCGATGTCGTCACCTGCATCAAATAACAATCGGCGGATTGCAGAATCAGTGACAATATCTTCAGATAAAACGATCGGTCGCAAATGCAGTGCTACCAGCTTTTTAACGTAATTCATCTTTTCGTTGAGCGGAAGCCGCATTTGCTCAAATATTTTTTTAACCATCCTTGAACCTCTGGCATCATGGCCATGAAAGGTCCATCCCAGCTTTTGATCAAAATGTTTGGTGGAGGGTTTGCCAATGTCGTGCAGCAATGCAGCCCAGCGCAGCCAAAGATCCGTTGAATGACGAGCAACATTATCTAAAACGGCAATGGTATGATAATAATTATCCTTGTGAGAAATGCCCTGGTTGTTTTCCACGCCTTGTAATGCTGCAAACTGAGGAAAGATATGTTTGATAAGCCCTGTATTCAAAAGTTGCGTGAATCCTACCGAAGGTATCGGTGACAGAATAATTTTATTCAGTTCATCGGTAATTCTTTCCTGCGAAACGATTTTAATTCTGTCACATTGTTCTGTTATTGCATTCAGTGTTTTTTGTTCAATACCAAAAAGAAGCTGTGCCGAAAAACGAAGCGCGCGCATCATGCGCAATGGATCGTCGGAGAATGTGATGCCGGGTTCGAGCGGTGTACGCAGTGTCTTTTTTTCAAGATCATTGATCCCACCAAATAAATCATGAAGTTTACCAAAGTCATCACGGTTAAGGCTTACCGTAAGTGTGTTTACAGTGAAATCGCGTCTGGCAAGATCATCTTCCAGTGAGCCTGTTTCTACAATGGGCTTACGCGATTCCGCTCTGTACGATTCTTTACGCGCACCTACAAATTCAATTTCGCAATCATTAAGTATAAAATGTGCAGTGCCAAAATTTTTAAAACAGGAAACATGGTGAATGTGTAATTTATCGGCAACCATTCGTGCAAAGTCGATTCCGCTTCCCAAAACTACAAAATCGATGTCTTTGCAGGGTTTATTTAAAAGATAATCGCGAACATATCCGCCTACAACATAAGCGCGAACGCCAGAATTGGCGGCAACATCCGCGACAGCATCAAAGATTTTGCCCCGGACACAAGCCGAAAAATCATTCCCGTATGGTAAATATTCCTCCGTCATCTGTAAAACGAATAATTTTGGAAGGTCGCGTTGTTAAAGGTTTTTCTTCGGGCAAAGGTACAATAAAATCGCAAAGCACAGCAAGGTCAGGATCAATATCCCGGTGAGTAACCGGCGAAGGCTTACCCGAGAAATTGGCAGAAGTGGAAACCAGGGGCACTTTACAAAATTCAATTAATTCTTTACAAAACGGATGGGATGTAATACGAATAGCAATCGATCCTGTTGGTCCAAGCACTTCAGGCGCTACATTTTTTCCTTTTTCAAATACAATAGTGAGTGGTTGCGATGTCTTCTTATAAAATTCAAGAGCAGAAACAGGAACTTTTTCAAAAAACTTATCTAGTACTGCAATTGACGAAAGCAGTACAATAAAACCCTTGTGATTTTTTTTTCCTGTGAT
>JAZDMK010000106.1:0-32475 GCA_043800975.1 Bacteroidota bacterium | reverse complement strand
GGCAACTACTATGTCATCGTAACGGATGTGAATGGCTGCAGCAGCACCTCGAATATTGTGTATGTAGATATCACAGGCATATCAGAAAATGCAGCTCTTTCGGTAGCTATTGTTCCGAATCCGAATAACGGGACGTTCGAGTTGTCGTGGCATTCCGGAAATGAAAATATCCGAATAAATATTGTGAATGTACTTGGAGAAACTATTTATGCTGAAAATTTCTTTACAACTACCGGGAAGAAAAGAATTAATTCGGGTGTGTTTTCACAAGGAGTTTATTTTGTTAAGATCAGTTCTGGCAAGGAAACCACAACAAAGAAAATGATTGTGCGGTAAAGCATGATACAACAAAAAAAGGCTGTCTGTAGTTCAGGCAGCCTTTTTTTTATGAGAATAAAAAACTTAACTGTTCAGATATCTTTCCAATTCGATGGCAGCCATACAACCTGTGCCTGCAGCTGTGATTGCTTGTCTGAAAACATGATCCTGCACGTCGCCAGCAGCGAAAATGCCGGGCACACTGGTTTGGGTTGAATTGGGTTTCGTAACAATATAGCCACTTTCATCCAGTTCGATCTGGCCTTTGAAAATTTCAGTGTTGGGAGTGTGACCAATAGCAACAAAATAACCTTCTACAGGAATTGTAACATCTTCATTGGTAACAGAGTTTTTTAAAAGCACGCCGGTTACATTCTGTTCGCCAAGAATATCAAGTGTTTGGTGATTGAATAAAACTTTAATGTTGGCAGTTTCAAAAACTTTTTTCTGCATGGCTTTCGAAGCGCGCAGTTCATCACGACGAACAACCATGTATACTTTCTTGCATAATTGTGAAAGATAAGTTGCTTCTTCGCATGCCGTATCACCGCCACCAATCACTGCCACATCAAGCCCTTTGTAAAAGAAACCATCGCAATGTGCGCAGGCAGAAACTCCAAATCCATTTAATCTTTTTTCAGAATCAAGTCCTAACCATTTTGCTGTTGCACCGGTTGCAATGATAATTGAATCGGCAAGAATAGTTTTGTTATCATCCGCTTTTACGATAAAAGGACGTTTGCTGAAATCAACATCAGTAATAACTCCCCAGCGGATATCTGTTTCAAAACGTTCGGCCTGACGACGCATGTGATCCATCAGTTGTGTGCCTTCTACACCATCGGGAAAGCCAGGAAAATTATCGACAGCGGAAGTGATAGTGAGCTGGCCGCCTGCTTGCAATCCTTGATACAGAATCGGTTTTAGAGCTGCTCGTGCAGCATAAATTGATGCAGTATAACCGGCAGGACCGGAGCCTATGATCAGGCATTTTGTAGTTTCAACGTGTTGTTCCATTTTTTAAATTTGTGCAAATATAATTTTTTATTGAGCGTAAATTGTATCGTAAACTGCATTTTGTCCACCCCAGATTCCAAGACCACCATTTGAAATGTTGGTCTTAACAGAAATTGGATTCGTAAAAGGATTGCTACCACCGTAAATTATTTCTTCTGCCGTTCTCCAGAAAAGATAATGGGCTTTGTCGATTCCACAAAACTTTACAACTATTGTATCTCCTCTCTTAAAAAAACCGGCTTCAATATTATTGTCATCGAGTGCTTGTGAATTTGACTTGGCACCTCTTGAAAGATTGAAATCGAAACTTACACCGTTGATAAACTTATCATCCATTGAAGATGGAAAAGTTGCAACATAGGTGTCGTCTTTCCCAATACGTTTTGCAAGCAATCTGTAGTAATTTCCAAGTGTGTCGGGGTCATTGCCATGTCCCCAGATGTATCCCAGTGAATCAAGATTGGTTTCGCTTTTATACCATAAGCTATCAAGCGGGTTTAATCCCGGTATAGTGGTCTGGGCAGTGTATGTTTTTCCGTTTGCAGTAACACTCAGGTAGTAGGTTTTTCCCACTTCACCAACAATAGCATTTGTTTTATAAAGAAAGTATGGGAAAATAGTAGGGTCGAAGGTGAATGCGCAAGGGGCAGTTATGTTTCCGTCAGAAACAGTAACTACAGCATCCTGAACCAGAAGATTGACAAGGGTTGCAGAGTCCAATGTGCCGAAGTAAGGTGTGTTTTTAGTTACAATGATATATGGGTTTTTCCCATTTTCAATGTATCCTTCAATCACAATTTTAATTTCCGGTTCAGGAATATCAAGCGTGATATCCTTTGAGCATGCAGCAATGAGAAGCATGAACACTGTAGGTATGATAATGAATTTAAATTTTTTCATGCTTAAAATTTAAAGTTCCATGTTATTGAAGGTAGAATAGGGAAGAGGGAAACCTGCTTGGCAGAAATTTGAAGATGCATTTCCTGAAAGCTACCTGTTGTTTTGTAATATATGAAATAAGGATTGTAACGATTGTATACATTGTAAATTGAAAAGTTCCAAGTTGATTCCACTTTCCGTTTTTTATTGCTTTCTTTTAATTTAGGTTTGAATGTAGCAGAAACATCAGCTCTGTGGTAAGGTGGCATACGGTCTACATTTTTATCACCATATTCAATTACCTGATATCCGTTGATAAAATATAAAGATGTGGGCATTGTGATGGCATTGCCTGTTGCATATACAAACACAGCGGAGAATGTCCATTTGTCGTTTAACTCGTAACAAAAAACAACGGATAGATCATGACGGCGATCATATTTGGCGTAAAACTCTTTCCCATCATTGATTTCGGGGAACGTGCGTGTAGTTTT
The DNA here is from genome assembly GCA_043800975.1 of Bacteroidota bacterium. Classification (GTDB taxonomy): domain Bacteria; phylum Bacteroidota; class Bacteroidia; order Bacteroidales; family JAHJDW01; genus JAZDMK01. The sequence continues at coordinate 29,767 of JAZDMK010000106.1, read as the reverse complement.
TGATAAGGTGTAACCAACCCAACCGGTCATTTTTCCAAGGGCTTTTTTGAAAAAGAATTCAGATCCATACGACAAGCCTTCTCCGAAAGTAAGACTGTTGTCAAGGTTGTCGCCTACGTTATCTTCAGGCATTGCACCTTCTTTAAATTCAACCTGATTTTTTAAAGTTTTGTAATAAAGTTCAACGGAAGATTCAAACATATTCTTTTTAAAATTTCTGAAATAACCCAGAGAATATTGTGTGCCAAACTGAGGTGCAACAACCGATGAACTCGGAATCCATGTGTCGGTAGGAAGGTTTACAGCAGAAAGCGAAGCAAGGTGAATGTATTGATAATTTTGGCTGAAAGAAGCTTTCACCGAAGAGAGGTCAGAGATCGTATAACGCATATTCAGCCTGGGTTCAAGATGACGGTAATCAGCAATGTGTTCCCATTGTTTGTATTTGATTGTATCAACCACAACACCAAATTCATTTTTCACATACCGGCTGAAAGGACCTATTTGCTGAAAGTAAGTGCCACGAAGACCCGCATTGATTTTTAATTTCTCGCTCACATCAAATTCATCATTGATATAAATTGCGATATCATTTGCATATTCAGATGATACTTCACCTAAGTCAAACTCAACATCACCTGATTTCGCCGAAACATTGCTTGGAATAAATTTGTGATAAATATAATTAACGCCAAATTTTACGGTGTGTAAGCCATTTGGAAACCACGTAAGGTCAGTCTTAGCATTCCAGTCGCGAATACCGGAATACAGTTTCATGTCGTAGAGCGATTGGGTAGCGCCAAATTCAAAAGTATAATTGCTGAAAATTAAAGATGTGTTCATGAAAAGTTTTTCATTGAACAAGTGGTTCCACCTTGCCGAAGTTGTTGCATTACCCCAGGGAATGGATACTTTAAAATCGAATTCGTTATCTTTAAAAGTAAAAACGTCTTTACCAAAGTAACCGCTCAGAAAAAGTCGGTCCTTAGGCGAAATCCGATAATTGATTTTTCCATTCAGGTCGTAGAAGTAATATCCTGATCCTTTAAAATTGGAAGTGGATTTAACAAAGGGTTTTAGCAATGCATCGATGTACGTACGGCGGATAGTGAAAATAAATGAACTGGTATCTTTTTTTATCGGACCTTCTACCATGAGCCGGGAAGAAATAACGCCAATGCCGCCCTCCATATGATACTCGCGGCTGTTTCCTTCCTTCATGGTAATGTCAAGAACGGAAGCCAGACGACCACCGTAGTTTGCCGGCATGCCGCCTTTTGTTAATTCAAGATTTTTAACGGCATCGGAATTAAAAACAGAAAAGAAACCAAATAAATGGGAAGCATTGTAAACTACAGCTTCATCAAGCATAATCAGATTTTGATCGGGCCCGCCTCCGCGTACATAAAATCCTGAATTTCCTTCTCCTCCCTTTTGTATGCCCGGCAGTAGTTGTAGTGTTTTCATCACATCAACTTCTCCGAGAAGCGCCGGAAGTGTTTTGATTTTTTCAATCGGAATTTCTACCTTTCCCATTGTAGAACTTTGTATGTTCTGATCAGCTTTTTCTCCTTTGATGACAACTTCATTGGTGACGACTACTTTTTCTTTTAATATTAATGTTATTGTCTGTCCCTTTTGAAGAGAAAGAGGAGCGGTGTAATCCTCATATCCCATGAATGAAGCAACCAGCGTGTAATCTCCCTTTTCAGCAGTCATCGAAAAGAAGCCGTATGAATTTGTAGTTGCGTGAAATTTTAAATTTTCTTTCAGATAAACATTGGCACCTATCAGATATTCGCCGGTACGCGCATCTTTGATATAACCGCTAACGGTAGCTTTGTTCTGTGTAAAAGCAGAGAATGTAAATAGAGAAAAAGTAATGAACAGGAAAAATCTTGAGAATTTCATTTTGTTTAACTGCGAATAATATTCAATTGTTGATCGGACTGTAAAATTAATAGAAAAACTAATAAGAATACAGAAAGGGAGTTAAGAAAAAAATATTGGTTTGTATCAAAAAAACAGCTATTTTTGCCCCCTGTTTTAAAGCAGAAATCGGGGCGTGGCGCAGTTGGCTAGCGTACTTGCATGGGGTGCAAGGGGTCGGAAGTTCGAGTCTTCTCGCCCCGACAAAACAAAGCCTTTCAGTCGATAGACTGAAGGGCTTTTGTGTTTAATAACGAGAAAAGCTTGCTTTTCGAAGTTATAAAACACAAAAGAACGTTGTTCGCAAAGCGAACAGAAAGGCTTTGTTTTAGGCCGCCCCAACGGAAGTCCTTTCGCGACGGAGTCGCGGAAAATCTTCGGGGATTAGCGTTAATCGTTATTCGTTATACGTTAATCGTGAGAGGTTTTCTATGGATTTGGAAAGTAAAACACAAAAGCCCGTTGTTCGCAAAGCGAACAACGGGCTTTTTTTAGACTTCAGCGAGGTAATACAAATTGTAAGCCTATTGAATCACCAGCTTCCCTGTGCCAACAATATTTCCCGCCTGATAAATCCGGTAGAAATACATTCCGTTTTGTAAATCGTTTCGTGAAATTTGAAATGAATTGCTGTTAATATTCTTCATGGCCTTCACTGAATTCCCAATCATATCGGTTAATTCAAATGAATAAGATATGAAAAAGGTTGCCTTTTCACGTTTTTTAATAAATATTGATATGGGAAAATAGGCTAATTAATTATCCTGATAATTCCTCCACCAAAACGTCCTCCACCGGGCCCGAGCGCAAGCTGCCATCCTGCGACTTTCATCAACATGGGATCGTGTGAAACGCAAATGATACTGTGTCCTTCGATAAGAAGATTTTCAAAAAGCGAAATTATTTTTAAAGTATCGGTTGGATGCAATCCACCAGTAGGTTCATCCAATAATATTATTGCATTGTTTTCCATTTTTCCGGAAAGGGCAGTGGCTAATTTTAACCGTTGCATTTCGCCGGTTGATATGGTATTCATCGATTGACCGACCGAAAGATATTCAAGCCCGACCTTATTTAAATAATTTAATAATTGCTTGAATTTTTTCAATTCGGATGCGGGAAGATTATTTTCGTACCATTGGCTGAAATCTTTTATCGTTAAGGAAAGCAAATCAGCGATGTTCAGCCCGTCTATCGATACTTTCAACACTTCGTCCTTGTATCTTTTTCCATTGCATACTTCGCAGATAATTTCGGCATCGCTCCAGAAATCAAGGCTGACGGTATGTATGCCAGTTCCGTTACAAGCGGGGCACTGTCCTTCTTTGGAGTGAAATGAGAAATGACTGTGTGTTAATGACCGGCTATTTGCTGCAGCAGCATATGCTTTGCGAACAGAATCGAAAATTCCCGAATAGATGATGGGGATAGATTGTGATGAACCAAGACTAACTTCTTGTTCAACATAAATATTATTTCCGATAGAAGAAAGTAAATTCATCTGCTCACAACCGATTGGTTTTTTATTTATTAGGGAAGCGTGAATCACATTGGAAAGCAGCGTGGTTTTTCCGCTTCCGCTGGCTCCTGTGATTAGTGCAAAACATCCGAAAGGTATTTCTATAGAAATATTTTTAAGGTTATTGGCAAATGCATTTTTAATCTGAATTCCGGGTTTGATTTTGCAATGCAAAGGCTTTACTGAATTTCTGATCGTGTTTAATCTTTCTTTAATGTCAGAAATATTTCCTTCAGAAATAATAGTGCCGCCCTCTTTCCCGGCACCGGGGCCCATTTCGATAGCATGGTGCGAAGTTGAAATCATTTCATCGGAATGGTCAACCATCACAACCGTATTTCCATTTTTACGTAAGGTTGAAATAATGTTAGTCATGCGTTGCGTATCGGCCGGATGTAAACCGAATGAAGGTTCATCCAGCATGCAGGTAATACCGCTTAAGGAAGACATCGAAATTCCAGCTAGTGCCAATCGTTGAAATTCTCCACCTGATAATGTCGAAATCATTCGGTCGGAGGAAAGGTAGCCAAGTCCGGTACGAATCAATGCATCCAGGCGTGGAAGAATCTCGGCAGATACACTTTTTGCGATCTGCTGATCCATTTCGTTTTTGAATTCTGCCGTTGAAAATGAATGAAACCAATCTTTGGCTTCTTCCGTTTCCATGCACGACAGCTGATAGATATCGGTATTAAAAACTTTCCAGTTCAGAATTTCCGGTTTCAATCTACTGCCTTTGCAACATCCGCAGGGAATATGTTTCATCAGTGGAAGCATAGATGTGCCGCGGTGATCGGTGTGTTTGCGTTCGTATTCAATTTCAACATGACCGCAGAAACCCGGCCATTGGGTTTTCATCGAATGCACGCCTTCATGGTTGCCGCGTTTGTATTTCCATTCAACCTGAAATTCTTCATCGCCGCATCCGAGCATCGCAATGTCCTTTTCTTTCTGCGAAAGCTCATTCCATGGTTTTGAATAATCGAAAGAAAATTTATCGGCGACTGTTAGCAGTGCTGCCACATATTGTCCAAAAGGATCACCATAAAAGCGTCCTGTTTTTGTTCCGTCGAGAGCACCTGCAATGAGTGACTTTTCAGGATTTGTAATTATTTTTTCCGGATCACAAACGGTGATCGTTCCTATTCCTTTGCAGCAAGGACAGGCTCCTTCATCATGGTTAAATGAAAACAAGGAACTGTAACCAGCTTTTTCACCGGATGCATTTGATGCGATACGGCTAAAAAGCAAACGATACATATCATAGATTCCTGTGTAGGTTCCCAGCGTGGATCGCGGGTTGTGGCTTGCTTTCTTTTTGCGTAAAGCGATAGCAGGTGTCAGTCCGTGGCTTGATTCTAAAACTGCATTTCCGGCTTTGCCAATAAACTGGCGAATGTAGGATGACATTCCATCCATGAACCGGCGCTGGCTTTCTGAAAACAATGTGTCATAAACCAATGATGATTTTCCGCTTCCTGAAACGCCACAAACAAAAGTGACCTGATTGATGGGAAATGTACTGTCAATTGATTTCAGGTTATTTGTACTAACACCATTCAGTTCGATGGGCTTTGTTTGCTGAAGGATTTCATGGTTCTTTGACGGAGAAAATTTCGAGAAATTTCCTTCAATATAATTTTGTAATGCAATGCCCGTTATTGAATCCTTGTTCTTTAATAAATCATAAGGTGTGGATTCAGCTATTAGTGTTCCGCCTGCATCTCCGCTTCCGGGTCCAAGGTCAATAACCCAGTCGCTTTGCAAAATAAATTCAGCATCGTGTTCGATACAAATTAAAGTATGACCTTTTGAAGTTAGCTGCCGTAGAGCTTTCAGTAATATTTCAATATCGGCCATGTGAAGGCCTGTGGTCGGCTCATCAAGAATATAAAGTGTGTGACCGCTTGTGTTTTTCGACAGTTCGTAAGCCAGCTTGATGCGCTGTGCTTCGCCACCGGAAAGGGTAGTGGAGGGTTGGCCGATTTTCAAATAACCTAAACCCAAGTCAATTAGTAAGCCTGTAATGGATGTGATTTTCTTTTGTCCTTCAAAAAAGGAATGTGCTTCATCAACCGTTAATTCAAGGATATCGAAAATGTTTTTATCATTAAAATGGATGGAAAGGGTTTCATCTGTGAATCGTTTTCCATTACATTCTTCACAAATTACTTCAATGTTCCCCAGAAAATGCATTCCTGTTTCCTGCACACCGGCACCACTGCATGCCTCACAACGACCGCCTTTCACAACAAATGAAAACTGTCCTTTCTTGAAATTTCTTTTTTTAGACTCATCCAGCGAGGCCATCAGATCACGAATATGATCGGATAAACCTGTATAAGTTGCGGGGTTGCTGTTGGGCGTGCGTCCGATTGGCGTCTGATCCACATGAATCACACGTTTAAAGGGAATGTCGTTATTGCTTTTGTTTTCAGAAATAAATTCAATAACCGAATTCGCCAGGCTGGATTTGCCGCTTCCTGAAACGCCTGTGATTACATTAAAAGCGCAAAGTCCAAAATGTGCAGTAATGTTTTTTAAATTATTTTTAACTGCATTTTTAATTTCAAAAAAAGTGGATGGAGGATTTATTTGTGATGGCCCCTTTTTTTCTTTCAAAAGATATTTGCCGGTAATACTGACTGCGGGTGGATTTGATAAAAAATTATCTGTAGTTCCGTTATACAAAACTTCACCGCCCTCTTTGCCGGGGCCGGGTCCAATATCACAAATCCAATCGGCTGTTCGTATGGTGGCTTCATCGTGTTCAACAGCAATAACAGTGTTTCCATTATTCACAAGTTCTTTCAGAATTCCAAGCAGTTTATCTTGCTCCGATACATGAAGCCCGGCGCTGGGTTCATCCAGAATATACAAGACGTTCCGTAAACCGGTTGCAACCTGATTGGCAAGTCGTATACGGCTGGCTTCACCACCAGAAAGGGTAGTAGATTCGCGTGAAAGTGTTAGGTGCCCTAATCCAAGCTCATTTAACACACTAGCTCTTTTCAGCAATGCATCAATTACAGGTTTTGCAACGATTGCTTCAGAATCACTGAAATTCAGTTCAGAAAAAAAATGCAAAAGTTTAGAAAGACTTAAAGATGAAAATTCATCAATATTATTATTCCAGAGTTTGAATGAGAGCGCTGTTTGATTAAGGCGTTTACCATGACATTCAGTACAGGTGAAAGAGCGTGCAAAGCGTAGAATATTCGGATTGCGATCGCGTTTTAAAATTTCTTCCATCACAGGAAGTATACCTTTGTAAAATCCTTCTTCGCGTGGCTTTGCTGTAATGCCGCTCCATTTTAAACGTGATTCGAGTGGATGTTTTCCAAAAAGAATTTTGATTTTTTCGGTTCCGTACCAGATAATGTTTTTTTGTTCTTCCGTAAGTTCTTTCCAGGGAATGTCAACCGTAAATCCTTCCGCTCGGCATACTTCATCGAGCACATCCACGGTGACCTGAGAATAAATGATGTAATGGTTCGGTGTTGTTAAAACAAGTGCACCTTCTCGAAGTGATTTTTCCGGATCGCCGACAATCTTATCAGGATCGATTCTGTCCTGAACTCCCAAACCTTTGCAGGCGGGGCATTGCCCATCGGGATGATTGTAAGAAAAAAGGGATCGGTTTGCGGTATCATTTGTCAGATCGCTTTTCCCAAGTCTTGCAAAAAGCAGACGAAGGTAATCATGAATTTCAGTAAGTGTGCCAACGGTAGAGCGTGGATTTCGAACTACATGATTCTGATCAACAGTAATAACCGGAAACAGTCCTTCTATGCGCGAGGTTTTCGGGGCAGCAGGTTTTTTGCCGGATTGAAAGCGGTTAAGGAAGTATTCATAAAACAATCGCTGTCCTTCGCGTGAAATAACATCCTTTACCAGCGATGATTTGCCGCTACCCGATACGCCAGTAACAGCAATTAGCCTGTAATGGGGCAATGAAAGCGAAACACTTTTCAGGTTGTTTTCGCATGCATTTTCAATTAAAATTATTTTATCAGACAATTGCTTAAAGAATGAAATATTCTTCAAAGATAGAAAAGACAATAAAAAAAGCCTCCGAAGAGGCTTGGAAATTTATTTATCCAGTAGTTTGAAAGAATCAAAAAACTTATCGTATTCAGATTTTGAAATATAATCACCCAGGCTCAAAACAGCAACCTGATAAAGGCGTGGGCCAACCAGATAATTATAATTTTTGGTAGAATACTGAGATGACTTACCTTGAAAGTAAATGCCATCATATTTCTTATCTAGTTTAACCATTTTTGATAATTCTTTAGGAATTTCCAGACTTTTCAAAAAGCCATCCATGGCATTAGTTAGAAGAGTTTCAGCATTTGAAGCTTTTATTGCTTCTTCAGAATAATCGCAATATGCAATCATAAATATTGGGGTGCCACTGGCAGGTTGGTACATAAAACTGTACATTTTAATTGTCCCAACCTCAGTTTCAACATCCTGTGATGATTCTTCTGGTGTACCGGGCAGTGAAACAGAAAAATTTCCTGCAACGGATTTGTATTTAACCTGGGCACTGGCAGAAGTTACAAAAAGCAGAAAGAGAGATGAAATCAGAATTGTTTGAAGGGTTTTCATAAGTATTAATTTTAAGTTTTTTGTAATTTGAGAATGCAAAGATCAATAAAAAACATGCCAAAAGTTAGAATTGATAAATTTTTTCTAAATTTACAATACAAAATCAATCCTATGAAAAAAGTTTATTTGCCAATCATTCTAATTTCCTGTATTTCGTTTTTAGTTTCGTGTAAATCGAATGAAACAGCTCAAAGCGATACAGTGAAGCAAACTGAAATTTTTCAGAGTTATGATGTAACGTACAATGCACCTGATGAATCTCTGTCGGCCAGTGCCACTTTCCGTTTCGGAGGCACGAACGGTACAACATTAATTCTTAGCAATCCTGCCAAAATTCTATTTAATGATGAGGAGATGAAACAATCGACATTGCTCTTTGGTGGTGCCTATTATTCATGGGAAAAACAATGCCCGCTTCCACAGGTCTTTCGTTTTGAATACACGGATTGTGATAAAAAAGTATTTAAAAACGCGCAGTTCATTTTTCCACTCGAAATTATTTCATCACAGGGAAAAGTATTTTCTGCCAAAGGCGAAAACCGTGTAGCATGGGATGGACCTGCCATTGCCAATGGTGAAAAAGTAACGTTATACATTGAAGATTCAAAGAGTGGTATTCGAAGTTTTGATTCGGATAAGGTAGGAGATCAGTTTATTTCTTTCGATGGTTCCCGTATTGCAGATATGAATCTTGGGAAAGCGCAGATTTACCTGCAAAGAGAAAAAAGCACTTCGCTTGCACAATGTACGCATCTGGGCGGTGAGTTTTTTGCACGTTACAAATCAAAAAAGACGGAAGCTGAAATCGTAAAATAGTTTTACATCCGGAATTGCCCGTCATCCGGTGGTTGTGGCTTTTTATTAAAGCTTTCAAGAATTGAGGTAGTTAATGAAAGTACTACGCTAAATAATACGGCGTATCCAAAACTTTCTACCTTAAAGCCATCCACCCATTCCGTTGCGATCAGAATAATAATTGCATTGATCACAATCAGAAAAAGGCCCAGCGTAAAAACGGTTACAGGTAATGTTAGCAAAATTAGCAAGGGTCTTAGAAAAAAATTTAGCACTGAAATAACAAGTGCAACAAGAATTGCAGTCGTAAACCGATCAATGCTAACTCCGGGAAGTATATATGCAGCAAAGGCTACGGCGAGTGTTGAGATGAGGAGTTTTGTAAGAAAATTCATTCTGTAAAATCAAAAGTTATTAAAATCCGCTTAAATCAATGTTGAATAAAAGTTCAGGAAATACTTTTTCCTTATCAGGAATGTAGGAGAGGCGGCAGCCCACATCGAAAGGAATCCAAAGGCGAAGGAAATGTGTGTCGGAAGTGATTTCTGTACCATACGACAGATATTCTCTGTTCAGCGTTGATCCATAAAGTATGTCGCCTTTAGCATAATCCATGAATAAATTCATTTTGATTCTTTTGAAGTAAACCAAAGAACCCACGTTGAAATCAGGACAAATCAAAGGGAGTTTATAACTCAAAGAGACCATCTGTAAAGTCTGGTTTACCTCCGATTCATAGCCACGCGGATAGGATACTACGTTGTCGAAAACATTTCCATTCTTCCAGTCAGTAATTTTTTGGTAGTCGTATCCGATTCGGAAAGCATGGTGACGAACAGGCGAAGGAAGATACAGCGCACCCTGCAATGCAAGCACACTACCATAATCATTTCCACCGAATGGTGTATGGCGATAGGTAACGTTTATTACCTGACCCCAGCGGCTGCGAACGTCGCGTTTGCTGGAGCGTAGAAGGTTGTAGGCATACAGATTGTATGTCATTGCACGGTAATCTCCGGTAAACATTTCTTCGGGCAATGAATCTTTCGGGTTTCTGTGAACGAATTCGAAAATTACCCGTGGTGCAATGTAGCGGAAATATTTTCCGGAAGAGAAGTTCAAAGGAACATACATGCCGACACTTATTTTGTCTTCATCATACACATATTTTTTTACGTCTGATGTATCATTTGATTTGTATGTATGACTGCCTTTTTCACCATCTATGTAGAATGCTGGATATAGGCCTTTGTATATAACACTGCCTGAAACCGATTGTGTCTGATCAGACGTTCAGTATGAATAATTTAAAGTTGTCATTGTCGTTCCCAGATGGTTTTGAGAAAGTAGTGTCAATCCCGGGGAGATATTGTAGTTGGTGAGATTGAGAGAAACAGGAGCCCAGCTGTGAAAGGTAAAAAGATGGGTGATTTTTCGGTAAGGTTTTGTAGTGTAAACAGAGTCCTTTTGCAATGATTCAATCGCCTGCATCGGCATTTCATCTTTTAACAACGAAGCATAAAGTTTAATGGATTGGTCGGGTGTTTCATGAACAGATTTCCATAGCTCAGGTTTAAAAGGACATTCCGCAATTTCAAATCCATTGGATGTGTAATTGGAATAAACAATTTTATTTCCGTCCGGTGAAATGTTTACATCGTTAGCACCATAGCGCGAAGAAGTAACCTGAAACATTTCCTGTGAATTCAGATTCAATGCATAAATATTATCAATGCCGGAATAGGCAGCCGTAAAAACAACAAAATTATTTCGCAGGCGGGGTCTTGATTTTTCAATCACAGAAGGCGGAAGAACTACTTTGTATTCCATCGTCTCGGTATTCAGAACAAAAATTCCTTTTCCTTCTTTGGTGATATACATCGCAACAATTTGTTTTCCATCCTCCGACCAGTCGGGCGTTACAATAAATTCGTTCTTAGGTAATGAAAACCGTTTGACTTCTTTTCCATCTGTTGCATTCAGAATTACGATGGAATATTTGTTCTTTTCGGTAATCTCGATGGCCGCGATCTGCTGGGCATCGGGGCGAATGGCAGGTGCAAACAAACGACTTTTGTTTGTCAGTTTTTTTGCTTTGCCACTTTTTAGATCCAGAATTTTAATGTTCGAATAGCTGCGTTGTTCCCAGCGTTTATCGTATTGAATCTCGGCCCACACAATTTTTTGATTGGAAACAGAAAGACATGGTTCTTCCGAATTTTTATTTTTAATAATTCCGGAAACCGACAGACTGACCGGGTTGTAGAATCGGGGAGTAAATAAAACAGATGGGTCGTTTTTCTTTTTTAATACAAGCAAACGATCAATGTCATTGAATGAGCTGCGAACACATACGATCGTTGAATCATTGATGTAGTGCGGGAATTGATAATGTGTATAGGATTTGCTTTTTGGTGAAAGACATTCAAATGAAGTTGTTTTTGTTTTCTGATCCTGAATTTTCCAGAGGCTGTCTAAATCTTTTATGGTTCTATTATAAAGACCAGCTTTGCGCATTCCTGTTGTTTTATAAAGACCACGGTTAAAAGGAATAATACTGAGGGGTGCTTTTCCGGATAAGCGTGCGGCAGTTTCAAAAACTTTTGAGTCGTATATCCTGCGGGTGTTTGCCACCATCAGATAACCCAGATTATACTCGTTGGGAACAAAATCTTTATAAGATCCTAAAGTTGCCTTATCATACTTAAAGCGGATTTTATCCAGCGTTTGCGCGCGTACTTCCATTTCAAAATCGGGAACGCGTCCGCGGCCGGTTGTTGATAATGCAGTTTCTGTGGCAACAGCATCTCCTTCCATAAACCAGTTAGGGATGTAGAATCCCAAAACCAATGCAGTTACCTGCTCACCAAAAATGTAAGATGCAAATTTTGTCAGACCATGATTTAAATTATCCATCTGAACCATATGTCGCAGTTCATGAATTGACAATTGTTCAAGCCAGTCCTGCCCATAGCTGCTCTGTGGTGCGGCGGTATAATATTCAAGGCGGTGGGGTGCCCATATTGCATAGGCGTTTGCAACAATACTGCGATTATGAATAATGATCGTTGTTTTTCTGGGTTGATGATCTAAAGATTTGCTGACAGGAATGTACATCTTTTCCATCTGATTGGCGAGCCTTTGCGTTTCTTTAGCAAATTCTTCAGGGAAAACAATACGGAAGTGTTCTGTTGATATCAATTTCCATTTCACCGAAGCAGGATCATTGCCAATATCATAATACTGGCTTTTTACAGTATTACTTAATAAAATGAAAGTGATGGAAAGTAACAGTGAAAAAATCTTTTTCATGAATTCTTAAATAATGTTTTCAAACTTTTTCCAGACAACATCCTCATGTGGAATAGCAGTAATAACGATAGTTTCTTTACTGACAGGATGAATGAATTCTATTTTCCTTGCATGCAGATGAATGGAATAATCGCGATTGTTTCTGGGATATCCGTATTTATTATCTCCCATGATCGGGCAGCCGATAGCGCCCAGCTGTGCGCGAATCTGATGATGACGGCCGGTAATCAGGTTTATTTGTAACAAAAAATAATTTCCGGCATTGGCAATGATTTCATATTCGAGTTCGGCAAGCTGCGCGCCAGTTGTGCCCTCACTCACAACGCGGCTGATATTTTGTTTTTCGTTGCGAAGTAAATAATGACTCAGTTTTTTTTGCGGGTGCTCGGGTGATTTTGCTACAACTGCCCAATATGTTTTTTTGATTTCTTTATCGTGAAAAATTTTATTCAGGCGTGTCAAACCTTTAGAGGTTTTTGCAAACAACACCACCCCACTGGCAGGACGATCGAGACGATGCACTACACCGCAGAAAACATTTCCGGGTTTGTGGTATTTATTCTTAATGTAGATTTTTAAAAGTTCTGAAAGTGGAATGTCTCCGGTTTTATCACCTTGAACAATTTCAGAAGGACGTTTATTTATTGCGATAATGTGATTATCTTCATAAATAATAACCGGGGTTTGTATTTCTTTTTTTTCGATGGGTTGTCTTGACATAAAAAATCAATACTGCTCTTTTTCGTTAGGAAAGTCCAGATTTTTAACATCTGAGATGTAATTTGTAATAGCTTTCAGCACTTCTTCATGAAGATTGTGATAACGGCGTAAGAATCTGGGTGAAAACTCCTGATTAATTCCGAGCATATCGTGAAGCACGAGTACTTGTCCGTCAACGCCCGAGCCTGCGCCGATTCCAATCGTTGGTATGGTGATTTCTTTTGAAACACGTGTCGCAAGCTGTGCAGGAATTTTTTCCAGCACAATGGAGAAGCAACCGGAAGACTGTAATATCAAAGCATCCTGAAATAATTTTTCTGCTTCTTTTTCTTCACGCGCACGCACTACGTAGGTCCCGAATTTATGAATTGCCTGAGGTGTAAGTCCCAGATGACCCATAACTGGAATACCGGCTGAAATGATTCGTTCAACGGATTCGCGGATTTCTACGCCACCTTCCATTTTCACTGCACTGGCGCCTGATTCTTTCATGATGCGGATTGCAGAATTCAGTGCTTCTTTTGAATTTCCCTGATAAGTCCCAAAAGGAAGGTCGCACACTACCAGCGCACGCTGAACAGCACGAACAACGGAGGAAGCATGGTAAATCATGTCATTCAGGGTTATCGGTAGAGTGGTTTTAAATCCGGCCATCACATTAGAGGCAGAATCTCCGACGAGTATTACATCAACGCCGGCTTCATCCAGAATGCGCGCAAAAGAATAATCATAGGCAGTGAGCATGCCGATCTTCTCGCCATGGTTCTTCATCTCCTGCAAGACATGTGTTGTAATTTTCGACAGATTTTTTGATGTAAAAGTGTTCATCGTTTATTCTGTTTTTTTTGCAAAGATGGTACATTTAAGTGAAAGTAGTAGTTAGATGATATTTTTTTTATAATTTTGTATCCGTAAGAAAAAAAAGTAGAAAATGAAAAAGTTCATCTTATTGGCATTGGTAACATTATCCATAGCGTCATGCCGCAAAGACATTGATTTGACGGCCGATTACAAAGAAATTACAGTAATTTACGGATTGATTGACCCGGCTGATTCTATACAATTTATTCGTGTTAGCAAAGCTTTTTTAGGTGATGGAAATGCTTATCAAATGGCTGCCGTGCCTGATTCATCAAACTACGGTGATGAAATGCAGGTCTCTTTAGAAAAATATGAATGGGGTGGATTGAAAGCAACGTATCAGCTAAAAGATACTATTTTGTATAATAAGGAAAGCGGATTATTTCCCAGTCCTGCCCAGAAATTATATTATCTCTATACTCCCTTAGGTACTACAAATGCTATTAATTCAGAAGCAGAATATCGCATTATTGCTAAAAATACAACGACAGGAAATGAGGCATACGCAAAAATTAAAATTGTTAAAAGTTTTGCAGCCAGTAAACCTGCTTTCTTAGCAAATACAACTTATTCGGTGAATTTTGCAAAGCCCAATGTGCAAGATCCAAACGTTTGGGATTTTATTACATTAAATACTAAATGGGTTGAAGCTGTTAATGGCAGGAGTTATGAACTTATTGCGCGGTTCTTTTATAATGAAGAAGATGCAGTTACGCATATAATAAAAGATACATGTGTTGACTGGAGTTTAGGTTCGTATAAAGGATCTGGTTTGTCAGGAGAAGGAAACCTGGAGTGCGAAATGTCAGGAGAAAATTTTTTTACATGGCTTGCTTCAAAGCTTGAGGTAAATCCAAATATCATCCGACACATTGGTAAATCTACTGATCCGAATTGTCATTTCGATTTTATTTTTACTGTTGGAGGTGATGAGATAACGACATACATGGAAACCAATGAACCCTCTAATGGAGTTTTAATTGAAAAGCCTGACTATACTAATATTGTAAATGGATATGGCGTGTTTTCATGTCGTTATAACAAAGTATTCGGGGGGAGAAAATTTGATCTCAATTCGCAGAACTACCTGAAAACAGGAAGCCCTGCTATGCAAAGCCTGAATTTTCAGTAAATTTATTGCTGAAAGAAATTCAACATTATTTTACTTCTTCTGTCATTGTGTCATAAATGTGACATCCCTATCTGCTTGATACTTCCCGCCTGTGTCATTTTTGCATAAAGAAGTCTGATTTTTATGCATGGCATAAAGATTGACAAACGGGCACGAACAATTTAAAAAATATCCAAATGGGAAAAATTATCGGAATTGACTTAGGAACTACGAACTCCTGTGTAGCAGTAATGGAAGGAAGCGAGCCTGTTGTTATTCCCAACAGTGAAGGCAGACGAACCACTCCATCCATGGTTGCATTTATCGAAAACAACGAACGCAAAATTGGTGATCCGGCCAAAAGACAGGCCATTACCAATCCTAAGAAAACCATATATTCTATTAAGCGCTTTATGGGCGAACCGTTCAATAATGTTCAGCTTGAAAAGAACAGAGTTACTTACGACGTAACTGAAGGTGAAAACAATACTTCACGTGTTAATATTGACGGACGCCTCTATACTCCACAAGAAATTTCAGCCATGGTTCTTCAAAAAATGAAGAAAACCGCAGAAGATTATCTTGGTCACGAAGTAACGGAAGCTGTTATTACAGTTCCTGCTTATTTCAATGACTCACAACGTCAGGCTACCAAAGAAGCAGGTGAAATTGCTGGATTAACCGTAAGACGAATTATTAACGAGCCCACTGCAGCTGCGCTTGCATATGGTCTTGACAAACGTAACAGAGATATTAAAATCGCAGTTTTTGATTTGGGTGGCGGTACATTTGATATTTCAATTTTAGAATTGGGTGATGGTGTATTTGAAGTAAAATCAACCAATGGAGATACACATCTTGGCGGTGATGATTTTGATCAGCGCATTATCGACTGGCTGGCCGATGAATTCAAAGGCGATGAAGGTATTGATCTTCGTAAGGATCCGATTGCATTACAGCGTTTGAAAGATGCAGCAGAAAGAGCGAAAGTAGAACTCTCCAGTTCAACATCAACAGAAATAAATCTTTCTTATATCATGCCGGTAGACGGCGTTCCCAAGCATTTGGTGCGTTCATTATCCCGTGCAAAATTTGAAAAACTTTGTGATGATTTAATCCAACGCACACTTGAGCCTTGCAAAAAAGCACTTGCTGATTCAGGATTTAATTTGTCGCAGATAGATGAAATAATTTTAGTAGGTGGTTCAACACGTATGCCTGCGATTCAGGAATTGGTTGAAAAATTCTTCGGTAAAAAACCTTCTAAAGGTGTAAACCCCGACGAAGTAGTAGCCGTGGGTGCTGCCATTCAGGGCGGTGTTCTTACCGGCGAAGTAACCGATGTTTTATTGCTCGATGTTACTCCGCTTTCATTAGGTATTGAAACTCTTGGTGGCGTGTTTACACGACTGATTGAATCCAATACAACCATTCCAACAAAAAAATCAGAAACATTTTCAACGGCTGCAGACAGTCAGACATCTGTTGAGATTCATGTACTGCAGGGTGAACGCCCCATGGCGAGAGATAACCGCACAATCGGCCGCTTCCATCTGGATGGTATTCCACCTGCTATGCGTGGAGTTCCTCAGATTGAAGTTTCATTTGATATTGACGCAAACGGAATTCTGAATGTTTCAGCTAAAGATAAAGCAACCGGTAAAACACAGAATATTCGTATTGAAGCTTCTTCTGGTTTAACAGATGAAGAAATTAAAAAAATGAAGAATGAAGCGGAAGCCAATGCCGAAGCTGATCGTAAAGCGAAAGAGGAAGTGGATAAATTAAATAAGGCCGATTCACTGATTTTTCAAACAGAAAAACAGTTGAAGGAATTTGGTGAAAAAGTTCCGGCTGATAAAAAAGCAACCATCGAAACTGCTTTGAATGAATTGAAGGAGTTTCATAAAAACCGCGATCTCGCTGCACTAGATCCTGCCATTGAGAAATTAAATCAAGCATGGTCAGCTGCTTCTGAAGAAATGTACAAAGCTACACAGGAACAACAGCAGGCAAATCCAAATGCTGAGAACACAACCGGTGGTGAAAGCAAGGAAAAAGCTCCGGGTGATGCTGAAGTTACAGATGTCGACTTTGAAGAAGTAAAAGATGACAAAAAATAAATAACCATGATATCTAAGAAGGGTTGACTTTTGTCAGCCCTTTTTTATTTATTAATCTTTTGAAAATTATTGTTGACTTAACAATCCACAAACACAAACATCGTATTTTTGATAAAAATAAAAACACATGAAAAAAAATCTATTTTATTTCGTTATTGCAATTTCAGTTGCGATTTTTTCCAGTCCTGTCAATGCTCAAAGTTTGTTGGCTGCATGGCACTTTAACGGACTAGCAGCGGCTCCGAACACTCCATTAATTTTACCTTGTGACTCAGGTGCTCAGGATAATGTGGCTACAGTTTATCTTGATGGAACAAACGGCTCATCTGCCTGGCTTCAGGCAACAGAACTGAGTTCATTTGGGGGAACTACTCTTGGTGACAATCGTGTGCCACCAGCTGCTACTATGGCTTTAAGTCCATTGAATCTAACAGCAAATAGCAAAAGCATTGTATTTAAATTTTCTATGACAGGCTATAAAGATGCATTGGCAATCTTTGCAACGCGTGGAACTGGCACTGGCTTTAACACACATGTTTGGGAATACAGTACCGATGGCTCTACTTTTACTGCATGTGGAAACAATACGGCAAACATTACCTCAACTTGGATAAAAGACACGGTTGATTTAAGAGCCATAACCGCTTTAAATGGTGCAACAGCAGTTTATCTGCGTGTAACTGTATCCGGCGCATCAGGTGCCTCCGGCAATAATCGATTTGATAATTTTGAAGTTACTGCTACCCCTACAAGCGATATGATTCCTCCTGTAGTGAATAGTGCATGGGCAACTTCACTCAGTAACGTGAAGGTTGTTTTCTCAGAACCTGTAGATATCACTGCTGAAAACGTTGCTAATTATACAGGGTTGGGAACACTAACCTCTGCAATTCGACTGGTCAGACTTGATACTGTTGTTTTGACTTTGAGCACGCCACTTACGATGGGTGTGCCTGATACATTATACATCAATAACGTTCAGGACACATCTTCCAACCACAATCCCATGGCTGCTCAGCAAATGTTTATTGTTATTTATGGTGCAGTTGATATTATCCCCCCAACAGTACTGACTGTTACGCCTGTTAGTCTTAATACTGTTAAAGTAAAATTTAGTGAAGTAGTGGATCTTGTTACATCGCAGACAATTGCAAATTATACAGGTCTTGTCGGAATTGGAAGTGCAACATTAACTCCTTCGGCCGATAGTGTCATTTTAGCTCTTTCAACGCCGCTTATCGCTGGTGTGCCGGATACTCTGTATATTCAGACTGTTGAAGATACTGCAGGAAACCCAATGGCAACGCAGCAAATGTTTATTATTGTTTTTGGAACACTGGATATCATTCCTCCGACTGCATTGACTGCAACACCCATCACATTAAGTACTGTAAAAGTAAGATTCAGTGAAGTGCTGGATCCAACAACTGCTCAAACAATTGGAAATTATACAGGTCTGGCGGGAATTGGAAGTGCAACATTAACGGCATCTTCCGACAGTGTTATCCTTTCACTTTCCACACCCCTTATTAGTGGATTGCCTGATACCTTGTACATTCAGAATGTTGAGGATGCAACTGGAAATCCTATGGCAACACAGCAAATGTTTGTATTGTTTTTGAGTACTTCCGGAATCCCTGCCAATATCGTAATAACTGAAATCATGTTTAATCCACCGGAATCAGGAACAGATTCTCTTGAATTTGTTGAATTCCTGAATAATGGAACTGAATATGTAAATTTTGGTGGATTTAACATCGCGAATGCTGTTGTCTATACATTCCCGCAAACGGTCGTTGCACCGGGCTCTTATGTTTTGCTTGCAAAAGATTCTGTTAAAGCAAATGCATTTTTTGGAAATACTTTTTATCAGTGGACATCCGGATCGCTTAGTAATTCAGGAGAAAAGATATCATTGCTCGATGCTTCGGCAAATATTCTTGATTCACTTACTTATCGTACAGTAGCACCCTGGCCCACAGAACCTAATGGTACAGGTTATTCGCTTGTTTTATGTGATCCGCTTCTTGACAATAGTATTGGTGCAAACTGGACGATTCCTGTTGCTGCCGATTTTGTTGGTATTGTGAATGCAATTTCTGTGTATGCTAATCCTGGTGCAGGTTGTCAGCCTGTCGGTGTGAATGAAAATTCTTTTGTTTCAAACCTTCATATTTACCCGAATCCAACAACTGGAATGCTCAATATCGAAAATTTCGAGAATGGCGGACTCCTCACTATGTATGATTTATTCGGAAGATTGTTGTTGTCTCAAAGTATTGATAAATCTTCATTACAAATAAACATCAGTGGATTTGCAAATGGATTTTATATAGTAAAACTGATAACTTCAAATGGAATATCTGAGCAGATAAAAATTTGCAAACAATAATTATTGTCATGTTAAAAATTGAAGGGCAGTTTATCTGCCCTTTTTTTTGCTATCTGAAAATATAAAAAAATGAGAAAATGTTTGTTTTTTACCATATATAAAATACATTTGTAAAAAATAATATTATGAAGAAACACCTATTTTTTCTGATTCTTTTGTTTGTGTTGCCGGGTATGATGAATCACCTGTATGCACAAAAGCAAAAGCCCCTGCGTGTTGAATTTGAAACCAAACGCACTTCGAACAACTACAATATTGTGCCTATCGGAAAAGAGGGTGTGTTGTTGTTTTATGATGACGATGAAAAAACCAAAGAAGGAAGAAAGTGGATTGTAACAAAGTATAATACAGATTTAAAAGAAGTGTGGTCTGAGGATATTGCCATTCCGGGTGCTGTTGACTTTATTAAATATTACTACGACGAAGCCGGCAAACAGTTATACATTATGCTGGGCCGAAACCGCAAGTACGCATCAGAAGCGGCTTTTATGACCAATAACAAAGGTGACTTTGCTATTTTAACGGTGGATGTGAAGGATGGAAAATCAAAATCGGTTACAGGAAAACTTGATGCACAAACGGGTGTTATGGATTTTAAAGTGCTAAACGGCAGAGCCTATATCTCCGGATGGAAGATGCCTCCTGCTATTGCTGGTTGTTTTCAGGGTTGTTTTACCTACACTTGCATCCCTACGTTAACGGGTGTTACAATGACAAGGTTGAAACCATTTGCCATGTCAATGGATGTGGAATCAGGAAAAGAAAATGTACAGAATTTCAATTTTAAAAAACATTCTTTTGCTGTTGGAAGCCAGATTGACAATAAAAAAGGTGAGCCCGGAGTAGTTGTGTTTATTAAAAACCGACCTGATAAAAAATCAGCAAACGCATATTTGTATCGTTATAATTCTGATGGTGAAGAAGTGCAGAAGCTTGCGTTAAAAACAAAAGGGAATAAAATCCTGAATAATGCAAAGTTTTATCGAGTAAATGACAAGGAGTCGATTATTATTGGAACTTATGATAATCTTGTTGTTAAATTAAGAAATCCGATGTCACCATATTCTACTGGTTATACCAATGAAGCGGTGGGTTTGTATTTCGCCAAATTTACCGATGAAGCACAGGATTATATTCAGTTTTATCCATTTTCAAAATTTGAGGACCTGTTTAGCTACATGAATGCTAAACGCAAAACAAAGCTTGATAAAAAAATGGATAAGGCAAAGAAAAAAGGAAAGGCGATGGACATTCAGTATTCTTTACTGGTGCACGACATCATTCCCCGTAAAGATCATTTTATCATGGTGGCTGAAGCTTATTACCCGCAGTACCATTATGAATATTATACCACTTATGTAAACGGAAAAATGCAAACCGAAGTGCGACGCGTGTTTGATGGATACCGCTACACACACGCACTCGTTGCCGGTTTTGATAAAGAAGGTGAATTGCTTTTCAATAACAGTTTTGAAGTGTGGGATATTCTGACTTTTAATTTGAAAGAACGCGTGAAAGTAATGCCTGATGGAGATAATATCATTTTGACATACAGTACAGGAGGCGCAATTTCTTCAAAAATCGTTAGTGGAAACTCTGTAATTGAAGGTAAAACCGAAACGAAGATTGAAACTATGAGTGAGGATGATAAAGTGAAATCAAACTGGAGTAGTGACATGGATTTCTGGTATGACAATTATTTCATTACATACGGCTATCAACGTATCAAAGATAAAAAGCAAAAGCAAAAAAGAACCGTCTTTTATTTTAACAAGATTGGTTTCGAATAAAAAAAATCCCGGCTTCGACCGGGATTTTTTTTTATATCAAATGTAAATTAACTTGCCTAATTCATTGGAATCGCTTTCCGACTTCTGTCTACGGTCTTCCGTCTTTTCAGTACTTCGGTGTCATTCCCAGATTGAAAAAGATAAACGAATAAATGTCGGCCATTTCTTCAATCACTTTCGATGTGGGCTTTCCGGCGCTGTGTCCTGCCATCTTTTCGATGCGAACGATTGCCGGATTGGTTCCTTTGTATTTCTCTTGCAAGGTAGCAATGAATTTAAAGGAATGTGCAGGAACAACACGGTCGTCGCGGTCTGCGGTTAATACCAGTGTTGCGGGGTAACTCACGCCAGTTTTAATATTATGAAGCGGAGAGTATTTATGCAGATACAGAAACTGTGCAGAGTCGGCGCTGGTGCCATAATCCCCGGCCCATGCCCAGCCGATGGTAAATTTATGATAACGCAGCATATCCATTACACCTACCTGTGGAATCGCAACTTTGAAAAGGGTAGGACGTTGTGTCATGCAGGCACCTACAAGTAAGCCCCCGTTCGATCCGCCCATGATGGCAAGCTTTTGCGAAGAAGTGTAATCTTCACGAATCAAATATTCTGCTGCAGCAATAAAATCATCAAATACATTTTGTTTTTGCAGAACGGTTCCTGCTTTGTGCCATTCTTCACCATATTCACCGCCACCACGAATGTTGGGCATCGCATAAATGCCGCCATTTTCAAGGAATATCAAACGACTCAGGCTGAAGGAAGGAGTGAGGCTTACATTAAAACCGCCATATCCATATAGTAAACAGGGATTGGATCCGTCCAGTTTGATTCCCTTTTTGTGCACAATAAACATGGGAACCTTTGTGCCGTCTTTACTGGTGTAAAACACCTGCTTGGTTTCGTATTCATCGGTTTTAAAATCAATATCCGATTTATAAAGAATCTCTGATTTTTCAACAGAGATATCGGTTTTGAAAATTGTAGTCGGGAAAGTGAATGAAGTAAAACTATAGAAACAAAGGTTCTGATCTTTCTTTCCGGAGAAGCCGCCTACTGTTCCCAGTCCGGGAAGTGGGAATTCTTTTTCGCGGACACCTTCGATGTTGTGGATGTATGCCTTGCTGCATGCATCTTTCATGTACACAGTAATAATTTTTCCGCCGATCAGATACACGCCTTGCAACACTTCAGTCTGTTCGGGAATAATGGTTTTCCAGTTGGCCTTGGCGGGTTTGGCAGGATCAATCAATACCACGCGCTGTCTGGGAGCATCATCGTTGGTAACCACAAGAAGTTTATCACCTACGTTGTCAATGACGCTGTATTCATTTTTGAAATCAGAGATAATTGTAATAAAACCTTTTGCTCCGATGGATTGATTATTCAGTGGGTTCTTCTGCAGATCACGCACAGCCAAGGTGTTTCCGCTTGTTGATTCCGATTGTGTCAGGATAAGAAAACGTTCATCTTCTGTTGTGCCTGCGCCTACATTACGCAGTGGATTTTTTGGATCTTCAAAGATCAGGATGTCCTGGCTCTGCGGTGTTCCGATTTTATGATAATACAGTTTGTGGTTTTCATTTTTTGCGGAAAGTTCAGAGCCTGTAGGTGCATCATAACGGCTGTAATAAAAGCCATCGCCCGACCATGCAATGCCTGAAAATTTAACCCATTCCAACTTATCACCCAGTTGCTTTCCGGTGTTCAGATCAATCACATAATATTCTTCCCAGTCGGAACCACCTTTGGATAAACCGTATGCAAAGTATTTTGCACCTTTGGAAGGAGAGTAATTTGCCAGCGCAATGGTTCCGTCTTTTGATAAAGTGTTGGGATCAATCAGTACTTTGGGTTCCCCGTCGATTCCTTCACGAACATACAATACACTCTGGTTTTGCATGCCATCGTTCTTAAAAAAGAAATAGCGGTTGCCTTCAAAAAAGGGTGTTGAATATTTAGGATAGTTCCAGATTTTGGTTAAGCGTTCTTTGATCTGATTGCGGAAAGGAATTTTTTCCAAATAGGAAAAAGTAACTTTATTCTGTGCATCAACCCACTTGGCAGTTTCAGCAGTGGTGTCGTTTTCAAGCCAGCGGTAGGGATCTTCTACTTTTGTGCCGAAGTAGAAATCCGCATCATTCACTTTTTTGGTGATGGGATATTTAATTTGTGATGAAGCAGGATTTGATTCCATAAGCATTGCCATAGTAAATAACAGTATTGAAACTTTTTTCATATGAAACATTTTTTTAATTACGAATTACAAATTACGAATTACGAAATTCAATAGGTTGTTAAAATAATTGTGTCAAATTTAAGTGGAAATTTACTGCCTGCCACCTCGTTTTGTTTAATTTTACAGCCAGTATGTCGAAAAAGCAGAAGTATTACGTGGTTTGGATGGGCGTTGTGCCCGGAATCTATGCATCCTGGGATGAATGCAAAAAGCAGGTCGTGGGTTTTGAAGCCGCGCGATATAAATCATTTGCAACAAAGCAGGAAGCGGAGGCTGCATGGGGCAAAGGTTACTACATTGAGCCTGTAAAAAGAACCTACAAGGAAATCAGTGCACTCACCGGAGAGCCATTGTTAGACAGTGTTTGTGTGGATGCTGCCTGCAGCGGTAATCCCGGTATCATGGAATACAGAGGCGTGGAAACCATGGAAGGAGCGGAGCTTTTCCGCATGGGGCCTTTTCCCGATGGAACTAACAACGTGGGTGAATTTCTGGCGATTGTTCATGCATTGGCCTTATTAAAAAAGATGAACAGCAACATGCCGGTTTACAGCGATTCGGCCACGGCTATTTCATGGATACGCAAAGGCCGTGCAAATACGAAGTTGGAGCGTAGTGCTAAGAATGTAAAATTATTTGAGTTGATCGAGCGTGCGCAAATATGGCTGAAGGAAAACAATTTTAAGAACCGCCTCTACAAATGGGAAACTTCGGAATGGGGTGAGATTCCTGCGGATTTCGGGAGGAAGTGATTAAGACAATTTTCTTAAGTACGCAAACAAAACCCAATGACATTATCATTACAAACGATACGTTAATCTGTATCGCAATCCCACAGTAATGTTGCCCGCTACCGGGCTTTCATTTTTGATAAATGTATACCCGATGAAAGCATCAAAGAAGCGGTTCCATATTACTCTCCGCGATAGTCCGAGTTTAATGCCGAAATTATCATTTGCCTGAGATTGATTATTTATCCAGAAATTTTTACTGTAAGTAAATTCCGAGAACAATGTATGACGCCGAATGCCGTAATACCGGATGCCCAGCTGGGGCCCAGCAAGTGTAGAGGAATAATTTCCGTTTTGAAAAACAAAGCTGCCTTCAGGGCCGACATAAACACAAAGCTTATTAAGTATACGACCGGGTTGTAACTGGTAATTGAGTTTCACCTCGTTGATAAGAGTATAGTTTTTAATTCCTGCATCAATGCCTGCGCTGTAGTTATGCTCCCTTCTCGGACTTCCCGGCCCCGTCATATAACAGGTCGAGTGCGGACTTGTCATGCAGCCGGATGCCATAGCGGTTATACTCAAGATGATCCCGCCGATTTTAAATTTGACTTTTGTTAGCCGCTTAGAGTTCCGGTTAAAAAACAATGCAAAACAAACCGCGATGAATGCAACCGTAAGAAATGCTAAGATAATGGGTGTTATGGCTCTTTTATGCATTTGTCAGTTTTGTTATTCTGGAAAGGCAGGTGAATGAAGTAAAACAAAGATAAGATATTGTATGAAATTAGAGGGGCTCGATATTTTCATAGGCTAAGCATAGGGGTACAGCTTAACATTATTTTTTCGAATTACATTTCTCACAGTATTTCATTTTCAGAGCTTCATTGTTAAAAATCTGGAACCGGATATTACACGGACCGATGAATAGGTTACACCAATCAATTGTAGAAAGCTTTTCTCCAGCTTCTATCAGCAAATCTTCAGAGTTTGATTTCAAACCAGCCATTTGAAGTTGATCATACAATTTTAAGTATAAAATGAAAGCTTCTTTGATATAGTGATCTTCTTGAATTAATGGTTCAAGTAACTCCAAACTGGTTTGAAGTTGCCGAAATGAAATAAAGTAAAGAGCCAATTGATACCTGAGGTCGTCGTTAGGTGGATTTTTTTTGTAAAACTCCTTAATGAAATTTAAAGACTTTTCTACACTGGCAAATGTCCAACCTTTGTAGTAAAGATAATTGAGGTAATTAAAATGATAATACAATTCAAAAGCCTCTGTAGTGTTTTCTCCGGTTTTAGAATCTTTTAAGATATTTAAAAATTCCTTTAAATCGGGTATCGATGCTTTTGTATTAAGAATATCCTTATAGTTTAAAAAGTATGCGAAATAATTATACTTGGCTGTATAATCTTTATTGTTGTTAATGCTGTATTCTTTTAGAAATTTTAAAGCAGTGTCAGGTAAAATGGTATTCGTTGTATCATATTTTATTTCATAAAGAAGTAATTGCATTTTTGTTTCGTTGTATTTCTTATTATTCGGAGCATACATCTTAATTGAATCTAATGGGATTTTCCCGCTTAAACATCGGTACAGTAAAAAGGAAGTTAACTTCTTTAAGCGGTTTAGATGAGTGTATTCAGGCTTTTGTAACTGACATAATTTTTTAAACTCATTTAAAGCATAACTATCAATGTTTTGTTCATTAATAATTGGCTTATAAAAAACTGTCGTCAAGCCGTACCTTTGCTTTGATAGTAAGTTTTCAAGTGCGCGTGCATTTTCAGGAACATTAACAGAATCCTTTATTTGATTGGTATCCAGTTCAAGTAAGTAACTGAATTTTGATGTTTTTAATTGACTAAAAAACAATTTCCAATTTTCTTCTGTAATTGTTGTAAGTTCAATTGTTGAGTCCTGTTCAGATTGAAATACTTTCTGGATATTCTCGGCACGTTTTTTATAAAGATATCGGTTGTTTTCAAGACTACCTTCTACGCTTGCGTATGCATTCAGTATTATTTTACTAACAAACAGATCATCCTTTTTTAACAGTTTTTTTATGTAATAAAGTGTGTCGGGGTTTATGATATTAATGCTGTTTTGTTCAAACCAAACTTTAAATTCTTTTCTTTTGGCTTCTTGTGTTGGCCTGTATTTTATTGAATCCAAATTCAGTTTAATTCCAAATTGCGGAATCTCAGGTTCCATCAGTGCACCACAGACCCCTTGCGATTCAATAATTTTGCAAAGTCTGTTTTTTTGAAGAATTATAAAATTGATATCTATTTTCTTCCCTTTTAATTTATCCGGATATTTCCCTATGGGTACAAAAATGTAGTCATTATTACGGGAATACTCTTTTTTTAACAAATCAAGATAGTACAACATACTGTCTCTATATACGGGTCTGGTGATGATTCCATTAAAAATACAGCCTCCGTTTTCACGTGTCGTAACTCTTGTATTGTCAATTAAATTGCAAGAGTATGTATAATCAAAATCGAGAAACTCCAGTAGTATTCCATCTTTCTTGTTCTTAAAAAACTGTTTTATGCTTGAGAAGTGTGATTTTTCTACGCCAAGATATAATGAATCTTTATAAAGCCTTAACATTACGCTCTCGTAATTAAAAATGGAAGTTTGATTGTCATAACAGCATTTTTTTTTCAGACTTTCCCTTTTAATCTTATAAGCATGCTTTCTATGTGTATCGATTTTTACATCATTGGGAACAAATTTTTTCTTAACAAGCTCTTCATCGTACTTTTCGTAAGGAAAAAAAGATGAACAATTTTTATATCTGTAATAGGGATTTACTTTCGCAAATACCTGTGCGGCATAGAACACATTCTTTTTTGGGTTATAATAAACGGAGACACCTGTTATGTGATAACCTCTGGTTATAATATTCGCATAATGCCCCGGAGAATTTACCCAC
The DNA here is from genome assembly GCA_043800975.1 of Bacteroidota bacterium. Classification (GTDB taxonomy): domain Bacteria; phylum Bacteroidota; class Bacteroidia; order Bacteroidales; family JAHJDW01; genus JAZDMK01. The sequence goes on along the minus strand of JAZDMK010000106.1, from coordinate 2,680 downwards.
AATTCCATCATCGAATGTGCAATGCTTTCATATGTATTTTGGTCATTTAAGTAAAGATTTTCAAGGGGGTAATTTAAAGATGAACACAAAACATTTTCACCTACACCATAATTAACTGCACCAAAATAGTTGGCTCTGTTCTGAGGGCTGTACTTTTCCTGATTTTCTTTTTGAAAATGCGTTAGTTCTTTTTTAGATGACAAATATTTAGATTGATCGGCTGAGGCCAGATAAAGAATTGAATCGTTAATTAAAATATCCAAGCCTTTTGATTTTCTTACTGAGTCTATCTCCTGCTTAAGTAAGTACTCTAAATATTTAATGTTAATATTTCCTGCATCAGTACGGTTGTATGTTTGAGATTTGACATCTTTTGGAAGAATGATCAGGAAGAGTAATATGCAACTGAAAAGTATCCTCATTTTCTAAAGATCAATGGAATCGGTAATTCCAACTTTTTTTATAGATTCATTACTTTCTTTAAAAAGTATTAATTTATTTTTGTTCATTTTGCCATTTTTCGAATGTCATCGTAATAAAAAACTTCACCACTGGGTCCATCTAAAATAATATGTGAAAATTCTTTTTTACCTATTTTGAATGTTAGGTCACAAATAATAGGGCCTTGCGGGCCAGCACAACCTTCGCAATAATAGTATGCCGGAATATCATCGCTACAATAGACATAGTAGTAAAAGCCTGTGTTTTTTGAATTCAAATCCAACACTTCTAACTTAATCGCTTCCAGATTCATCATGCTGATTACAGCACAAGAGTCTTCATACATTTTTCTTTTCTTCTTGCAAAAGGAACTATTATTTATACTGTCACTCTTGAAATCATTCTGTTTTTTTATTTCACCCAACGACATCATGCGAATCAATGGCATTTCACTAATTGGTTTCAAAGTAATGGTTCTGATCGTGTCCTGACAAAACACAATATGAAATGAAAGAGTAAACAGTATGATTAGTTTTATTTTCATTTTAAGTTTTCATTCATTTTGCTTAGTCTCTTGGCTTCCATTTTCCCTTTTTGAAAAATACGTTGTTAAATTTAGGTGAATTAAATACTAAATAAAAACTCCAGGCACTGCGATAAATTGTTGGGCTACTTGTCATGATATGGTGGGTCGGTTGCTCCATATTTATTAGTAATCGTTCCGAACGGTAAGATTTTATAGTTGCAATTGATCCACGATAAGTTTTTAGGATTTTATATTTATTTGTCACGTGGAAATAAATAGAGTCATTATCCTTTATTTCAAATCTAAAATTATCATATTGCCAGTCTGATTGCCTGCCTGGGAAAAAGTCACGGTTAACAACATATTCACCGTAGTAGTCCTTTTTTTCTAATATAGTTTTTGCCGACAACCATTGAGCAACCTCAAAAATTAAAGCAAGTCCAAATATCCCAAGCCAAATAATTAAAAAAGTTTCTCCAAAGATTTTCTTCCCGGAAATCAACCATTTCACGAAGAGTATTCCAGTCACTGGAACAAGGATAAAAATGAAAAATAAATTAAAACCAATGCCCATTTTCCTATCTTGTAACTTATCTGTTGTGTCTACTTTTTAAATAGAGTTATCTCGTTTTTAATTCCACAAAATATCAATACCGTTCTCAAAATTACATTTTTTATTTCACAATTCCAATCCTTCATTCCAACCTGCACCGTTTTAGCTCCAACCCACCGTCACTCGTCGTCTGTAGCATGTAAATATTTTTACATTTTTTAACAATGATTTTCGTTTTCGATACAATAATTTAAAAATCCCTGCGTTTTAATATCAGAAAACAACAACATGCCGTATTTTTCTACATATAACAATTCGCCTTTAACCCCCTCCCGCTGCTCTTTGGCTATGCACTTGCCCGGGGCAGCGTGGAACCGGGGCTTTTCTTCCGTCTTCTATTCCGATTACACATCTTTAAATACTTCTTCTAATACGAATCTGACTGAAAACAACTGGATCCCGACAGGTTCTAATTGGAATTCCTGTAATTCTTCCATGATCCGGACGTGTTCTAATTGGAATCAGACAAGTTCTAATTGGAACCAGACAAGTTCTAATTGGAATCGGACAAGTTCTAACTGGAATTCCCGCGATTCTTCCATGATCCGGACGTGTTCTAATTGGAATCAGACAAGTTCTAATTGGAATCAGACAAGTTCTAATCGGAATCGGACGTACTCCATATGGAAAAAGTCAAACTCCTATTGGAAGCCGTCGGGTTCTTGCTAAAAATAGGATTAAAAATAAAAATACTGTAGTAGTTTGTTAAACATTGTTTGTTGGAAGCGGCCATTCGAAAGGGTGGTCGTTTCAGTTTTGTATTTCATTCGTAGCACGACTCTAAGTCGTACTACGAATAAGTTTACTTTGCTTCCGGAAAATAACGATTTTTTGCACCACAGGATAAACAAACATCATTATGGACGCATATTAATTGGCCACACTCTTTACACTTCCATTTCTCTTTTTCAACTTTAATAAATTCTTTCAAACCAATTTTCTTAATTGTTTGCAGGTTATCGACAGGGCTTTCTCCATACTTGATCGTATATCGCTTATTCAAATCCCGAATTCGCCTGCAAGGGAATTTAGTACAATCATTACATAGCAAAAATTCATTGCCATTCTTTTCAGGACATGATTTTATACTGCAAACAGTA